>DASZTT010000091.1:0-12689 GCA_035547895.1 Rhodanobacteraceae bacterium
TGCCCTGCGCGCCAACCTGGCGCGGGTGCGCTTGCTGGCCGGCGACGCGAAAGTGATGGCGGTGGTGAAGGCCGACGCCTACGGTCACGGCCTCGAACGCTGCGCGCGTGCACTGGCCGGCGCCGATGCGTTCGGGGTGGCGTCGATCGCCGATGGCTTGCGCCTGCGCGCGGCGGGACACCGCCAGCGGATCGTGGTGTTGTCCGGTCCCGATGCCGCCAGTGATCTCGCCGAGATGCGCCGCCTGCACCTCGAAGCCGTGATCCACCACGAGTCGCAGCTCGCGATGCTGGAGGCTGAACATAGCGGCGATCCGCTCAAGGTCTGGCTGAAGCTCGACACCGGGATGCATCGTCTCGGCTTTGCGCCGGAGCGCGTGCATGAGCTGCATTCGAGGTTGCGCGCGCTGCCCGCGGTCGATCCAGACATCGTGCTGATGACGCACTTTGCTTCGTCGGACGAATTCGATAACGCGCAAACCGCGCGCCAGACGCAATGTTTCCTCGATGCGACGCGGGATTTGCCAGGCGAACGCGCGTTGTCCAATTCCGCCGGCCTGCTGGGCTGGCCGAACGCACGTGGCAACTGGGTGCGCGTGGGCGGCCTGCTGTATGGATTGTCCGTTGCGGAGGGGAAAACCGGCGCCGATTTCGGCTTCGCGCCCGCGATGACGCTGGCCACGCGCCTGGTCGCGATCAACCGCATCGCGCGCGGCGAGCGCGTCGGCTACGGCGCAACCTGGGAGTGCCCTGAAGACATGCGCATCGGCGTCGCCGCGATCGGTTACGGCGATGGTTACCCCCGCAGCGCCACCTCCGGCACGCCGGTGCTGGTCGGCGACGCTCCGGCCAGCGTGATCGGACGCGTGTCGATGGACCTGCTGACCCTCGATTTGCGCAACGCGCCGGATGCGAGAGTCGGCGAAGTCGTGACGCTGTGGGGTCCGCGGCTGCCGGTGGAAATCATCGCCGGCCACGCCGGCACCATTGCCTATGAACTCACCTGCGGCGTCACCCGCCGCGTGCTGTTTGCGGAGGACGGCGCCTGATGGCCAAGGCAAAGACCGCATACGTGTGTTCGGACTGCGGCGCGGAATATCCGAAGTGGCAGGGCCAGTGCGAATCCTGCGGGGCCTGGAACACGCTGAGCGCGTTCGTGGTGGAGTCTGCGAAGGACGCTGCGCACGCGGGCCGCCGGGTCGGCTACGCGGGCGCGGAGGCCGCGAAAGTGCAGCCGCTGGCCGGCGTCGCAGGCGAGGTCGAGCAACGGCATCTGGTGCGCATCGGCGAACTGGATCGAGTGCTCGGCGGCGGACTGGTGGAAGGCTCGGTGGTGCTGGTCGGTGGCGATCCCGGCATCGGCAAATCGACCTTGCTTCTGCAGACGCTGGCGGCATTGGGCGAACGCCTGCCGGGGCTGTACGTCAGCGGCGAGGAATCGCTGGCACAAATCGCGGCGCGCGGACATCGGCTCGGCCTGGAGCTCGCGCCGTTGCACGCGCTCGCGGAGACCTGCGTCGAACGCATTCTCGAGCATGCACAAAACGAAAAGCCGCGCGTCCTGGTGATCGATTCCATCCAGACGATCTGGACCGAAACCCTGCCGGCCGCGCCGGGCTCGGTCTCGCAAGTGCGCGAATCGGCGGCGCGGCTGGTGCGCTTTGCCAAGCAGACCGGCACGTCGGTCTTCCTGGTCGGCCACGTCACCAAGGAAGGCGGCATCGCCGGCCCGCGCGTGCTCGAACACATGGTCGACGCGGTGCTGTATTTCGAGGGCGAGACCGGCTCGCGCTTCCGGGTGCTGCGCGCGTTCAAGAACCGCTTCGGCGCGGTCAACGAACTCGGCGTGTTCGCGATGGGCGACAAGGGCCTGCGCGAGGTGCCGAATCCGTCCGCGATTTTCCTGTCATCGCAGCAGGGCGCGACGCCCGGCAGCGCGGTGATGGTCACCCGCGAGGGCACGCGTCCGCTGCTGGTGGAAGTGCAGGCGCTGGTCGATCAGTCGAACCTCGGCAATCCGCGCCGGGTGGCGCTGGGGCTGGAACAGAACCGGCTGGCGATGTTGCTGGCGGTATTGCATCGTCACGGCGGCGCCGCAGTGTTCGACCAGGACGTGTTCGTCAACGTGGTCGGCGGCATCCGCGTGCAGGAAACCGCGGCCGACCTGCCGGTGTTGCTGGCGGTGCTGTCGAGTTTCCGCGATCGCGCGCTGCCGGAAAAAACCGTGGCGTTCGGCGAAGTCGGCTTGTCCGGCGAAGTGCGTCCCGTGCCGAACGGCGAAGAACGCCTGAAGGAAGCGGCGCACCATGGGTTCCGTCGCGCGATCGTGCCGCAGGCCAATGCGCCGAAGAAAGCCGCGCGCATCGGCGATCTCGAGATCATCGGGGTGGAGCGGCTGCGGGAAGCGATCGACGCGGCGGGTGGCTGACGCCGTCAGGCTTTCGATGGAACCAGCGTGAAATCGGTCTGGTAGAACTTGAAGGTCGTTTCCGCACCGGCGGGATCACCGCTGATCGCACGATAACGATCCAGCACGTCGTCGACGAAAGCGGAGCGTTCGGCCTCCGGCAGGCGCCGCGTCCAGGCGACCAGCCCGACCGCGCAGAACGTGTGGAACGCGCCGCGCGATTCGAAATCCCAGGTTTCGTCTTGCGTCCGCACCCGCTCCGTACGCAAACCACTGCGTGCCGCGGCGGCGACGTATTGTTCGGGCGTCAGCCGCAGGTAGGGATCGTCGAACCCTGCAAAACAGCCCTGCCAGCGCGGCAAGTGCAGCACGTCCTCCACCACGCTTTCGAGGCTCTGGCGCGGGCCCGCCGTCACCATTCGCAATTGCGCCCGGCCATCCGGCTTCAAGGCCGCGCGGATGGAACGCAATGCCGGATCCGGGTCGGGCACCCAATGCAGCGCGTTGAAGGATACGACCAGGTCGAATGCATTGTTGAACCCGAGCGCGCGGGCGTCGGCCACGGCGAAACGGAGGTTGGGTCGAGCACCGTCGCCGAAGTGCGAGGACGCGAACGCGATCATGTCGTGCGAAGGATCGACCCCGACCACTTCGCCGTGCGGAAGGCGTGACGCGATCAAGGCCGTGACCTTGCCCTCGCCGCAGCCGACGTCGAGCACGCGTTCGTTGCCGTGCAGGTCCAGCAGCGGCAGGACCTGCGCGGCCATCGCTTTCTGCAGGCCCGACATCTTCGCGTACGCGGCGGCATCCCATTCGGTCATGCGATCACCCACCGTTCCCCGTGATGGCCGACAGCATACGCGCTCGCCGGTGTCGGCGGCGGGGCCGCGTCGCTTGCGACGCGTGAGCTTCGCATCCGCGCTACGGCGTTGCCTCGAGCCCGCGCAGCCCGGCGCCGCCCGGCGTGACCCGCAGCACCGAACCCTGTTCGTACCAGTCGCCCAGCACGATGCGCTGCGCGGGCTTGCCGTCCAGCGCGAAATCGTGGATCGCGGGGCGGTGGGTGTGGCCGTGGATCATCCGCGTGACGCCGGCCCGGCGCAGCGCGCTTTCCACCGCGTGCGGATTGACGTCCATGATCGCCATGTCGGTGGTCGACGTGTGCGCGCGGCTGGCATCGCGCGCCCGTGCCGCGAACGCGCGCCGTTCCGCCACCGGCCGCGCGAGGAACGCGGCCTGCCACGCGGGATCGCGCACCTGTTCGCGGAACGCGAGGTACGCCGTGTCGTCGGTGCACAGCACGTCGCCGTGCAGGATCAGCGTGGGCGTGCCGTACAGGTCGATGACGGCGCCGTCGTCGAGAAGATCCATGCCGCAGCGGCGCGCGTAGGCCTCGCCCAGCAGGAAATCACGGTTGCCCGCGATGAAGTGCACCGGCACGCCGGCGTCCGCGACGCCGTGCAAAGCCGTGGCGATGCGCGCATTCAACGTCGCGTCATCGTCATCGCCGATGTAGGCCTCGAACAGGTCGCCCAATACGTAGAGCGCGTCGGCGCGGCGCGCTTCGCCCGCACAGAAACGCTCGAAGTCCGCGACGAGGTGCGGGCGCGCGTCGTCGAGGTGCAGGTCTGAAATGAAAAGGGTCGACACTGTTCAGTGCTTCGCGCCGGGCTTCTTCTTCGGCGTGGGCGTCGAAGCGGGTGCCTGCCCGGTGACCGGCGACACCGGTTCCTCGGTCGGATGCGCGGCTTCGCCGATCAGTTTCGCGCTTTCGATGATCACCAGCGGCCGCGGCACGTCGCCGATGAACGGGCCTTGCGGGCCGGTCGGCAGGTTGTCGATCTTGTCGACCACGTCCATGCCCTTGACGATCTTGCCGAACACCGCGTAGCCCCAGGTCATGCCGCTCTGGTTGCCGACATAATCGAGCCGCGGGTTGTCCACCACGTTGACGAAGAACTGCGCGGTGGCCGAATCGGGATCGGGACCGCGTGCCGCCGCGACGGTGCCGTGCAGGTTCGACAAGCCGTTGTTGGCCTCGTCGGGAATCGGCGGCAGCGTGTGCTTGGGCCGCAGGTCGCGCGTGTACAGGCCGCCCTGGACCAGGTAACCCGGAATCACCCGATGAAACACGGTGCCGTCGTAGAAACCCTCCTTCACGTACTGCAGGAAGTTGGCGACGGTCTTGGGGGCCTTGTCGGGAAACAGCTCGATCACGAAATCGCCTTGCGTGGTCTTGATCTCGACCTGCGGATGCGCAGGTGCGGCCGGCACAGCCGTGGAAGACGGCGAAGCCGGCGGCGCTTCCGCGTGGGCGCGGAGGATGGCGAAGGCGAACAGGATCGCGAGCGGGGCGGCGAGCAGCGGGCGAAGCGAATGTCGGAGGGCGGTCATGGCGCGGGTGGCAGGCGGCGCGAAAGCCGCATGATACGCGAGCGCCCGTGCCGGGCGTTCATGGCTGCAGGCAGGACGCACCGGCGCAGGCGCCGAAATGCAGTCCCGTCTGTTGCTTGTTCCCCAGCGAGTTGCCGTCGTCGCCGTTCTGGTCCCGGTCCAGGTGCCGACGCCGGATTTCCAGCACGATGGGCGTGATCTGCGCGATGCGGGAGTCGATCTGCGCGCGGGTGTAGTAGTCGAGATCCTTGCGATTCAGCAAGCGGTGCAACTGGTCCAGCGCGTCGGCGGCGTGGCCGGACAGGAACGTCGCATCGGCGTAGGCGATGCCGGCGTGCACTTCGTCGCCGGCGACGTGGCAGGCGTGGCCGTAGGCTGCGTACAGCGCGGGTTCGGAGTCGTCGTTGAGCAACGGCTTCAGCAGACCCTGCGCGGTCTTCGCGTCCGCCTTGGTGCCGCTGTCGAGCAGCGCCTGGCTGTAGTCCAGCACGATCGCCGGGTCGTTGGGCCACGTGGAGTTCAGCGTGGCGTAGCGCTGCAGTGCCTCGCTGCGCTGGCCGGCCTGGCGTTCCGCGTAGGCGAGGCCCAACGCGATGGCAAGGTCGTCGGAATGGGCCGCCGCCAGCTTCTGCATGATCGGCACCGCTTTCGACGCCTGGTTCAATTGCAGCAGGGCCAGCGCATAGCCATAGCGGTTGGAAGGAGACGCCGCGAACCTGGCGCTGTTCGACATGTTGCGCGTGTAGTAGTCGAGCACCGAGCGCGGATTGTTGGACGACAGCACGCGCACGCGTTCGCGCATCAGCTCGTACTGCTGTTCGCTGGGGCCGCGCGTGGCCTGGTCCAGCAGCGCCGAGGAATTCTTGACGAACGGCAACGGCAGCATGCCGTAGCCGGAAGGAGCGGCCGTCTTGTCGCCGAGCGCACCCAGCGGCTGTTCCTTGCAGTGCGACGGGTCGGTCTCGACGCTCACGCAAGCCTTGACGGCATGCATCTGCTGCTCCAGCACGTGCGCACGGGCACGTGCATCGGCGATGCGCACGCTCGTGACCGGATGGTCCTGCAGGAAGTCGGGGATGTTGCCGGCCGCCATGCCGCCGTCGCCACCGGGGCGCAGCAACTCCTGCATGTGCGCGAACACGGTGGCCATGGCCTCGGGATCGAAGCCGGCCTTGGCCAGGGTCTCGATGCCCACGTGGTCGGCTTCCTCCTCGTCCTTGCGGGTGAACTCGATCTGATGCTGCTCCATCATCGCCATGACGGCGTAGAAGGCGCCGATGGCCGGGTCGGGGCCCTGGGCATACGGCTGCGCGGTGCCGTAGCCGTAACCATAGGGCTGTCCGGTCTGGCTGTAGCGGTCATTGGAATCGACACGCGAGGCCGCGAGCGCCGCCGCGAATGCGCCGAGCACGTACAGCGGCGTGGATTTTTTCTGGTCTTCCATCGCGCGCTGCAAATGATGTTGGCTGATGTGCGCCAGTTCGTGCGCCATCACCGCGGCGAGCTGGTCCTGGTTCTGCGTGACGGTGAACATGCCCGAGAAAATGAAGATGTAGCCGCCGAAGGTCGCGAACGAATTGATCTCGGGAACGTTGATCAGCGTGAAGGTGTAGTGCTGGCTCGGGTCGGCGCTGACGGCCGCGAGGCGGTAGCCCAGCGTGCGCAGGTACTGGTCCACCTGCGGATCGTCCAGCACCAGGTGCGCCGCGCGCAATTCGCGCAGGAATTCCGCGCCGTACTCTTCGGCTTCCTGCGGCGACATCATCGTGTCGGCGGAACTGCCGAGGCTCGGCAGGCGCACGTCGGCCTGCTGCGCGGCGGCGGGCAGCGACAAGGCCAGCGCGGCGGCAAATGCGAACAGGGTCTGGCGGCAGAAGCGGAACGGCATGTTCGATCGGCGGAATCCGTCCAGGGTGAGACCGGCAGGCGCGCGAATGGTTCGGAGTTTAGGCTGAATGCGGCCCGCGCGGGCAATGGCCATTTTCGATTGCCGGACGTTCAGCGCCGGTAAAATACGCCCGCAGCTCCAGGTCCGACCACCATGGCCGATATCGAAATCTACTCCACGGCAGTTTGCCCGTATTGCGTCGCCGCCAAGAACCTCCTGCAATCCAGGGGGCTTGCCTACCGTGAATTGCGCATCGATACCGACGCGAACGCGCGCCGCGAGATGCTGACGCGCGCGCCGGGCGCCCGTACCGTGCCGCAGATCTTCATCAACGGCGTGCACGTGGGCGGCTTCGACCAGCTCGCCGCGGCCGAACGCAGCGGCAAGTTGAACGAACTTTTGCAAGCCGCGCCGTAACATCCGATAATTCCGCTTTTGTTTGTCCGCCACCCGCGCATACCGCGCGCGGTGGGACGGCTGTCGCGGGAAGTCAGGCCATGGATGGCCGTTCCGGATGGCCATCGCTTGCGTCTTCGGCACTTGCCGGAAACATCCGGCGCCCATCAGGGATGACCGCAAAAACAAAGGAGTCGTGTGTGACGAAAACCATCGCGGTGATCCGTGGCGACGGCATCGGCCCGGAAATCATGGCCGCCACCTTGAAGGTGCTGGATGCGCTGGAGTGCGGGCTCGACTATGAATTCGTCGACGCCGGCCTGGTGGCGCTGGAAAAGCACGGCGAGCTGTTGCCGCAGGCGACGCTGGACGTGATCGCGAAACACGGTGTCGCCTTGAAGGGGCCGCTGACCACGCCGGTCGGCAAGGGCTTCTCGTCGTTGAACGTCGCGCTGCGCAAGCACTTCGACCTGTACGCCAACGTGCGCCCGGCGATCAGCTTCCCCGGTACGAAGGCGCGCTACGAGAACATCGACATCATCACGGTGCGCGAGAACACCGAAGGCGCGTACTTGTCCGAAGGCCAGACGCTGTCCGACGACGGCGAGACCGCGCAGTCCATCGTCCGCAACACGCGCCACGGCGCTTCGCGGATCGTGCGCCACGCGTTCGAACTGGCGGTTCGCAAGGGCCGCAAGAAGGTCACGGTGGTGCACAAGGCCAACATCATCAAGACTGCGTCGGGTTTGTTCCTCGATGTCGCGCGCGAGGTTGCGAGGGAATACCCGCAGATCGCGTGCAACGAGATGATCGTGGACAACACCTGCATGCAGCTGGTGATGAATCCATGGCAGTTCGACGTGATCGTCACCACCCACCTGTTCGGCGACATCCTTTCCGACCTGTGCGCGGGACTGGTGGGTGGCCTGGGTCTCGCGCCCGGCGCCAACATCGGCAACGGCGCGGCCATCTTCGAGGCCGTGCACGGCTCCGCGCCCGACATCGCGGGCAAGAACATCGCCGACCCCTGCGCGCTGCTGCTGGCCGCGGCCGAGATGCTGGATCACCTCGGCATGGTCGACAAGGCCACGCGCATCCGAAACGCGATTCGCGCGACGCTCGAAGCGCACGATCGCGTGACGCCGGACCTCGGCGGCAGCGGCACGACGGAAACGTTCGCCGACGCATTGGTGGAACGCGTGCGCGGCTGATCGGCGTGCGCGCGGCCAACCGAGTTTGCAGGCTTCTCCACCGCAGCCGCCGGTTTCACGTTCGACGTAGCGACGAACGGCCGGGATTTGCAGCAGCGGCCAGTACGCGGGAATCTGACGGCAGAGCAGCGCAAAGCCTCGTGCACCCGCGAGGGTTGCGCCGCTGCGCAGGTCGTGCACCACGATCTGGCCCATTCGCATGGGGCCAAGCGGTGAGATTTCCGTCGAGTCCTCGAATCGGTGCAGCCAGTCGAGACGGTGATGGAGGCGCGCCATCCGCGCGCACTTCGGGCATTGCGGGTTTCTGTATAGGCGGATCGAAACCATGACCGGTCCCCGTGGAGCGCCACATCGTCAGGGACGATGCAGCGCTCCGACTGCTCAGCCGAACATGCCCGGCCTGTAGTCGCCGACTTCGGGCCGTGCCGCGATGTTGATGCGGTTCCAGCTGTTGATCAGCGTCACCAGCAGCGTCAGATCGACCAGTTCCTTTTCGTCGAACTGGGCGCTTGCCTCCTCGTACAACGCGTCCGGCACCGACTGGTCGTGCGCGGGCAGTTGCGTAAGCGCTTCGCACCACGCAAGCGCCGCCCGCTCGCGCGCGCTGTAGAACGGCGTTTCGCGCCAGGCCGGCAGCACGTACAGGCGTTGCTCGGTTTCGCCGCTGGCGCGCGCGTCCTTGCTGTGCATGTCGAGGCAGTAGGCGCAGCCGTTGATTTGCGAGACGCGCATCAGGACGAGGTTGCACAGTTCCGGTTCGAGCGTGCTTTCGTGCAGTTGCTTGGTCAGTGCGAACAGCGGCTGCAGGCTGGCAAAGTGTTTCTTGAGGGTGAAGCGGGACATGGTTGGCTCCTTGAATGGGGATTGAGGTGGCGGGAATTCCCGCTACTCAATGCAAGGACGCGCCACTCTCGTGTTTCGTGACCGCTTCGATCCGCGCCAGCTTGCCGGGGTGGCGGATCGTGTGGATCGCGGTGATCCGTTCGCCGTCGCAATCGATCCACATCGCATAGAACAACTGCCGGTCGCGCCAGCAGAGCAGCGCGGGTGCGCCGTTCAGCGTGCGCAGTTGGTAGCGCAGTTCCACGGTTCGCGCCTGCCGCGCGAGCTGCAGGTACAGCCGAGCCAGCCGTTCGGCGCCATGCAACGGATGCAAGGTCGCACGCGCCAGGCCGCCGCCGTCGGCCACGTGCACGGCGTCCTCGGCGAACAGCGCGCGCATGGTGGCTTCGCTGGGCTGGCGCATGGCCTCGACGAAACGCTGCAGCAGGCGGCGCTGCGCGGACGCGTCCACGTGGAAGCGCGGGCGGCCTTCGCGCAACCGACTCTTTGCCCGATGCACGCGCTGGCGGCAGGCATCTTCCTCGATGCCGAGGATGGCCGACGCCTCGGCGTGGCTGTAGTCGAAAACCTCGTGCAGCAGGAACGCCGCGCGCTCGTCGGGACTCAGGCGTTCGAGCAGCAACAGGAACGACAGCGTCAGCGTTTCGCTGCTTTCCAGCTCGGCGTCGGGGGGATCGGCCGATTCACCCAGCGGTTCGGGCAGCCACGGGCCGGAATAGTGTTCGCGCTCGGTCTTGGCGCGCCGCAGCCGGTCCAGCGCGATGCGCGTGGTCACGGTGACCAGCCATGCCTCCGGATCGTCCAAGGCCGCGGTGTCCTGTGCTTGCCAGCGCAACCACGCGTCGTGCAGCACGTCTTCCGCGTCGGCGGGCACGCCAAGCATCCGATAGGCGAGTCCGAGCAGCCGCGGGCGGTATTGCTGGAACAGATCGGTATCGCTATCCATCGCCAGGCTCCGGCCGGTTTATCCAAGGACGCGCGAGCCGGCCGCAGCGTGACAGCCTCAGCGCAGCAACGGCCATGGTGCCAGCAGCAGGATCCACAACAACGCCAGGCTGCCCGCGAATTTCATGGCCTTGAACAGCTTTCGGTGGCGCTGCTTGAAGCCGCGGCTTTTCTCGCGGCGCCGGCGCAGCGCGGAGAACAGCCGGTTGATGGCGCCGGTGGGTTCGCTGACCTGGTTGGGCGAGGCGGTGATCGCGCCCATGAAGTTGCTGACGTGGTGGTTGATCCACGCCATCACGCGTGAGCGCAACGGGCGTTCCAGGTCGGCGAAGAAAATCACGCGCGTCATGTCGGTCTTGTTCTCGACCCAGTGCACGCAGGTTTCATCGAAGATCACGTCCTCGCCGTCGCGCCAGAAATACTCCTGGCCATCCACGAAGATGTGGCAATCGCGCGAATTGGGCGTGATCAGGCCGAGGTGGTAGCGCAGCGAACCCGCGAACGGATCGCGGTGCGGATTCAGCGTCACGCCGGGTGGCAGCAGCGCGAACATCGCGGCCTTGACGCCGGGGATGCGGTTCACCAGCTCCACGGTTTTCGGGCACAGCTTCTGCGCGGAAGGCAGCGGCTCGCCGTACCACTTCACGTAGAAACGTTTCCAGCCGACCTTGAGGAACGAGGCGAAGCTGGCATCGTCGTCCTTCAGCGCGTCGCGGATGTGGCCCTGGTCGAACAGGCCCGCGGCTTCGTCGCGAATGGCCTGCCAGTTGTCGCGCAGCGCATCGACGGCAGTGAAGCGCTTGCGGTCGGGAAACGCGCCCGCCGGCACCGCGGAAAACGCGTACATCAGAAGGTTGTACGGCGCGAACACGGTAGCGTGGCTCGCCAGTTGCCGTCCCAGTTTCAGGCGCACGCGGCTGCGGAAATGCACGGCCAGCGCGCTCAGCAGGAACAGCGCGATCAGGCCCAGCAGGACGAGGCGGAGGATCAGCAGCGCGGACATTGGTGGGGAAAGGCCTGGGATTCCGGTGATTTTAGCGCGGGCGGTGCGCCAGAACCCTGAGCGGCGTCATGCCCGGCGCGTAGGCGTTCTTCAGTGCGCGTTGCACGAACGCGATCGCGCGACGCGAGGCGGTGCGTGGCGCCCGGCCTTTCGCCAGTTCGGCGGCGAGCGCTGCGGAAAGCGTGCAGCCGGTGCCGTGTGCGTCGAACGGCAATTTGCGGTTGCGGGTCGCGAAGCTGCCGCGCGCGTCGAACCAGTGGTCGATGACTTCGCGTCCGCGTCCGTGACCACCCTTCAGCAGCACGGCGCTGGCGCCGAACGCGCGCAGCTTCTCCGCGGCGCGTTCACCGTCGCCTGCGTGGCGGATCGCGATGCCCGTGAGGGCCTCGGCTTCCGGCAGGTTGGGCGTCAGCACGTCGGCCAGCGGAATCAATCGATCGATCAGCACGCGCACGGCGTCGCGATCCAGCAACCGCGCTCCGGACGTGGCGATCATCACGGGATCGACCACCAGCCAGCGTGGTTGGCGACGCGCGAGTTCGCGCGCGACGCAGCGTACCGTGCGGACATCGCCCAGCATGCCGGTCTTCACCGCGGCGATGTCGAAATCGTCGAACACCGCGGCGAGTTCCGTGTGCAGATGTTTCACCGGCACGGGATGGATCGCGGTGACACCCCGCGTGTTCTGCGCGGTCAACGCCGTGACCGCGCTGATGCCGTGCACGCCCAGTGTCGCAAAGGTTTTCAGGTCGGCCTGGATACCCGCGCCGCCGCCCGAATCGGAACCGGCGATGGTAAGACAACAAACGGGACTCGGGGCTCGGGACTCGGCGCTCGGACGACGCATAAAAGACTCGTCATCCCGGCGAAAGCCGGGATCCAGTGACTTTACCCGAACCTTCAGGTCCAGCAGAAGGAACCACCGGGTTCCGGATTCATCCCGGTGAACCCTGCGATGCCCAGGAATGACGAAGAGGGTGGTGACGCTCTTCGCGAGTCCCGGTCATTTCACAACGCCTCGGAAGCGAAATCCGCCAGCCGCGAACGCTCGCCGCGGCGCAGCGTGATGTGGGCGGCGTGTGACCACTGCTTGAAGCGATCGACGGCGTAGGTGAGGCCCGAGGTGGTTTCGGTCAGATACGGCGTGTCGATCTGCTCGACGTTGCCGAGGCACACGATCTTGGTGCCGGGACCGGCGCGCGTGACCAGCGTCTTCATCTGCTTCGGCGTCAGGTTCTGCGCCTCGTCGATGATCAGGTAACGCGACAGGAATGTGCGTCCGCGCATGAAATTCAGCGAGCGGATCTTGATGCGCGAAGCCAGCAGATCGTTCGTCGCCTGGCGTCCCCAGGAACCGCCTTCCTCGGGATTGGTCAGCACTTCGAGGTTGTCGGTGAGCGCGCCCATCCAGGGCGTCATTTTTTCTTCTTCGGTGCCGGGCAGGAAGCCGATGTCTTCGCCGACCGAAACGGTGGCGCGCGTCATGATGATTTCTCGATAGCGCTGCTGGTCCATCACCTGCGCGAGCCCGGCCGCCAGAGCCAGCAGGGTCTTGCCGGTGCCGGCGGTGCCGAGCAGGGTGACGAAATCGACGTCGGGATCC
>DASZTT010000092.1:0-13112 GCA_035547895.1 Rhodanobacteraceae bacterium
GGGCGCAGGATTTTCCGGCTGCGAAGCGCGCACGATGATCCACACCAGCGCCGCGATGCAAAGCGCCGGCAACAACAGCGGCAACAGGGCAAGCAGCACGATCGGAACGACGCACAGCACGAGCACGCCGCCGACGAACAATCCGAGCAGGCCGCCGAACAGCGCCCCCGCGAATCCGAACATCAGCTTGAACAAGCCGCCCGTCAGCAACCAGCAGGCGCCAATCACGGCCGCCACCACCACGCCAAGCTTGAGCATCGCAGCCTCCTCGCCACCGATCGGCGGCACGTACTGAAACGAAGAACAGGTTGGGGCCAAGATTTGCGGCCGTGACTTTCGGCCGATGCAGCTATTATCAACTACGCTATAGTGTACTCGCGACTATGCGGGATGCAAGCCCCCGGCAATGAGCGATACCGAAGCGCATCTGAAGAAATTCGAGAAGGAACTTGCGGCCGGAACGGTGTCGCTGGTGCTGCTGGCCGTGCTGGCGGCGGCGCGCGAACCGTTGTACGGCTACCAGATCGCCAAGCGTCTGGAGCGGGAGGCCGGCGGCGTGCTGGTCGGCAAACAAAGCGCGCTGTACCCCGTGTTGCGCAACCTGAGTGCGGCGGAGCTGCTGGATACCTTCGTCGAACCGTCCGAGGCCGGACCGCCGCGCCGCTACTACCGCATCACCCCGCTGGGCAGAAAAGTATTGCGCGAATGGGCCGACGCGTGGGGATCCACGCGCCGTTTCGTCGATTCGATATTGAAGGATTGAAGCCATGAGCACGCCGCAAACGATCAAGCAATACCTGGCGCAGTTGCGCGCGGCGCTCGCCGGCGCCGATCCGGCGATGATCCAGGACGCACTTTACGATGCCGAGGAGCACCTGCGCTCCGAGCTGGCGGAAAACCCGGGCATGAGCGAAGCCGAGCTGCTGGCGAAGATCGCCACGACTTACGGCGCGCCCGATGAAGTCGCCGACATCTACCGCACCACCGAGAAAACCGTGGCACGGGCGTTGCGCACGCCGCGCCCGCGCCCGCGCCGTTCGGTGTTCGGCCGCTTTTTCGGCGTGTTGGCCGATCCTCACACGTACGGTGCAATGTTCTACATGCTGCTGGCGTTGGCCACCGGCATCTTCTACTTCACGTGGGCCGTGGTCGGGTTGTCGCTGTCGCTCGGCTTTGCATTCACGCTGATCGGCATCCCGTTCTTCCTGTTGTTCATGGCCTCGGTGCGCGGCTTGTCGCTGGTCGAAAGCCGCATCGTCGAAGGCATGCTGGGCGTCCGCATGGCGCGGCGTCCGCCGTATGTCGAACGCGACCGGCCGTGGCTGAAGCGGATCGGGACGATGCTGTCGGATCCGCGCACATGGGCGACCTTGCTGTACATGTTGCTGATGCTGCCGCTGGGCATCGCCTACTTCGTCATCGTGGTGGTACTGTCCGCCCTGTCGCTGGCCCTGATGTTCACGCCGGTCGCGATGGCCTTCAATTTTTTCGGATTCGGTCGCGACTTCGTCGACGGCTACGTCACCGTGGACTGGGGCTTCGGCGCGCACATTCCGGGCTGGGGCGACGCCGCGGCGATGTTCGTCGTTGGATTTTTCCTGCTGTTCGGGATGCTGCACCTGGTGCGCGCGCTCGGGCACCTGCACGGCGCGCTGGCCAAGCACCTGCTGGTAAAGTCCGCGCGAGTGTGAGCGGGCGCGGCTTGCCAGCGCCGCGCCGTCACAAGCTATACTTTGGGCTTTGCCACCGCGGCGCGAGCCGCCTCAGGGAACCTGGAAACATGATCCGAACGATGGTGACCGTCGCTCTGATGGCGGGATTTGCCTGCTTCGCTTCCACTGCCCTTGCGAAGGGCGATCCGGCCAAGGGCAAGCTCGAGGTGTACACCTGCCACGGCTGCCATGGCATCCCCGGTTACGAGACGATGTATCCCGAATACCACGTGCCGCGCATCGCCGGACAGAACGAGCAATACATCATCGATGCGCTGCACGAATACAAGAGCGGCGCGCGCAAGTTCCCGACGATGAACGCACAGGCCAGCAGCCTGACGGACGAACAGATCGAGAACATCGCGGCCTACCTGTCCAGCCTCGCGCCCAAGCAACTGCAGAAGAACTGAGGGGATCGACCATGCAGCAACGCACCATCTTCGCTTCCCTCCTCGCCGTGTCGATCGTGCTCGCCTTCGGCAGCGCATCGGCCAAGGGCAACGCAGCCGCGGGCAAGACCAAGGCCGCGGCCTGCGCGGCCTGCCACGGCGCCGACGGCAACGGCATCGCGCCGAATTATCCCGCGCTCGCCGGCCAGTACCAGGATTACATCCAGCAGGTACTGCATGAGTACAAGGATGGCCAGCGCACCAACGCCATCATGAATGGCATGGCCTCGCCGCTCAGCGACCAGGACATCGACGATCTCGCGGCGTATTTCTCCAGCCTGCCGGGCAAGCTGTCCGACCTGCACGGCAAGATCAGCGGGGGCGATTGAGCGGAGCACCACCATGACGCGCGACGAACTTGCCAGCTTGCACTGCGAACCCCGCAAGGGCAAGGAACACGCGCTCAGCGAAGCACGCATCCGCGAGTTGCTGGCAGCGCTGCCGGAATGGCAAGTCGCGCTGGACGGCAAGTCGATCGCCAAGACGTTCGGCTTCAGGAACTTCTACGAGACGCTGGCTTTCGTCAACGCGATCGGCTGGATGGCGAACAAGCAGGATCACCACCCCGATCTTGAAATCGGATACAACCGCTGCGTGGTGCATTGGTCTACGCACGACGTCGGCGGTTTGTCGATGAACGATTTCATTTGCGCCGCGCGTGTCGAGACAATCGCGCACGGGTAAGAGCAAATCGTCGGAGGAAGGAGCAGCGCCTGTCGTCGTCGCCCTTGCTTACTCTTCACCCTTCAACCTTTTCGTTTTTCCACGAACGCTGGCACATAAAAAAGACGCGGCCCGAAAGCCGCGTCTTTTGTTTGCCCCGCAACCGGTCTCTTACTGAGCGCCGATCTTCACCAGCGTCACGTCGAACACCAGCGTCGCGTTGGGCGGGAAGCCGTTCTTCGGATCCGCGCCGTACGCCAGATCCGACGGAATCACGAACTTGTAGTGGCTGCCGGTCGGCATCATCATCAATGCTTCCTTGAAGCCCGGGAACACGTTGTTGAGGTCGAGCTTGGCCGGACCGCTGCCGTGCTGCGCGGACGAATCGAACGGCTGGCCGTTGACGAACGAACCGGTGTAATTCACCTGCACGGTGTCGGTGGCCTTCGGCTTGGGGCCGGTGCCCTGCGTGATGACCTGGTACTGCAGGCCGTCGGACGTGGTATGCACGCCGGGCTGCGACTTGTTCTTGGCGAGGAAGGCCGCGCCTTCGCTCTTGTTCTGCGCGGACACCTGGTCGTAGTGCTGCTTGGCCTTGGCCTGGAACTCGGTACCGAACGCCTTGGCGACGCTTTCCGCCTGCGTCTCGCTCATGCTGGGCTTCTGGCCCTGCAGCGCGCGCGTCACCGCCGCGCCGACCTGCTGCGGATCGATCAGACTGCGCGCCCAGTCCGGATAACGGCCCGCCAGTTCGTATCCGACGATCTCGCTGGCCTGCGCCTTGTTGACCGTGGTGGATTGAGTCTGCGCCTGCGAAACGCCGGCAATGCCGAGCGCCGCGATCACGGCAACGGCGGCCAGGCTCGGCCGCATGATCTGCTTCATCTATGTATTCCTCTGGTCAAAGGGGATGCGAGCCGGGCACGCATCGTGGATGCTGCATGAAGTCGCCCATTCTGCTTGTTCCCACGCGGAATGGCAACGCGTGCGGCTGAGACAACGCGTCCATGACAGGGTTCATTCAGTCGCTCCACGAAGTTCAGCGTGCGAAATCGCGATGCGCCGGCGCCGCCCGGCGCGCTGCACCACGTGCGACAAACCACCGCCGGCCCATGACTGATGGCAGGGGGTATTGACGGGCTGATTTTTGGTGTTATAGTTCACTACAACACTGGTCAACGAGGTCACTAAGGAGGCCCGCCATGAACGTCCAGAAGTCCGCCGTAATCGTCGCCGCCATGCTGATCACCGCCGCCGGGATGGCCGCCATCGCCAGCTACAGCAACGCCGCCATTGCCAGCGCCAACCGCGGGGCCAACGCTTCCGCCACGGTCATCCGCACCCTGCCGACGGTGAACGTGCACCCCACGCCGGCGCAGATCCGCAAGCTGCGGGCCAACCAGGCCGGTGCAGCCCCGGCCAACGCGCAGATGCCCTACTACTCGTTCGCCAGCGACAGCACCGGCGCCTGATCCGGTGACCGGAACCTCGTCCCGTACGTGCGAGCGTAGGAACATCACCGGCAGGACCGAGCCATGACCGTTACCTGGAACGACAACGTCCCGATCTACCGCCAGCTGCGCGAACGCGTGGTGGCGATGATCCTGGACGGTGCGCTGAACGAGGGCGATGCGCTGCCTTCGGTACGCCAGGTCGCGGCGGACTACCAGATCAATCCGCTCACCGTTTCCAAGGCGTACCAGGAACTGGTGGACGAGCAGCTGGTGGAGAAACGCCGCGGCCTCGGCATGTTCGTCACGGACGGCGCCCGCGAAGCGTTGCTCAAGAGCGAACGCGAACGCTTCCTGCGCGAGGAATGGCCCCGCATCCGGGCGCGCATCGAACGCATGAACCTTGATCTCCAGAAGCTGCTGGCCACGCCAGTGCAAGAATCTCACAAGAGGGAATCGTGATGAACGTCGCAGCCGAAGCCGTCGCGGAACAATCCGCTTCCAGGCCCGCATCCGGACAGGATGCGGTCGTGCACGCGCGGGGACTCACCAAGCGCTACAAGAACGCCGTCGCGCTGGACGGCACCGATCTCGAGATCGGCCGTGGCCGCATCGTGGGCCTGATCGGCCCCAACGGCGCGGGCAAGACCACCGCGCTGAAAGCCATCCTGGGCCTGACCGACTTCGAGGGCGAGCTCTCGGTATTGGGCATGGATCCGCGCCGCGAGCGCCCGCTGCTGATGCGCGAAGTCTGCTTCATCGCCGACGTCGCCACCCTGCCCCGCTGGATCCGCGTGCAGGAAGCCATCGATTTCGTCGCCGGCGTGCACCCGCGCTTCGATCGGGCCAAGTGCGAGCGCTTCCTCAGCCGCACCAAGCTGCAGCCCAACCAGAAAGTGCGCGAAATGTCCAAGGGCATGATCGTGCAGCTGCATCTGGCCATCGTGATGGCCATCGACGCGCGACTTCTGGTACTGGACGAACCCACGTTGGGGCTGGATATCCTCTACCGCAAGCAGTTCTACCAGAGCTTGCTGGAAGATTACTTCGACGAGGACAAGACCATCCTTATCACCACCCACCAGGTCGAGGAAGTGGAACACATCCTCACCGACCTGCTGTTCATCCGCGACGGCAAGATCGCGCTGTCCGCCACCATGGAAGAGATGGGCGCGCGCTTCGCCGAGGTGCTGGTGAACGCCGACAAGGTCGAGGCGGCGCGCGCATTGAAACCGGTCGATGAGCGCGCGGCGGTGTTCGGCAAGAGCATCTTCCTGTACGACAGCGCCGACCCGGAACAGCTGGCGCAACTGGGCGAGGTCAAGCGGCCATCGGTGTCCGACTTGTTCGTCGCCATCATGAAAGGGACCTACGCATGAACGCGATTATGAAATCGCCGTTTGCCTGGTTGCTGAAGCGCGAGTACTGGGAAGCGCGAAGGGGATTCTTCTGGGCGCAGGTGTGGACCGCCGTGGTGCTGCTGGCGATCACCGTGCTCAGCATCATCACCCTCGAAGTGTTCCGCTCGCGCCTGGGCATGCACATCAATGTCGGCGCCAACGGCACCGACATGAATGCCCTGTTGAACAATGCGTTGAGCCACAACATGTCGCTGGTCGTGCGCGGACTCGATGCTTCGATGCTAAGTTTCGCCACCCTCGGCGGCGTGGTGATGACCTTCGTGGTGTTCTTCTACTTCCTCGGCGCGTTGTACGACGATCGCCGCGACCGCAGCATCCTGTTCTGGAAATCGCTGCCGGTTTCGGATACCGCCACGGTCGGTTCAAAGGTCTTGTCAGGGGCGCTTGTCGCACCCTTGATCACGGTCGGCGTGGTGCTGGCGGCCTTCGTATGCAACCAGGTCATCTACAGCCTCTGGTTCGCCGCGCACGGACTCAATCCGTTCACCCTGATCTGGGCGCACATCGAACCGTTCGAAGTCTGGCTGCACATGCTCGCCATGGTGCCGCTGTACCTCTTCTGGGCACTGCCTACCGTCGGCTGGCTGCTGTTCTGGTCGGCGGCCGTTCGCAGCAAGCCCTTCCTGTGGGCGGTGGTGATCCCGATCGCGGCAGGCGCACTCAATTCGTGGATCGCGCTGCTCGGCATACCGCACATCAAGGTCGGGTTCTTCTGGAGCCAGCTCGTCGCGCGTTCGCTGCTGAGCGTCGTCCCCGCCGGGTGGGTGACCGTGATGAATCCGGGCAACCTGTCGGATGCGCCGGAAACCATCCGCCACTTCGGCAGCTATGCGCAGATGGCACACGTGTTCGCCACGCCCGAAATGTGGATCGGCGCGATCGTCGGCATCGCCCTGATCGCCGCCGCCACCTGGTTCCGCCGCTGGCGCGATGAAGTCTGACAAGACCGGAGGCAGCCATGAACAAGCTCCTGACGCTCACCGGCGCCGCGTTGGCCACCGTCACGTTGGCCGCGTGTTCACCGGGCATCAACGAAGGCATCGGCCACCGCATCACCTTCGATTCGAATGGAATGGTGGTGCACGCGACCGGCAAACCCGACGCGCACATCGGCAAGGACGGAAGCCTGGCGATCGATGATCACACCGTCGAGGTCACACCGGCGCAGCGCGCCATGCTGCAGCGCTATTACGGAGAGGCGCGCAGCATGATGCAATCCGGCGAAGCCGTGGGCAAGCAGGGTATGCAGATCGCCACCAACAGCATCAGCGCCGCGATTTCATCCATTTTCCATGACGGATCGTCACCTGCGGAGAAGAAGCTGGACGCCCAATCCGACCAGATCGAAACCGCTGCGGCCAGGTTGTGCGACGATCTCAAGGCACTGGACGAGACCCAGCAAACCCTGGCAACCGAGATTCCCGCGTTTGCGCCCTACGCGTCCAGCAGCCATGGAGACTGCATCATCACCCGCAACACCGTCCGCGACGACAACATCGCCGTTGCCCGATCGTCGGGTGGCGCGACTCCGCCGAGTCGTCCCGCAAGCCCCACCGCTTCCACATCGAGCGAGCCATGATCATGCGCAAACCTTCCATGCTGTGCATTGCGTCACTGGCGGCCGCGCTGGCCGCGTGCGGCTCCGGCAGTGCGCCTGCGTCGCCGGGTTCATCCGCAGCCAGCGCGTCATCGACGCCCTCCCTGATCGCCGGCGTGGTCGATCGCGCACTTGAGCGCGCCGAGACCAAGCTGCGCAACGAGAACATCACGATCTCGGGCAATGACGGCATCGTCGTCCTGTCAGACTCAAGTTCATCCGACACCCGCGCATCCGGATTGCCCAGGGCGCAGATCACGCCCCAGGGCGAGCTGTTGATCGGCGACAAACCGGTCGCACTCACGCCTGGGCAGCGCGCGATGCTGCTCGATTATCGACGGCAGCTCATCGAGATCGGCGCGCAAGGCATCGCAATCGGCAAGCAAGGCGCAGCGCTCGGCATGAGCGCAGCGCGCGAAGCCATCGCGGGCGCTTTCTCCGGCAAACCCGAGCAGGAAATCCGCCAGCGCGTCGAGGCCAAGGCATCCGGCATCCGCGAGGCCGCCGCGAAGCTGTGCGACCGCATGCCCGCACTGATGGAGAGCCAGCAGAAACTCGCCGCCGCACTGCCCGCGTTCAAGCCTTACGCCACGCTGACGGAGGCGAAGATCGACGAATGCCGCAAGGATGCGCTCCACGACGACGACAACGACTGATCTTTCGAATCCGACGGAATTCCGGAATGAATCTTTCCAGGCCTGCACGCTTCGCGATCCTGTCCTGCAGCTTCGTCCTGCTCCCGGGCTGCGCGGCTTTCCGTACCGCCGACGCCGATCTCGATGCGGCTTCACGTCAAATCGTCACGGACAACATGACGCTGACCGCCGACGGCTCCGGTGTGCCCAAGGCCGCCATCACGCCGCAAGGTGATTTCCTGGTTGCCGGCAACCCGTGGACATCACGCCTGGGCAACGCCGGGAAATCCTTGCCTATCGCGCGCAGTACATCGACATAGCGCAAGCCGGCATCGCCATCGGCCACCAGGGCGTGGACGTCGGCAGGCGCGCCGTGGTCCCGATGATCTTTGCCTCGCTGTTCGGCGCGTCCGACGAGACCATCGACGCCAGCATGGACAAACGGCTTGCCGGGGTGCGCGATGCGACGGCGAAACTCTGCGACAGGATGCCCGCGCTGATGGCGGCCCAGCAGCAACTCGCCACCGACCTGCCCGCATTCAAGCCTTACGCCACCTTGACGCAGGAGAAGATCGACGACTGCCGCCAGGATGTGCAGCACGACTTCAGTGTCGCCGACGATTGAGAAAATCCGTCATCTCCATTGACGAAAAGCCGCCCACCGGGCGGCTTTTCGTTCCAGCGATCGACTCGGCTTGTCATTGGCCGTGGATGCCGCCTTTCGTCAGCGCCACCGGATCGAGCAGCTTCTTCAATTCGGCTTTCGACAGACCCGTCGTCTCGAGCGCCACGTCCATGATCGGGCGCTTTTCCTTGTAGGCCTTCTTCGCGGTCGCGGCGCCCTTCTCGTAGCCGATCACCGGGTTCAATGCGGTGACCAGGATCGGGTTCAGTTCAAGCGCTTCATTGACGCGCGCCTTGTTGACCCTGAAACCTGCGATGGCCCTGTCGGCGAGCAGGCGCGAAGCGTTGGCGAGGATCACGATCGACTGCAACAGGTTGTACGCGATCACCGGCAGCATCACGTTCAACTGGAAGTTGCCGGCCTGCCCGCCGATGGTGATGGTGGCGTCGTTGCCGATCACCTGCGCGCACACCATCGTCATCGCTTCGGGAATGACCGGATTGACCTTGCCCGGCATGATCGAGGAGCCCGGCTGCAACGCAGGCAATTCGATTTCCGCCAGGCCGGCCAGCGGACCGGAATTCATCCAGCGCAGGTCGTTGGAAACCTTCATCAGCGAACACGCGAGCGTCTTCAACTGGCCCGACAGCTCCACCGCGGCATCCATCGATGCCATGCCTTCGAAGAAATTGTCCATCGAGGAAAACTTCACGCCCGCCGCCTTCGACAATTCGGCGCAGAACGCCTTGGCAAATTTCGGGTTGGCGTTGATGCCGGTGCCGACCGCGGTGCCGCCCTGCGGCAACCGCTGCATGCGTTTCAACGCGTCTTCGATTCGCGCGATGCCGGATGCGACCTGCGCCGACCAGCCCGACAGTTCCTGCCCGAAGGTCACCGGCATCGCGTCCATCAGGTGGGTGCGGCCTGTCTTCGCGACGTTCTTCAATTCGCGTGCACGCTTGTCGATGGCCTTGTGCAGTTGCTTCAGCGCCGGCAGCAATTGCTCGCGCGCGGCCAGCGACGCACTGACGTGGATCGCGGTCGGAATCACGTCGTTGGAACTTTGTCCGTAATTGACGTGATCGTTGGCATGGATTTTCGCCTTCGAATCGCGCGTCGCTATGTGGGCGATCACCTCGTTGGCATTCATGTTCGACGACGTGCCCGAACCCGTCTGGAAAATGTCGATCGGAAAATGCTCGTCGAACTCGCCGGCCGCGACGCGCTGCGCGGCCTTGCGGATCGCCGCCGCCTGCGTGGATTTCAAATGACCGAGCTTCAGGTTGGCATCGGCGGCGGCGGCCTTGATCAGCCCCAGCGCGCGGATGAAGTCGCGCGGCAGCGTCAGGCCCGAAACCGGAAAGTTGTCGACGGCGCGCTGGGTCTGCGCGCCCCACAGCGCGTCGGCGGGCACTTTCAGTTCGCCCATGCTGTCGTGTTCGGTGCGGAAGCTCGGCATTGCAGGAAATCCATGCGGGAAAGCCGCTCATTATAACGAGCCTCCGCCGTTACAATGGGGCGCCTCGCGACGCCACGGATCCGCCGCCATGCAACTCGATTCCCTCACCGCCCTCTCGCCGCTGGACGGACGCTACGCCGCCAAGGTCGATGCGTTGCGCCCGGTCTTCAGCGAATACGGCCTGATGCACCGGCGCGTGGCGGTGGAGATCGCGTGGCTGGTCGCACTGTCCGACGAACCCGGCATCGCGGAATTGCCGCCTTTTCCTGCCGCCGCGCGCGCGACGTTGCAGAAGATATCGGATGGCTTTTCGGTCGCCGATGCGCGACGCATCAAGGATATCGAAGCGACCACCAACCACGACGTCAAGGCGGTCGAGTATTTCATCAAGGAACGCATCGGCGACGATGCCGCGCTGCAGCAGGCGAAGGAATTCGTGCACTTCGCCTGCACGTCGGAAGACATCAACAATCTTTCCTATGCGCTGATGCTGCGCGACGCACGCGACGCGGTGCTGCTGCCCGAGCTCGACAAGACGATCGCGAAACTGCGCGACCTCGCGCACGCCCACGCCGACCTGCCGATGCTGTCGCGCACGCATGGCCAGACCGCGTCGCCGACCACGCTGGGCAAGGAAATGGCCAACGTGGCCGCACGGCTGGAACGCCAGCGCGCGCAACTCGCGGCCATCGGGATCCCCGGCAAGATCAACGGCGCGGTCGGCAACTACAACGCACACGCGATCGCCTGCCCCGAAATCGACTGGCGCGCGTTTTCGCGGCGCTTCGTCGAATCGCTGGGCCTGCTATGGCAGGCGTACACGACGCAAATCGAACCGCACGACGGCGTCGCGGAGATCTGCGATGCGCAACGCCGCGTCAACACCATCCTCATCGATCTCGCGCGCGACGTGTGGGGCTACATTTCGCTGGGCTATTTCAGGCAGCGCCTGAAGCAAGGCGAAGTCGGCTCCTCGACGATGCCGCACAAGGTCAACCCGATCGACTTCGAAAACGCCGAGGGCAACTTCGGCGTCGCCAACGCGCTGCTCGGGCACTTCAGCGAAAAGCTCCCGATCAGCCGCTGGCAGCGCGACCTCACCGACTCCACCACCTTGCGCGCGCTGGGCGAAGCGTTCGGGCACGCGCTGATCGGTTTCGCGTCGCTTGAAAAAGGCCTCGGCAAACTGGAAGTGAATGCCGACCGCATCGCCGCCGATCTCGATGCGAGCTGGGAAGTGCTGGCCGAGGCGATCCAGACCGTGATGCGCCGTCATGGCTTGCCGGAACCGTACGAACAACTGAAGGCGCTGACGCGCGGCAAGGGCATCACGCGTGAAACGCTGCAGACGTTCATCGCGTCGCTCGCGCTTCCCGATGCCGACAAGCAGCGCCTGCTGGCATTGACGCCGGCAAGCTATACCGGCCTGGCCGCCGGCCTCGCACGCGACATCTGATCGGCCCGATGGCAACGGCTGCGTCCTCGCCACGTTTCACCGAAGCCGGCATCCGCCGCCGGCTGCTGACTCGCCAGATACTCGTCTTCGGAGGCATCACCCTGGCGGCCTGCACCGCCAACGTGTTCACCGCGCGGAGCAACTACGCGCGCGAGGGCATCCGGCTCCCGTGGTGGGAGCCGACGCTGTGGGAATACTCCAGCGCGGCGATGGTCCTGGCGTTGATCCCGGCGATCGCATGGCTTTATCGGCGCGCGCCGATCACCGCCCGGACATGGCGCTGGGCGGTGCCGCTGCACCTCGCGATCACGCCGGTGTTTTCGCTGATCCACGTCGGCGGCATGGTGCTGCTGCGCAAGCTCGGTTATGTGCTGATGCACGCGCACTACGACTTTGGCGCGTGGTGGCCTGACTGGTTCTACGAATACCGCAAGGACCTGGTGACCTACGCGCTGATACTCGGCGGCCTGCAGGCTTTCCGGACTTACCGGCTGTGGCTGGAGGGCCAGGACGCGGCGCCGTCCGCCACGTCCGGTCCGGCCATTCCGGAATCCCCGCCGCTGGAACGCCTGGTGGTGAAGAAGCTCAACCGCGAGTTCATCCTCAACGCGTCCGACATCGACCGCATCGACGCCAACGGCAATTACGTGACCATCTACGCGCAGGGCAACGCCTGGCCTCTGCGCGAATCGATGGCGGCGCTGGAACGCAGGCTCGACCCCGCGCGTTTCGCACGGGTGCATCGCGGGCACATCGTGAACCTGGACCGTATCCGTGAAATCCAGCCGTGGGACAGCGGCGACTACCGAATCAAGCTGGCCGACGGCAGCTTCGTGAATTTCAGCCGTCGCTATCGCAACCGGCTGCCACAGTTGTTCAATTGATTCATGGCCGGTGCGGCGCCGCTCGTCACCGGATGGCGCCGCTCGCCACCTGTGGTCTTGCCGGCGCGCCGAGTGGGGTCTAGTTTCCGCGCTTTCTTCACGGGGAATCAGGATGCGCACGTCGATTTGCAGGTGCACAGCGTTCGGGCTGGCCGCGCTTGTCGCGGGCTGCAGCCGCTACACGCCGCCGCCGCCCGCGCCGGACGCCGGCTGGGCGTACTACGGGGGCGATGCCGGCGGTGCCCGTTACTCTCCGGCCGCACAGATCACGCCCGCGAACGTGAAGCACCTGCAAGTCGCCTGGACCTTCCGCAGCGGCGAGGATGGCGCGGGCTTCCCCGGCGACGAGTGGACGAGCCACATGACGTGGGAAGCGACTCCGATCCTGCATGACGGCACGCTTTATTTCACCACCAGCACGACCAACGTGGTGGCGGTGGACGCGACCACCGGCAAACTGCGCTGGCGCCACGACTCGCACGTGCCGAAACTCTGGTACTCGGATGCGGCCTCGCGCGGCGTCACGTTGTGGGTCGATCCGCAATCCGCACCAGACGCGCCGTGCCACGCGCGCATCTTCGCGCCGACGCTCGACAGCCGCCTGCTGGCGCTGGACGCGAAGACCGGCAAGCTGTGCGAAGACTTCGCCGATCACGGCGTGCTGGACCTGTCGCACGGCATCCATTCCACCTACAAACCCGGCGACCGGTTTCGCAACTACCTCGTCACTTCGCCACCGGTGATCCTTGATGGCAAGGTG
>DASZTT010000093.1:0-3352 GCA_035547895.1 Rhodanobacteraceae bacterium
ACGGCCGACTACGCCACGGCGTTGGGTTCGGGTGCCTACGCGGGCGCGAAGAAATCGACTGCTGTCGGTTTCGATTCGCAAGCTACCGGTGCCCAGTCTTTCGCGCTGGGATCGCAATCGTTGGCCTCTGGCAACAATTCAACCGCGCTTGGCGGCGCCATCGATTTGAACGGCGACGGCACAATCACGAGCAATGAGCAAACCACCGCCTCCGGCGGCCTGTCGATGGCGCTGGGCTCCGCGTCCCAGGCAACCAAAACCAGTGCCACGGCAGTGGGTGGCCAAGCGCAGGCAACAGGCGTCGGCGCAACCGCGGTCGGCAGTACGTCACTGGCATCAGGCACCGCTGCGGCCACGCTCGGCTTTGGCGCGCAGGCGACGGCGGACGGTTCCGTCGCGATCGGCTGGAACTCGATCGCGGATGCCGCGAACACGGTGTCGTTCGGCAATGCCGCGGCGGGCACTTACCGCGAGCTGGTCAACATCGCCGATCCAACGGCGGCGCATTCCGCGGTTGACCTTGAATATCTGCAGGCGAACTACACCGCGAGCACGACGACGCAATCGCTGCAGGACGAGATCGCGTCGATCTACAAGCGCATCGATGCGATGGACGCGACGACGCAACCCGCTGCCAGTACATCCGCTGCAGCCAAGGTTGCGACCGTGACCACGCCTCAAACGAATGACGCACCCGGCGCGCCGCAGGCCAACGCGGCCACGCCGGTATCGAAAGCACCCTCGCCTGATATCCAGACGCAAGCAGCCGTGGCCTCGGCCAACGCTTACGCCGACCAGCAGACGCGCGAAGCCTTGCAATCGGCGCAGACGTACAGCGACGCGGCCAATGCACAGACGCTCGCCGCCGCGAACGCCTATACGAACCAGGCGTTGCAGGGCTACGTCACCACCGACGCGTTCAGCCAGTTCGAGTCGCAGGTGAATGCCCACTTTGCTGAAGTGAGCAAACAGATCGACCAGATCGGTGCGACAGGCGCAGCCTGGGCAGGCATGGCCCAGAACACCGGAAGCGACGACGACAACAACATCGGCGTCGGCTTCGGCTCGCAAGGCAGCCAGCAGGCGCTGGCTGTCGGCTACAAGCGCCTGATCGGCAAGCACGCCAGCTTCTCGTTCGGCGGCGCGGCCTCCGGTGGCGAGCACAGCGTATCGGCGGGCGTGGGCTTCCACTGGTAACGCGCGCGTGAAATGCCGCCCGGCGCCAGCCGGGCGGCGCACGTTCGCTGATATAGCACGCACCTCGGGAACGTGGTCACGATGCGTGCACACTGCACGCGACATGCTTGTGTGCTCGTTCCGCATCGAGCAAGTCCCCGCACGAGATGCTGCGCACGCTGAGACCCGTCGCTTCGCTGCTCACCGGCACCGCCCTTTTGCTGATCGGCGCCGGCCTGCTGAACACGCTGATCCCGTTGCGCGGCATGAATGCAGGTTTTTCCAGCACGTTGCTGGGCGGCCTGACCTCCGCGTACTACGCCGGCTATTTCATCGGCACCTTCGCGATGCCGCCGCTGGTGCGTCGCGTCGGCCACATCCGCGCGTTCGCATTCTGCGCCGTGTGCACGGCCTGCGTGGTGCTGCTGCACGCCCTGGGCAGCAATCCGTTCGCATGGCTGGTGCTGCGTCTGTTGACCGGCGTGGTGCTGGTGGGCCTGTACGCGATCATCGAAAGCTGGCTGAATGCGCAAGCGGCGCCCGCGCAACGCGGCACGGTGTTCGCCGCGTACATGGTGGTGAACCTGTGTTCGCTGGCATTGGCGCAGCAACTGTTGCGCCTCGGCGGCCAGGCGTTCGTGCTGTTCACCGTGATCGCACTCGCGATCTGCGCCGCGACGCTGCCGGTACTGCTGACGCGCCAGGCGCAACCGCAGCCGCAGGCGACCCCGAAACTGCAACTCGGTTTGCTGTTCGACATCGCACCCACCGCAGGCGCGGGCGCGCTGCTGTCCGGCCTCGCCATGGGTGCCTTCTGGGGATTGCTGCCGGTGTACGCGCGCAGGACCGGCTTCGACACCGCCCAAGTCGGAACCTACATGAGCGTCGCGATCCTGGGCGGTGCCGCGCTGCAATGGCCGCTCGGCCGGCTCTCCGACCATCGCGACCGCCGCATCGTGCTGGCGTGGATCGCGGCGGCGGCGGCGTTGCTGGCCATCGCCGCGCTGGCGGCGGGCGGCCGCGAATGGCTGGCTATGGTGGTGATCTTCCTGTTCGGCGGCGTGGCGTTCGCGGTGTATCCGATCGTGGTGGCACACCTGGTCGAACACGTGCCGCCCGACAACCTGCTGGCGGCGAGCAGCAGCGTGCTGCTGGTGTACGGCGTCGGCTCCGCGCTGGGCCCGCTGATCGCGGGCGTGCTGATGTCGGGCACGGGCACCGGATCGCTGTTCGCGTGGTTCGCCGGCACCCACATCGCACTTGCAGGTTACGCGGCTTACCGTTTCAGCGTGCGTCAACGGGCGCCGCTGCGCGAACGCAAGTTCCAGCCGATGCTGCGCACCACGCCCGCCGCACTGCGGCTGCTGCGCGCCGCCGTGATGCGCGGCACGCGCGACGTCTGACGTCAGTCGTTGGGCAAACTGCCGCGCCGGGAAAACCACAGCGCGCCGAGCGTACCCGCGGCGCCCGAGAGCAGGTACAGGCCGACGTAATCCGCACCGAGGAATTGCGCCAGCGCCAGTACCACCAGCGGCGCGAAGCCGGCGCCGATCAGCCAGCCGAGGTCGGAGGTGATCATCGCGCCGGTGTAGCGGTACTCGCTGCGGAATCCGGAATTCACCGCACCCGCCGCCTGCGCGTGCGAGAAGCCGAGCAGCGCGAAGCCGACCAGAATGAAGAGATAACCCTGCACGGTGCCGCCGGACAGCATCAACGCCGTCCATCCGCTGTAGATCGCGATCATCACGCCGCATACGCCCAGCGTGGTGCGGCGGCCGAAGCGGTCGGCGATGACGCCCGACAGCAGCATGCACGGAATCGCCACCAGCGCGCCGATGATCTGCACCAGCAGGAATTCGGTGGTCGACATGTGCGTGTACAGCAATGCCCACGACAGCCCGAAGATCGTCACCAGATAGAACAGCGCATAGCTGGCCAGCGGCGCGAAGGCGCCCAGCGCAACGTTGATGCCCTGCACGCGGAATGTCTCGCGTATCGGCGATGGTTCGAGATCGCGGTGCTGCATCTGCTCGGCGTAACGCGGCGCCACCACCATGCGCAGGCGCGCGAACAGCGCGACCACGTTCAGCGCGAAGGCCACGAAGAACGGATAACGCCAGCCCCACGCGTAGAAATCGTCCGGCGACAGGCTGGACCAGATGTAGGCGAACAGGCC
>DASZTT010000094.1:0-8943 GCA_035547895.1 Rhodanobacteraceae bacterium
CCCTGGAAATCGAGGTGCACGCGCAGCCGGTACCGGCCGTCCCGCTCCGCGTGGTCGTCACGCTCCACGCGCGTTGCCACGCGTTCCAGCGGAATGCCGCGGCGTTTGGCGTACCACAGGGCGGTGAGTGCCTTGCACGACGCGAGCGCCGCGTCGAAATAATCGTGCGGACTCGGCGCGGAATCGACACTGCCATCCTCGCGGCCGACGTCCGCGTGGAACACGTGCAAGCGCGTGTGCAGTTCCTGTGGCCAGGCGCCCGCGTCGATGGAAGCACAATCCACGACGTTGGCGAAGGTGTCGGTCATCGGTCTCTTGCCAACTCCAGCTGCGCCACGCGCTTGCGCTCCTTGTAGCGCTGCGTCTCCAGATCGTCGAGCACGACGTCCCACGCGTCCATGCCCAGCCACGCCGGCCGCAAGCTCTCCAGGACGTCCACTTCGCCCTGGTCGCGGTAGTGCCGCAGGCGCGCCAGATAACTCAGCACGCGTTCGGTTTGTTTGGCGTCGATGGCTGCATCCATCGCGACCTCCGCTCTGGCTTTCAACGTTTACCCATACCCGGAATGCAACAGTTGTGCCAAGCGGGCAGCGGCCGTTGGAACCCGTGTCGCAACAGCGGACGCGAGCCGTCGCCGGCCGCGCTCAGAACATGTGCCGCTCGATGCCGAGGTGCGCCATGATCTTGCTGCCGATTTCCTCGATCGAGGTGTGGGTGGTGTTGAGCGAGGGGATGTTCTCGTTGCGGAAAATGGTGTCCGCGATGATGAGTTCGCGTTTGCAGCGGTCGAGTTTCGCGTAGGCGCTGCCGGGCCGGCGGGCTTCGCGCACCTGGGCCAGGCGGATCGGATCGATGGTGAGTCCGTACAACCGGTTGCGGCAGCCTTCCAGCCGCCTGGGCAGGCGATCGCGTTCCAGATCTTCGTCGGTCAGCGGATAGTTGGCTGCCTTCACGCCGTAATGCAGGGCCATGTACAGGCAGGTCGGCGTCTTGCCCACGCGCGACACGCCGACCAGCACCACGTCGGCCTGGCTGTAGTCGACGTCGATGCCGTCGTCGTGCGCCAGGGCGTAGTTGGTCGCATTGATGCGCGCTTCGTACTGGTTGAAGTCGACCAGTCCGTGCGCACGGTTGATCGCACCGGAACGCCGCGCGCCCAGTTCCAGTTCCAGCGTGCCGATGAAAGGCGCCAGCACGTCGATCATCAGCGCGCCGGATTCCGCGATGATCTCGCACAGTTGCGGATCGACCACGGTGTTGACCACGATCGGGCGCTCGTCGTTCTGCGCATACACGGTCTTGATGCGCAGTGCCGCCGCTTCGGCCTTCTCGCGGTTGTCCACGAAGGCGATGCGGTGGCCGTCGAACTGCACGCCCTCGAATTGCGCGAGGATGGAGTTGCCGATGGTCTCGGCGGTGATGCCCGTGGAATCGGAAACGAAGAAAACCGTCCTGCGGCCGTTGCCGTTCAAAGTCCTCTCCCGATGCGGCCCAAAAGCCGAGTGTATCGCCGCCAAACGCACGGCGCGCCGCGGCTTGTCTCGCGCCCGGATGCCCGCGAAAATGGACGTTTTACGGGCTCGTCGCCCGCACATGGAGATCGTCGTGACCGAACTCGTCCTGTGGCTGGACCAATTGCGCATGACCGACCTGGCCAAGGTCGGCGGCAAGAATGCCTCGCTGGGCGAGATGATCGGCAACCTCGCGAAACTGGGCGTGTCGGTGCCCGGCGGTTTCGCCACCACGGCCGAGGCCTTCCGCGAATACCTGGAAAAGAGCGGCCTCGCCGACAGGATCCAGAAACGGCTCGCGACACTGGATGTCGAGGACGTCAACGCGTTGACCGCCGCCGGCAAGGAAATCCGCGGCTGGATCGTGGACACCGCCCTTCCCGCGGAACTGGAACGCGCCATCCGCGACGCCTACGCGAAACTTTGCAAGGATGCGGGCGGCGAAAATATCCCGGTCGCGGTGCGCTCCTCCGCCACCGCGGAAGATCTGCCCGACGCAAGCTTCGCCGGCCAGCAGGAAACCTTCCTCAACGTCACCGGCATCGACGACGTGCTGCACAAGGTGAAGGAAGTTTTTGCGTCGCTGTACAACGATCGCGCGATCGCCTATCGCGTGCACCAGGGTTTCAAGCACGAAGAGGTATTCCTGTCTGCCGGCGTGCAGTTGATGGTGCGCTCCGACATCGGCGCCTCGGGCGTGCTGTTCACGCTCGACACCGAATCCGGTTTCCGCGACGTGGTGTTCGTCACCGCGAGCTACGGCCTCGGCGAAATGGTCGTGCAGGGCGCGGTGAATCCCGACGAGTTCTACGTGTTCAAGCCGACCCTGCGCGCCGGCAAGCACGCGGTGCTGCGCCGCAACCTCGGCGCCAAGCAGCAGCGCATGGTGTATTCGGACAAGCCCGGTGAACGCGTCCGCATCGAAGCAACCCCGGACGAACTGCGCCGCAAGTTCTGCATCTCGGACGCCGACGTCGAATCGCTGGCGAAACAGGCGCTGATCATCGAGGAACATTACAAGCGCCCCATGGACATCGAGTGGGCGAAGGACGGCGCCACCGGCAAGCTTTACATCGTGCAGGCCCGTCCGGAGACGGTGAAGTCGCGCGCGCATGCGACCCAGCTCGAACGCTTCCAGTTGAACGAAAAAGGCAAGGTGCTGGCGGAAGGCCGTTCGATCGGCCAGAAGATCGGCGCCGGCACCGCGCGCGTGATCAAGTCGCTGGACCGGATGCACGAGTTCAAGGAAGGCGATGTGCTGGTCGCCGACATGACCGATCCCGACTGGGAGCCGATCATGAAACGCGCCGCCGCGATCGTCACCAATCGCGGCGGACGCACCTGCCACGCGGCGATCATCGCGCGCGAGCTGGGCGTGCCGGCGGTGGTCGGCACCGGCGACGCGCTGCAGAAAATCCCGGACGGCCACGCCGTCACCGTGTCGTGCGCCGAGGGCGACACCGGTTTCATCTACGACGGCAAGCTGAAGTTCGAGCGCATCACCGCGGATCTTGGCGACATGCCGCCGGCGCCGCTGAAGATCATGATGAACGTCGCCAACCCGGAACGCGCGTTCGACTTCGGCATGCTGCCGAACCAGGGCATCGGCCTCGCGCGGCTGGAAATGATCATCGCCAGCCACATCGGCGTACATCCGAAAGCCCTGCTGCAATACGACCAGCAGGATGCGGAGACAAAGAAGAAGATCGACGAGCGCATCGCGGGCTACGCGGGCCCGGTCGATTTCTACGTCGACCGGCTGGCCGAAGGCATCGCCACGATCGCGGCGTCGGTGTATCCGAAGACCGTGATCGTGCGGATGTCGGACTTCAAGTCCAACGAATACGCGAACCTCCTCGGCGGCGGCAAGTACGAACCGCACGAGGAAAACCCGATGATCGGGTTCCGCGGTGCCTCGCGCTACGTCGATGATTCGTTCGCCGAGGCGTTCGGCCTCGAATGCAAGGCGGTCAAGAAGGTACGCGAGGCCATGGGCCTCGACAACGTGTGGGTGATGATCCCGTTCATCCGCACGCTGGAGGAAGGCAAGAAGGTCATCGACGTGCTGAAGGCCAATGGCCTGAAGCAGGGCGAAAGCGTCGACGGCAACGCGGCGCTGAAGGTCATCATGATGTGCGAGGTGCCGTCCAATGCACTGCTGGCCGAGGAGTTCCTCGAGATTTTCGACGGCTTCTCGATCGGCTCCAACGACCTGACCCAGTTGACGCTGGGCCTGGATCGCGATTCATCGATCGTCGCCTCGCTGTTCGACGAACGCAATCCGGCGGTGAAGAAACTGCTGTCGATAGCGATCAAGACCGCGCGCGCCAAGGGCAAGTACGTCGGCATCTGCGGACAGGGGCCATCCGACCATGCCGATCTCGCCGAATGGCTGATGGACCAGGGCATCGAATCGGTGTCGCTGAATCCCGACACGGTGGTCGACACCTGGTTGCGGCTGGCGAAACACAAAGGCTGACGGCGCTTCCTTCGCGCAACGCAACACCGCGGCGGGAGCGGGCGGTTCAGCGTCGCCGCGGCACACTCAGGTCCAGCGACCCGAGGAGGTGCCATGAAAATCGCCTTCGCCGCCATCACGGTTTGCGCGCTGGCCGCCTGTTCGCAAACGCCGTCGGGCGGAACGAGCCTGGCTTCCGCCGCCGCGCAGGTCGCCGGTGCGCCGCCCAGCGAAGCCGAAGCTCCCGCGTCCGGTGCTTCGGCACCATTGCCTGCGACCACCGCAACGAGCCCGGCCGCCGATGCCGCGACGACGCTCGCGCAATACCACTGGCAACTCGCGAACGCGACCGACAAGTCCGGCCGACGCATCGACGCGCTGTTCGTGCGTTCCGGCCCACCCGTGCAACTCGATTTCGACGCGCAGGGATTTGCCATCGGCAATACCTGCAACCGCATGCGCGGCAGCTATTCCGTCGCAGGCGGCAAACTCACCCTCGGCAACCTCGCCTCGACATGGATGGCTTGCAATGACCCCGCGCTGACGGCGCTGGATGCGGCCGCGGGCAAATACCTGCAAGGCACGTTCACGCTCGATCTCGACGTCCGCGGCGAGCAGCCACGACTGCTGCTGACCGGCGCCCAAGGCGACAAGCTGACGTTCATCGGCGAACCTGCGAACACGGCCGTCAAAAGTGGCGGAGGTGAATCCTCGCCCCTGTAGTCGCCCCGCAAAGCAGATGCCCTGCCCGTGCCATTCGTCATCGTGACCACGCCGGGATCGCATGGCATGCTGGGCGCCCGGCGCGCGCCCGACGCGCCCGGCCGCTCGGCTGCCACTCTGCAAGGGGATGACGATGCACAGGCGTTCGTGGTCGTGCTTGTTGCTGCTGCTGTTCGCGCCGCTTGCACTTGCCGTGCAGGCGTCTTCCGCGCCGCCCGTGCCGCATCGGGTGTTCCGCATCACGCTGGATGGCGCGTCCACGCAACCGGTTTCCGGGCGCCTGCTGCTGTTCGCGCTGCCCGCCAGGGAAGCAGCGGCGCAGGCGAAGGACGGCAAGGTCACCGAAATCGACATCAATGAATTCCGGCCATCGCAAACCGCGGTGGCGGCGCTGGAGGTGCGCGACCTCGCACCGGGCGGGTCGGTGCTGATCGACGCAGATGCACTGGCGTTTCCCGAAGGCTTTTCGAAACTCGCCGCCGGCGACTACGACATGCAGGCCGTGCTGGACGTCAATCACGACTACAACTATTCGGGACGCGGCGCAGGTGACCTCGTCAGCGATGTCACCGAAGTGCCGTTCGACGACGCGGCTTCCGTTCCGACCTTGCATCTGACGCGTGCGCTGGCCGGTGTCCCGCAACCGTGGTCGGTTCCTGCGCGGGTTCCCGCGAAGGAACGCGGGCAGTTGGCCAAGGCCATGCAGGCGGCGCACGCGCACACGGAACCACTCGACTTCGTCAGTCCCGCGCTGACCGCGTTCTGGGGCCGGCCGATCCACGTCAACGGCTGGGTGCTGCTGCCACCCGGCTACGACAAGAACACGAACACGCGCTACCCGACGGTGTATTTCACCCACGGCTTCGGCGGCAATCTCGCCTACCTCACCTTGAAGTCCGCGGGCGTGTGGTCGCACATGGCCGAAGGCACGATGCCGCCGATGATCTGGGTGTTCCTCGACGAGCACACCGCCACCGGCACCCACGAATTCGCGGACTCGGTGAACAACGGGCCATGGGGCACCGCGCTCACCACCGAAGTGATTCCCTATCTCGAAGCGCACTACCGGATGGACGCGAAGGCCAGCGGACGCTTTCTCACCGGCCATTCGTCCGGTGGCTGGGCCACGCTGTGGCTGCAGGTGCGATACCCGGAAATCTTCGGCGGCACCTGGTCCACCTCGCCGGACCCCAGCGATTTCCATGATTTCACCGGCCCCGATCTGTACGCGCCGAACGCGAACGTCTACACGCGACCGGATGGCACGCCGTATCCGCTGGTGCGCATGCACGGGAAAGTCGTCGCCACGTTCAAGCAGTTCGCTCAACTGGAACGCGTGCTCGGCCCGTACGGCGGACAGATGGCGTCGTTCGACTGGGTGTTCTCGCCGCGCGGACCCGATGGACGTCCGATGCAAATGTTCGACCGCGGCACCGGCAAGGTCGACCCGCAGGTCGTCAGGTACTGGCGCGACCACTACGACATCGCGTACCGCATCGAAACGCAATGGCCGCGACTGAAGCCGGACCTCGACGGCAAGATCCACGTGATCGTCGGCACCGCCGACACGTTTTATCTCGACGGCGCCGCGCACAAGCTGAAGGCCGTGCTGGACAAGGTGGGCGCGCACGCCGAGGTGCAGTTCCTGCCCGGCAAGACCCACGGCGACCTTTACGAAAAAGGCAAGGACCGCGACTGGCTGGAAAAACAGATCGCGTGGGCGATGTACCACGTGGCGCGGCCGGACGCGAAGGTTCCGGCGGCGTACCGCTTCGAATTGCGCCCGGCGATCGATGCCGCGGAAACGGCGGCGCATTGACGGAACCGCCATGCCACAATGCCGCGGCCTCCATTGCGTGCAGGGGATGACGATGCGTAACCGTGGACTGCTTTTGCTGGCGTTCCTCGCGGCGCCTCCGCTCGTGGCTGCCGCGCCGGCGCCCGCACCGTCGCAACCACTGCAGGACCTGGACGGCTACGTGCAGCGCACGATGCAGGCCTGGCACGTGCCCGGCCTTGCCCTGGTCGTGGTGAAGGACGGCAAGGTGCTGGCGGCGCGCGGCTACGGCGTGCGCGAACTGGGCAAGCCCGGCAAGGTCGATGCGGACACGCTGTTCGACATCGGCTCCAACTCCAAGGCCTTCACCGTCGCCGCACTGGGCACGCTGGTTTCGGCAGGCAAACTGGCGTGGGACACGCCGGTCGTCGAAGAACTGAAGGACTTCAAGCTGGAAAGTCCGTATCTCACGCAGAACGTCACCCTGCGCGACCTGCTGACGCACCGCACCGGGTATTGCGATCCGGGCGCCGCGTGGTACACCAGCGATGCCGGCGACATCGTCAAGCGGATGCGCTGGCAGAAACCCGACTACGGTTTCCGCACCACGTTCTGCTACAACAACGTGCAGTACCTCGCCGCCAGCCGTTTCATTCCGGCGATCACCGGCCAGAGCTGGAACGACTACGTCGCCGCGCACGTGTTCCAGCCGCTGGACATGACGCGCACCGTCAGCACCGACGCCGCGGTCGCGGCTTCGAACGATGTCGCGATGCCGCATGGCATGATCAAGGAAAAGCCCGCGGTGCTGCAGCGCTACTGGCCGCACAACATGGACGTGTTCGCGGCGGTGGGCGGCATCTGGTCCAGCGCCAACGACATGGGCCATTGGCTGCAGATGCTGCTGGCGGACGGCAAGTACGACGGCAAAACCGTACTTGACGGCAAAGTCGTCGCAGCGATGGAAACGCCGCAGATGCTGATCCAGTCCGGCACCGGCGTCGGCGACGAAATCCGCGCCTGGATGCCCGGCGGCACCTTCTACACCTATGGCATGGGCCTGTTCGTGCAGAACGACGGCGGCCACACCGTCGTGTGGCACGCAGGCGACATCGACGGCATGGCCTCGGCGCTCGTGCTGGTACCGAAGGCGCAGCTCGGCATCGCGGTGATGTCGAACATGGATCATGCCGACGCGCGCTTCGCGATCGTCGCGCACGTGCTGCAGGCCATGCTGGATTTGCCCGGCCATGATCTCGACCCGGCGCTGCTCGCCGCGGAACGCAAGGACGAGGCAGAAGGCGCGGCGATGGACAAGAAGCTGGCGGATACGCGGGTGGCGAACGCCGGACCGCCGCTGCCGCTGGCCGACTACGCGGGAACTTATTCGGACAAGATGGATGGCGACGCGCATGTCGCGCTCGAACACGGGCGCCTGGTGCTGCGGCTCGGCAACCCGGATTTCGTCGGCGATCTGGTGCCGTGGCACGACAACACCTTCCACGTCACCTGGCGCTACAAGTTCTACGGTGACGACTACGCGACCTTCGACGTGGATGCGTTGCGGCATTCCTCCAAATTGACGCTGATGGAAATGGGGTTGCACTACCAACGGGTGAATGCCCAACGGGAAAAGCCGGATTGAAGCCCCAGCCGGAATACGCCGCGCAATGAATCCACGCCCACGCATCTTCGAACGTTCCGACCTGATCGTGATCGGCGGCAGCGTTCTGCTGATCATCGCCGCAGCCGTCACGCGCTTCACCCACGCGGGGGCGGTGCCGGCTTTCCTGTGTTCCGGCCTGGCGGTCGCGCTGCTGGCCGCGCTGGTCGGGCGTTCGGTGGAACAACTCGGCGACCGTTTCGGCGCCGGCGCGACCGGCGTGCTGCAATCCGCGCTCGGCAACCTGCCCGAACTTTTCATCGCGTTGTTCGCGCTGAGGGCGGGACTGGTGATGGTGGTGCAGGCCGCGCTGATCGGCTCGATCCTCGCCAACTTGCTGCTGGTGCTGGGGCTCGCATTCACGGTTGGCGGCTTGCGCCACGGCCCCCAGAACATCGACTCGCAACGCGCGCGTGCGACCGCGGTGCTGATGCTGCTGGCGGTTGCGGCGATGGTCGTACCTTCGCTCGCGAGCTACGTGCATACGCCGGCCGCGCCGCACGAAGCCCCGATGTCGCTGGTGGTCTCGGTGATCCTGCTGGTGTTGTTCGCCGTCACCCTGCCCGCCTCGCTCAAGAGCAAACCCGCGGGCGACGCCGCCGAACAGCACGAGCCGCCGCGCTGGCCGTTGCCGCTCGCGCTTGCGCTGCTGGCGGCATCCGCCATCGCGGCCGCGTTCGTGTCCGAGTGGTTCGTGCACGCGCTGGAACCGGCGATGGGCGTGCTGCACATTTCCGATGCGTTCGCGGGCCTGGTGATCGTCGCGATCGCGGGCAACGCGGTCGAGAACGTGGTCGGCATCCAGCTCGCC
>DASZTT010000095.1:0-6025 GCA_035547895.1 Rhodanobacteraceae bacterium
CCTCTCCCTCCGGGAGAGGGTGCCCCGCAGGGGCGGGTGAGGGTTCGGCTTCGCACACAACGCAAGCCGTACCCTCATCTCCAACCCCTCTCCCGAAGGGAGAGGGGTGCAAAACGCGATTTGAAAGGAGAGAAAGCAAAGCGCGCTCCGAGAGGGGAGCAAAGCTGCACTCCCGGCGGCAGAGATATCCAACATTGCGTCACCCATCGATCAACCGCAGCAAATACTGCCCGTACCCCGTCTTGCACAGCGGCGCGGCGAGTTCGCGCACGCGCGCATCGTCGATCCAGCCCTGCTGATACGCGATCTCCTCGGGGCAGCACACTTTGAGGCCCTGCCGGTTCTCGACCGTGGCGATGTAGTTCGCCGCGTCGATCATGGATTCATGGGTGCCGGTGTCGAGCCACGCGTACCCGCGGCCGAGCTGTTCCAGCATCAACGAACCATCGTCGAGGTAGCAGCGGTTGAGGTCGGTGATTTCGAGTTCGCCGCGCGCGGAGGGTTTCAGGTGCGCCGCGAAATCGCACGCGCGCCCGTCGTAGAAATACAGGCCGGTGACCGCGTAACTGGACTTCGGTTTCGCCGGTTTTTCTTCCAGGCCCACCACGCGGCCGGTGGCATCGAACTCGGCGACGCCGTAGCGCTCCGGATCGCGCACCAGATAACCGAACACCGTGGCGCCGCGATCGCGCGTCGACGCGCGCCTCAGCAGTTCGGTAAAGCCGTGGCCGAAGAAAATGTTGTCGCCCAGCACCAGCGCGCACGGATCGCCGGCGATGAATTCGCGTCCGATCAGGAAGGCTTGCGCAAGGCCATCCGGCGACGGCTGCACCGCATAGCTGATCTCGATGCCCCACTGCGAACCGTCGCCCAGCAGGTTCTTGAACAACGCCTGCTCGTGCGGCGTGTTGATCACCAGCACCTCGCGGATGCCGGCCAGCATCAGCACCGACAGCGGGTAATAGATCATCGGCTTGTCGTACACCGGCAGCAGTTGCTTGCTGATGGCCTGCGTGACCGGATACAGCCGCGTGCCGGAACCGCCGGCGAGGATGATGCCTTTTTTTGTTGTCACGTTTTATTCCTTGTGAAACCGATTCCGGGTTCCGCGCTGCGCGCGGCCCCGGAATGACCAGCAGATTTTGTCATTCCGGGGCGATCCATATGTGTCGAACCTGGAATCCGCCTCCGACCAGACTTGTCTATCTCACTGGCTGATCTCTGGCCACAGATCGCGCCAGTCCGAATTCGCCTTCTCGACCAGCGCGATTTTCCACGCCCGCCGCCACTTCTTCAGTTCCTTTTCGCGCTCGATTGCTTCCGTCATGGAGCGGAATTGTTCGAAGTACACCAGGCGATGCACCTCGTACCGCCTGGTAAAACCTTCCGCTGCATTGGTCCGGTGCTCCCAGATGCGCTTGACCAGGTCCGACGTCACGCCAATGTATAGCGTGCCGTATGGCTTTGTAGCCAATATGTAGACCGTGGGTTGGCGCATGCGGCTGCCCTGAAAACGATGCCGCGATGATTGCTGCATCAGGGCATCGAGGCAAACGTGAAGCCAAACCGATTCCGGGTTCGACCCTTCGGATCGCCCCGGAATGAGAAATCTGGTTGTCGGTTGTCTCTTTGTTCGTCATTCCGGGGCCGGCCGAAGGCCGGAACCCGGAATCGGTTTTGAAACACCCTGCGGACCGCCGGAACGGCTCATCCCTGCCCCAACCTTTCCATCCGGTAGCTGCCATCCAGGACGCGCTGCACCCACGGCTGGTTGGCAAGGTACCAATCCACGGTGCGGGCGATGCCGGTTTCGAAATCCACCGACGGTTTCCACGCCAGCTCGCGCTGCAGTTTGGAGGAGTCGATCGCGTAGCGGCGGTCGTGGCCCGGGCGATCCTTCACGAACTCGATCAGGCTTTCGCGCTTGCGGCCATCGGCCAATGGACGCTTCGCATCCAGCAGCGCGCAGATGGTTTTCACGACGTGGATGTTCTCGCGCTCGGAATCGCCGCCGACGTTGTAGGTTTCCCCCGCGCGGCCCGCTTCCAGCACGCGGCGGATCGCGCTGCAGTGGTCCAGCACGAACAGCCAGTCGCGCACGTTCCTGCCGTCGCCGTACACCGGCAGCTTCTCGCCTTTCAGCGCGCGCGCGATGATCAGCGGGATCAACTTTTCGGGGAATTGGTACGGCCCGTAGTTGTTCGAACAATTCGTCGTCAGCACCGGCAATCCGTAGGTGTGGTGGAACGCGCGCACCAGGTGGTCGCTCGACGCCTTGGACGCCGAGTATGGCGAGTTGGGAGCGTACGGCGTGGTTTCGGTGAATTTGCCTGACGCGCCCAGCGAGCCGTACACCTCGTCGGTGGAGACGTGCAGGAAACGGAATGTGTTCTTCGCGGCGCCGTCCAGCGCCTTCCAGTAATCGCGCACGCCCTCGAGCAGCGCGAGGGTGCCGACCACGTTGGTTTCGATGAAAGCGGACGGTCCATCGATGGAACGATCGACGTGCGACTCGGCCGCGAAGTTCACCACCGCATCGGGCCGGTGTTCCGCCAGCAGCTTCGAGACCAGCTGGCGGTCACCGATGTCGCCCTGCACGAACACGTGGCGTGGATTGCCTTCCAGCGGCTTCAACGTGTCCACGTTGCCCGCATAGGTCAGCTTGTCCAGGTTGACCACCGTCAATCCGTCGGCCACCGCCTGCAGCACGAAATTGCCGCCGATGAACCCGGCGCCGCCTGTGACCAGAAGCGTTGTCATGCGTGCCTCGATGGATCGCGAAAGGTGCGCATTCTGCCATACGCGGCTGCGCCGTCTCTTGTCTGCAAACGTTTGCCGCGCTGCGCGCGATCACCGGAAGCCTTGCCACGCCTGGCTTGGCACGCATCGTGCTGCGGTTGGAGCGGAGCAACTTCTGGTCAGGAACAGGGGCTCCGCGAACGGTCGCGCCGCCAGGCGCGGCCGTTTTTTGTTGGGACCCACCCACAACAGCATTACGTGACGGCCATCACGCTTGCTCGTTCAGGCTGGCACGCAACGTGCTGTAACAGTTGGTAACACACCAAGGGGAACGGGGGTTTCGCCAACATGCGCATGCACGTGGTCCAACGCGGATTCACGCTGATCGAGTTGATGATCGTCGTGGCGATCATCGCCATCCTTGCGGCCATCGCGATTCCCGCATACCAGAACTATCTGATCCGCGCGCAGGTCACCGAAGGCATAAGTCTCGCGACCGGTGCCAAAGCCGCCGTGTGGGATTTCTACTCCAACACCGGCCGTTATCCCCCGACCAACGCATCCGCGGGCCTGCCGTCGAATCCGTCCTCGATCGCCGGCAAGTACGTCGAGAGCGTGACCGTTGCCTCCGGCAAGATCACGGCCACCTTCAACAGCACAGATGCCAATGCCGCGATTCACGGCAAAACGCTGGTGCTGTCCCCCAATGCCGGCGGCGCCAGCATCATGTGGACCTGCAATCCGGCCGGAAGCGCCGATGCGGTGGATCCGAAGTATCTGCCCAGTTCCTGCCGCAACTGATCAGGAGCCTGGTGAATCGTTGATGGAACCGAGCGGGTGACGCGTCACGTCACCTGTCGCACAACGTCAACAAACGTGAAGACGATCGTTGTTAAGAAATGTGAACCGGTTCCCAAGCTGTTTTGATCATGACCGGTTAGATTTTCCGCGGGGAAGCAGCCGCGGGGATTGGCACAAAAGCTGCTTATTTCCACCCGAGCTTCTGGCTCACTGGCCCACTGGCCAGGGGGTTCTGATTCAGGGGCTTGCACCTTGGGGCATTTCCCAAACCAGTTGACCAGTCACCACAAGCAAGAGGAATCCAACCATGAAATCGATGCAGAAAGGCTTCACCCTGATCGAACTGATGATCGTGGTCGCGATCATCGCGATCCTGGCGGCCATCGCCATTCCGGCTTACCAGAACTACCTGATCCGTTCGCAGGTGTCGGAAGCCATGGTGCTGACCGGCGGCAGCCGCACCGCGGTGGCCGAGTTCTACAGCAACCATGGCACCTGGCCGACCAACAACGAGTCTGCTGGCCTGCCGTCGCAAGCGTCTTCGATCTCCGGCAAGTATGTCGCGAGCGTGACAATTACCTCCGGCAAGATCTTGGCCGCGTTCAACAGCAACGCCAACAAGGCCATCCAGACCGAGACTTTCGAGCTGTCACCCAGCCCGGGCGGTGGTTCGTTCAAGTGGACCTGCCAGCCGTCGGACAACAACACCACGGTCGACAACAAGTACCTGCCGTCGAGCTGCCGTAAGAGTGGCTAAGTAAATCGAATGCAACTCGTGTTTTGGAAGGGCCGCTCACGCGGCCCTTCTTTTTGCCTGTGCCGCGGCCGATTTCCAGCAGGCCTTGCTACGAGTCGGCGCGGACTCTTTGCGCCGATCGCGTATGCTTGCGCGCCATGACATCCATCCGTTCCACGCTGTGAGTGCCGCGTATCTCCGGCGTCGGTCGGGCAGCTTCATCGGCATCATGGCTTTCCTGGCGCTGCTGGCCGCGATCCTCGCGCTTGCATGGTTCGCGTATCGGCCGGGGCTTTCGGGCGCCTTCCTGTTCGATGACCTCGGCAGCCTGCCGAAACTCGGCGCCACCGGCCCCGTAAACAACTGGGCCACGTTCTGGCGTTACGTCACTTCCGGCACGGCCGATCCCACCGGCCGGCCGTTGGCGCTGCTGAGTTTCCTGATCGACGCGCACAACTGGCCCGCGGATCCATGGCCGTTCAAGCTCACCAACGTCATCCTGCACCTGATCAACGGCGCACTGCTGGCGTGGGTGTTGTGGAAGCTGGGATGGGTGTTGAGGCAACGAAGCAGCACCCACTACCGCAAGAGCGGAACAAACAAGCTGGTCATTCCGGGGCACCCCAAAGGGGTGAACCCGGAATCGGTAAGGACGTTCACCAAAACCGATTCCGGGTTCCGGCCCGCGGCCGGCCCCGGAATGACAAGTGATGGGTGCGACACCGTGCAGGGGAAGGCGCCGGACCGCCGCGGCATCGCCATCGCCGCGCTGTTCGGCGCGGGCGCATGGCTGCTGCATCCATTGCTGGTTTCCACGACGCTGTACGTCGTGCAGCGCGAGGCCATGCTGCCAGCGACCTTCACGTTGATCGGCATGCTCGGCTGGATGGCCTCGCGCGAGGCGCTGGCGCGTGGGCATTCCCGACACGCGCTGATCGGCTTCGCGCTTTCGGCATGGCTGTGCACGCTGCTGGCGATATTGAGCAAGGCCAACGGCGCCCTGCTTCCGCTGCTGCTGCTGCTGACGGAGTGGATCGTGCTTGCGCGCCGCCCGATGCCTGACGTGCAAAAGCGGCGTTTGCACAAGCTCGCGGTCACGGTATTCCTGATCGTGCCGAGCGTATTCCTGCTGGCCTACCTTCTGTCAGTGATTCCGGGCGATGTGCGCACGACGCCGGCAGTGCGTGGGTGGAGCCTCGGCCAGCGGCTACTGACCGAACCGCGCGTGGTGACGGACTACCTGCGACTGCTGTTCGTCCCCTCTGCGCATTCCAGCGGGTTGTTCAACGATGCCTTTCCGGTTTCCGCGGATTGGCTGCATCCCGCATCGACCCTGCCGTGCATGGCGCTGATCCTTGCGCTGATCGCAACGGGATTCGCGCTGCGCAAGCAATGTCCCGCAATCGCGCTGGCGCTGCTGTTCTACTTCGCGGCGCAGCTCATGGAATCCGGATGGATTCCGCTGGAGCTTTATTTCGAGCACCGCAATTACCTGCCGGCCATGCTGCTGTTCTGGCCGATCGGGCTCGCGCTGGGGTATCCGGGCACGTTGCGGTTCCTGCGCGCCGCCGCGGCGGTGGCGATCCTGGTCTTTCTTGCAACGCTGACCGCGCAGCGCGCGGCGTTGTGGGGCAATGCCTTTCGCCAGGCGCAGATCTGGGCCGCGCTCAATCCCGATTCCGCGCGCGCGCAAACCAGTGCGGCCTTGTACGACTTGCAGAGCGGTCGGCCGCGGTTGGCTGCCGCACG
>DASZTT010000096.1:0-2158 GCA_035547895.1 Rhodanobacteraceae bacterium
AGGTCGAGCGCTCGACCAGCAGCCGCGAGCCGCACAGGCAGATTTCCCCCTGGTTGGAGAAACCCGAGCGCACGACGGTGTCGAGGCTTTCATCGTCCAGATCTGCGTCGGCGAAAACGATGGCGGGATTCTTGCCGCCCATTTCCAGCGACACTTTCTTGAATTGCCTTGCCGCACTTTCCGCAATGGACGCGCCGGTGCGCGTCGAACCGGTGAACGACACGGCCTTGATCCCGGGATGCCCGACGATCGCCTGGCCGACCTTCGGACCTAACCCGTGCACGATGTTCAGCACGCCGGCCGGAAGGCCGCATTCGATCGCGAGTTCGGACAACCGGAATGCGGTGAACGGCGTGATTTCGGAAGGCTTGGCCACCACCGCGTTGCCGGCCGCGAGTGCCGGCGCAATCTTCCATGTGAACAGGTAGAGCGGCAGGTTCCAAGGCGAGATGCAGCCGGCCACACCCAGCGGCTGGCGCAAGGTGATGTTGATCGCGCGCGCGTCGACGTGCGATTCGCCCTGCCATTGCGTGATCGCCTCCGCGAAGAAGCGCAGGTTGGCGACCGCACGAGGGATGTCGACACTGCGCGCCAGGGTGACCGGCTTGCCGCTGTCGCGCGATTCTTCCCCGGCCAGGTCGTCCAGCCGGGCTTCGACGGCGTCCGCGAGCCGATGCAAATGCCTCGCGCGCTCGCCCGCCGCCCGTGCCGCCCAGGCCGGCGCCGCGCGTTGCGCGGCGGCAACGGCACGTTCGACGTCGCCTGCATCGGAATCCGGGCACCGCGCGTAAACCTTGCCCGTCGCCGGTTCGTACACGTCGAGATAAGCGCCGCTTGCGGGCGCGGACAGGCGGCCATCGATCAGGTTGGCGAGCGTCGCGGTTTCCATTGCGCAAGCTTACCGCAGCACCGCACGGCGTTTGTCCGCTCAATACTGCACGTAGTACAGCCGCACCATGTAGGTGACCTGGTAAACCACGCCGAACACGGCGAACGCGGCGTGATAGCGCGTGTTGCGCGTGCCGATGGCGACCAGGCTCAGGGCGATGAACACCGCGCCGCGGGCGACGTACTCCGGACCGAGCGTGACGAAATGCGCCGAACCCTTGAGCCAGGTATCGGCGAAGTCCAGCACGAACACCAATGCCAGCACGCCGAAGAACCAGTGGCGGCGCGCCATGAAGTAGTCCCGGAATCCGCGATAGTCGCTGATGTCCTCCGGGAACAGCAGCGCGCACAACACGTACAGCAGCACCGCGTAGAGGATCAGGAACAGATAGATCGGAAAATTCCAGTGCGTGATCGCGCCGAGTTCGAATTCGAACCACCAGAAGTGGATCAGGTACAGGAATATCGACAGCACCCACACCAGGTGCACCCACCAGATGCCCTCCCGCTTGGGATGCTCGATCAGCCGCGCCATGCCGCGCAAAAGGTGCGTCAGGCCGAGGCCGATGACGATACCGATGACGATGCGGATGTGGGTATAGATATCCACGCGCGCGGCAGCGTACACCATCCCGCCGCCCTGGGAGTTCCGTTACAGCGAACGCGTGCGTCCGCCGTCCACCGGCACGTTGATGCCCGTGATGTAGCCCGCCGCGGGCGAGCACAGGAACGCGACGGCTGCCGCGATTTCCGGGGGGTCGGCGAAACGGCGCATCGGGATTTCGGATTCCATCTCGTGTTGCATGGCGGCGACGTCCACGCCCGACTTTTGCGCGCGTGTGTGGACGATCTGTTCGATGCGCGGCGTCCTGGTCGAACCCGGCAGCACGTTGTTGACGGTGATGCCGAAAGGCGCGAGTTCCGTGGCGAGCGTCTTGGACCAGCTCGCCACCGCCCAGCGCGTGGTGTTGGACACGCCGAGGCCCGCGATCGGTTCCTTCACCGACGTCGAGATGATGTTGACGATGCGCCCGAAGCGCGCCGCCTGCATGCCGGGGATCACGGTTTCCGCGAGCACGTGGTTGGCGATGAGGTGCTTGCGGTAGGCGTCGAGGAACGCATCGATGTTCGCGCCGTGCGCCGGGCCGGGCGGCGGCCCGCCCGAATTGTTGACCAGGATGTGCACGGGATTCGCGCTCGCCAGCCTCTCCGCGGCTGCGCGCAACCCTTCGGTGTCGCCGGAATCGGCGACCACGAAATCATGTTTTTG
>DASZTT010000097.1:0-6304 GCA_035547895.1 Rhodanobacteraceae bacterium
ACGCGCGAAGTCGAGAAGCTTGAACGCAACCTCGAGTACCTCGCCAACGTCGGCTCGATCAGCACCTACGTCGGCCTGTTCGGCACGGTGTGGGGCATCATGATCGCGTTCCAGGGCCTCGGCACCATGAAGCAGGCCACCATCGCCACCGTGGCGCCGGGCATTTCCGAAGCGCTGGTAGCAACGGCGATGGGCCTGGTCGCGGCGATTCCCGCGGTGTGGGCGTACAACCGCTATTCGACCCGGCTGGATCGCCTGACGCTGCGCTACGAGACCTTCCAGGAAGAATTCTCGTCGGTGCTGCAGCGCCAGATGCACGCCGACGACCAGCCTGCGGCGCCCGCGCCCGGCCGCGCGGAAGCCCGCGTGCGCTGAGGAGCGAAGCCCATGGCATTGCAACATCGCAGCAAGCGCCGCCGACGGATGGCGGAGATCAACATCGTCCCGTACATCGACGTGATGCTGGTGCTGCTGATCATCTTCATGGTCACCGCGCCGATGTTGAACCTCGGCGCCGACATCCAGTTGCCGCAATCCGCCGCCAAGGCGCTGCAGGACGAAAAGCAGCCCGTCCTGGTGACGGTGGACCAGCAGGGCGACGTGTTCCTGACCCTCGGCAAGAGCGCGCGCGAACAGGTCGACGACGACACGCTGGTGAAGGACGTCTCCGCGTTCGTCAAGCAGGATCCGAAAGTCTCGGTGATGCTGGGCGGGGACAAGCGCGTCGACTACGGACGCGTCAACCAGGTGCTGGGTTTGTTGCAGCAGGCCGGTGTCGCCAAGGTCGGCCTGATGAGCCAGCCCGAGACCACCGTGGTGCCGGCGAGCCATGGAAAGCGCTGAAGCCACCCCGCGCGCGGTCCTCTATTCCGCGCTGCTGCACCTCGGCATCGTCGCATTCCTGGCGCTGGCGATGCTCAACTGCACGCGCTGGGAAAGCGTGGCCGACGCGCTGCGCCTGCCCGAGGCGCTGCGTCCGGTCACCTGCAACCGCATGCTGCAATTACAGGGGCCGGTGATCGAAGCGACGCTGGTCGGGCCGGTCGGCGCCCCGCCGCCGCCCGCCGCGAAACATGCGCAGCGGGCGTCGCCCAAACACCAGGAAAAAGCCGAACCGAAGCCCAAGCCGCCGCCGCCCGCCAACGTGCGGGTGTTGCCGACGCCGGTGCCGCAGCCGAAATTGAAGGATCAGGAAAAGATCGCCCAGATCGCGGAGCAGAAGGCCGAGCAGGAAAAGCAGGCGCAGGAAGAGGAACAGCGGCAGCGCATGGCCGAGCTGACCAGGCAGCAGGAAGCCGAGCGCATCCTGAAGGAACTGGCCAAGGTCAAGGCGCAGAGCGAGGCGCAGCAGCGCCGGATCAACATGGAAACGCAGAAGGCCCAGCAGCTCGCGGACCTGCGCAAGGCCAGCGAAACCCAGAACGCCCAGAACGTTCCGGCCGCCAAGCAGGCCATGACGGGGCAGGCGGGTACCGACAACGCGGCCTATGCCGCGGCGCTGACCAACGTGATCACGCAGAACTGGCTGCGTCCCGACAACATTCCCGACGGCACCATCTGCCCGGTGGAGATCAAGCAAATTCCGGGCGGTCAGGTCATCGACGTGAAGGTCCTGCCGAGCTGCCCCTTGAACGAAGTGGGGCAGCATTCGGTGGAAGCCGCGGTGCGGCGTTCTTCCCCGTTGCCCTACAAGGGCTTCGAGAAGGAATTCCAGCGCGACATTTTGCTAAATTTCAGAGTTACCTCGTCACAGTGAGGGAGATTTCATCCATGCGGACCGTCATGCGTACTCCAAGATTGCTGGTTGCCATCCTTTTCATGCTGTGCGCCGCGGTGTGCGCGAACGTCGCCGCCGCGCAGGGGCTGACGCTGCAGATCGTCAACGGGGTGCCCTCGGCGATCCCGATCACCGTGGTGCCGTTCGGCCAGCAGGGGTCCGGCCCGGCTGCGCCGGTGGACGTGGCGCAGATCGTCGGCATGGATCTCGCGCGCTGCGGCAAGTTCCGTACGCTTCCGAACAGCGAGATCGTGCAGTCGCCGACCACCGGCGCGCAGATCAAGTTCGCGACGTGGCAACAGTTGAAGCAGGACTACATCGTGGTCGGCAGCGCCTCGTACGACGGCGGCGTGCTCAAGGTCGATTACCAGCTCTGGGACGTCAACAAGCAGCAGATGCTGCTGCAGAACACCGTGGCGCGGCAGGGCAGCGACCTGCGGCGCGCCGGGCACGAAATCGCCGACCAGATCTACCAGAAGATCATCGGCGTGCGCGGCGCGTTCGACACGCGCATTGCCTACGTGACGATGGTCGGGCTCGGCGACCACGCGCAGTACGCGCTGGTGGTCGCCGATTCCGACGGTTACAACCCGCAGACGGTGGTGCGTTCGCACGAGGCGCTGTTGTCGCCGACGTGGTCGCCGGACGGCAAGGAAGTGGCCTACGTCTCGTTCGAGAGCGGCAACTCCGCGATCTACATCCAGAACATCGCCACCGGCGCGCGCCGCCTGGTGTCGTCGCGCCCGGGCATCAACGGCGCGCCGCGGTTCTCGCCGGACGGCAAGCGGCTGGCGGTGAGCCTGTCGTTCCAGGGCAATCCGGAAATCTACGTGATGGATCTCGGCAGCGGGGCGCTGACGCGCCTCACGCACAACCTCTCGATCGACACCGAGCCGTCGTGGTCGCCGGACGGGCAGAGCATCATCTTCACCTCCGACCGCTCGGGCAAGCCGCAACTGTATGAAATTCCGGCCGGCGGCGGCTCGCCGCAGCGCATCACCTTCCAGGGCCAGTACAACGCCGACGTGTCGGTGGACTACGACGGCAAGAAGCTGGCAATGGTGCAGGGCAACGGAAACGTGTATCGTATTGCAGTCATGGATCGTTCCACGGGCGGTCAGGAGATATTCGTTTCGCCGGGCAATCTGGACGACTCCCCAAGCTGGGCACCGAACGCCAGCATGCTTCTCTACGCAGCCACCGAAGGCCCCCGCGGCGTCCTGTACTCCGTGTCGGCCGACGGGCGGGTACGCCAGCGGCTCGTGTTGAGCGACGGTGACGTGCGTGAGCCGGCCTGGGGCCCCTATCGCACCCCTTGACGCGGTTTTGATCGACAAACTGTTCCAATTTCATACGTTTCACCCCACTCACCCACTCGTTCAAGAAAAAAGGATGGATTCGCCATGAACGCAACCGTTCGCGTCTCCGTAGTTGCATTGTTCTGCCTGGCCGCCGCGGCCTGCGCAAAGAAACAGGAAGTCAAGCCCGCTCCCCCGCCGGAGGCGGCCCCGCCCACCGCCCCCGCCACCACCGAAGGTGCGTTCACCCCGGCCGACCTGCAGACCAACGCCTGCCTCCGCACCCGCGTGATCTACTTCGACTTCGACAAGAGCGATATCCAGTCCCAGTTCGACAACATCGTCGCCTGCCATGCCAAGTACCTGCGCGATCGTCCGATGGCGCGCATGACGATCGAAGGCAACACCGACGAGCGCGGCACCCGCGAGTACAACCTCGGCCTCGGCGAGCGTCGCGGCAACGCCCTTGCATCCGCGCTGGAAGCGGCCGGTGCCTCGGCCGACCAGATCAAGGTCGTCAGCTACGGTGAAGAGCGTCCGGTGTGCCGCGAGCACAACGAAGGCTGCTGGCACCAGAACCGCCGCGACAACATCGTGTACACCGCCGAGTGATCGTGGTGTCACGGTTCGCGGACAGGCGCGGCCGCGTGCCGCGCAAGGCCCCCCTGATCATGGCCGCTTCGGCGGCCATGATCGTTGCAGGGGTCTGTGCATCCCCGGCGTGGGCCCAGGACGTGGGCGATGCTGCTTCGGCGCCGCCTCCGCCGTCCAACAGCCTCACGCTGCTCAACCAGGTGCAGGCCCTGCGCGACCAGATGCAACAGATGCAGGGCCAGATCGAGGTCCTGCAACATCAGTTGCAGGATCTGCAGCAGACCAGCAAGGACCAGTACGTCGACCTGGATTCGCGGGTCGGCAAACTGGAACATGCGCAAGCCGCTCCTGCGGCCTCGGCCGCGGCCGTGGCTTCATCCGCACCCGTCGCGTCGGCCGCACCCGCGAAGGGCAAGCCGGTGCCTTCCCCGGCATCCGCCAAACCCGCATCCGCGGCGGATACGGCGGCCGCGCAAGCGGCCTACGACGCGGCGTTCAAATCCCTGCGCGCCGGCAATTACGTCGATTCCGCGCGCGGCTTCCGTGCGTTCATCGACAAGTATCCGGACAGCCCGCTGGTTTCCAATGCCTGGTATTGGCTGGGCGGTTCGTATTACGTCACCCAGAATTACAAGGTTGCCCTGGCGGCGTTCCAGACGCTGCTGCAGAAATATCCAGGCAGCCCCAAGGCGCCGGAAGCGCAGCTCCGCATCGCCGATTGCCAGATCGGAATGAAGGACGACGCGGCCGCGCGCGCGACGTTGCAGGCCGTGATCAAGGCGCATCCGGGCACGCCGCTGGCCAGGCGCGCGCAGGCAAGGCTGCAGGACATTCCCGCGGCATCCAGCGCGAAGTGACGCGCAGGGCATGACGGTGGTCGATTCCGCACCCAAGGCGGTCGTGCTGGTTTCCGGCGGCATGGATTCGGCGGTGACGCTGGCGATGGCGCGTGCACGGGGTTTCGCGTGCTACGCGTTGTCCGTGGCCTACGGGCAGCGGCACGCTTCCGAACTGGCCGCCTCCGGGCGCGTCGCGTCCATGCTCGGCGCCCTGGAACACAAGACCGTCGCGGTCGACCTGCGCAGCATTGGCGGCTCCGCGCTCACCGCGGACATCGCAGTGCCCGAACACGCCGATGCGCACGGCGAGGGCGACATCCCCGTCACCTACGTCCCAGCGCGCAACACCATCATGCTGGCCATCGCGCTCGGCTGGGCCGAGACGCTCGGTGCGAATGACATCTTCTGCGGCGTCAACGCGGTCGATTATTCGGGCTATCCCGATTGCCGGCCCGCGTTCATCGAGGCCTTCGGGCGGCTGGCGAATCTCGCGACCAAGGCCTGTGTCGAGGGTCATACGCTGCGCGTGCATGCGCCGCTCAGCGCCATGAGCAAGGCCGACATCGTGCGCGAAGGCATGCGCCTGGGCGTGGACTTCGCACAGACCGTGTCGTGCTACCGCGCGGATGACGAAGGCCGCGCGTGCGGCCGCTGCGATGCCTGCGTGCTGCGCGCGCGGGGATTCGCCGACGCCGGCATTCCCGATCCGACGCACTACGTTCCGACGGCGTGACACGTTAGAATGCGCGGCTCGCTTCCGTGAAACGGAAGCATGAGCGGTCGTCGCGCCGCGTGCTGCGATATTCGAGAAAGCGGGGCCGTTAGCTCAGCGGTAGAGCAGTGGACTTTTAATCCATTGGTCGATGGTTCGATCCCATCACGGCCCACCACCCTTCGACGACAAGCCCGCTACGTAATCGGCGAGGGCCTGCATGTCGGCCGCGCCGAGGTTGCGTGCGACGCCCTGCATCACCTTGTCGTTGCTGGTCCCGGTGCGCGTGCCGTCGTGGTAGGCCCGCAACTGTTCCAGCACGTACGGGGCGTTCTGGCCGGCAAGGACGGGGAAGGTCGACCACGCGGGTTGCGGCGCGGTGCTGGTGGGATCGGGACGCGGCCCCCTGCCATCGATGCCGTGACAGCCCTGGCATGGCGGCACGCCTTTGGTGGCGTCGCCATCGTGGAACAGGCTGGCGCCACGTGACGATTCGCGTGCCGCCTGCGGCCCCGGCCTGCCCGGCAGCGACGCGAAATGCACCGCAAGGTCGCGCATGTCCTGATCCGTCAGCGTTTTTGCGAGCGGCTGCATCACGGCGTTGGCGCGCGCGCCATCCTTGAAGGCGCGCAATTGCGCGTAGAGGTAGGTCGCCGATTGGCCGGCAAGATTCGGGAAGGTGGGCGCGACCGCGATGCCGTCGCCGCCGTGGCAAGCCGCGCAGACGGCGGCCCTGGTTGCGCCCGCCGCCGCATCACCGTGTATCGGCGCCTGCTTGCGCAGATCATCGAAAGGCGGAGCCGCCAGCGCCACGCCGATGACCATCGCCAGCAATGCGATCGGGACAACAACCATGGCTCGGGTCGTGACGATCACGGCGGCGTCCCTACAGTTTCACGTTGAGCATCACGCCGACGAGGTTGGCGCTGTAATGCGGCTGCGGCCCGAGGTCGGTGTAGATCCGGTGGTCGATCACCAGGTTGTCCTGCAGCCCGAGGTAATGCCAATCGGCGAAGCTGCCGGTCTCGAAGATATCGAACACCCGCATTCCCAGCGTCCGCGAGAACGCAATGTCGAAACCGAG
>DASZTT010000098.1:0-36680 GCA_035547895.1 Rhodanobacteraceae bacterium
CAGGGCACCACGATGGTCGCGCCGTTCGCCTGCAGGAAGGGCGTCGCCGAACCGATGTTGGTCAGGCTGAAGCTTCGCATCCTCACGGCCGGGCGCGGAAACAGCGTCGGCTCTGCGGCGGACTGCATGTCCAGTTTGATGCCGACGCTCGCCAGTTCGCGTTCCAGCAGGTCGGTGAAACGCTGCGGCTGCAGCAGCGCCTGCACGTGGATCGCCAGCGCCACCAGCAGCGCGAGTACCACCACGCCGATTGCCACCGCGACCCAGCGCAAGCGGTGCCGTTGCCATGTCGCGGGCATGGCCATGCGGAGCTCAGGCCGCGCCCGGAAGCAGTCCGTCGACGAACGCGCGCGGATCGAAAATGCGCAGGTCCTCGGCGCGTTCGCCCAGCCCCACGTAGCGGATCGGCAGCGCGAACTCGCGCGCCAGCGCGAACACCACGCCGCCCTTGGCGGTGCCGTCGAGCTTGGTGACGACCAGTCCCGTCACGCCGACGCTGTCGATGAACTGGCGCACCTGGTTGATCGCGTTCTGGCCGGTGGTGCCGTCGATCACCATCAATACTTCGTGCGGCGCATCCGCGTCCAGCTTGCCGACGACGCGCTTGACCTTGGCCAGCTCATCCATCAATCCGGAACGCGTGTGCAGGCGACCGGCGGTATCGGCGATCAACACGTCGTTGCCGTGCGCGATGCCCATCTGCAGCGCGTCGAAAATCACGCTGGCGGAATCCGCGCCCTGGCCTTGCGCGCACACCGGAATTCCGAGCCGCCCCGCCCACTCCTGCAGTTGCGCGACCGCGGCGGCGCGGAAGGTGTCGCCGGCGGCGAGCAGCACGTCGCGCTGCTCGTTCTGGAAACGGCGCGCCAGCTTGCCGATGGTGGTGGTCTTGCCGACGCCATTGACGCCGACGACCAGCAGCATGAACGGTTTGCGGCCGCCCACCTCGAGCCGCCGCGCAACCGGTTCCAGCATTGCGACCAGGCGTGCGCGCAGTGCTTCGCGCAGCGCAGCGGCGTCTGCGAATTCGCGCTTGTGCATGCGCCGGCGCAGGTCGTCGATCAATTCGCCGGTTGCGGCGACCCCGACGTCCGCGGACAGCAGCGTGATTTCGAGTTCGTCCAGCAATTCATCCGAAAGCACGGGGTTGCGCGAGAACAGCGACGTCAGGCCGCGCGCGAAACCGCTGCCGGAAAGGCGCTCGCGCCAGCCGCGCCTGGGCTGCGATTCGCCGACCATCAAATCGTTCGGTCCCGACGCCATGTTCGGCAATGGCGTTTCCGGCAGTGTCGCCGGTCCGACGTGACGGCGCGGCGGCTGGCCAGTCGACGATCCGGATTGCGGGAGGTCCGGCGCAGGTCCCGATTCATCGGGCAACGCGGATCCCGGATCCGGGCGCGGCTTGCGGCCCGCGAGCTTGTTCCACAGGTTCGGCATGGGCAGGTCGTGGGTTAGAGTGTGCGAAATGCTAACACCGGGTTTATTAATGCGATCCTCCCGATCGCAGTTTCGTTCAACGCAACGCAAGGCTCCAGTGTCCATGCAATCTGCAAGTCTGCCTCGGCCATTCATGACCTGACCTTCAACGACCGCCGCTTCGAATGGGAGCACATGGCCAGACACCACCAAGGCACACCGCCTCCTGGACGCATCCACATCATCGGCGGCAACTTGCGCGGCTCGCGGCTCGCGGTGCCGGTGTTGGCGGGATTGCGGCCGACGCCGCAACGGCTGCGGCAGACCTTGTTCGACTGGCTGGCGCCGGTGATCGCGGGCGCGAACGTGCTGGATGCGTTCGCCGGCAGCGGCGCGCTCGGCATCGAAGCGCTGTCGCGCGGCGCACGCAGCGCGACCTTCATCGAGCGCGACGGCGCGCAGGCGCGCGCGATCGAAGCTGACCTCGCGCGCCTGCACCAGGCCGATGCCGGCGTTCGCTGCGGAGATGCCCTGCGGATCCTTGCGGAACCGGCGACCCAGAAGTTCGATATCGTGTTCCTCGATCCGCCGTTTGAGCTGGGCCTGTGGAGCGAGGCCGCGGCGCTGCTGGATGCGAACGGTTGGCTGGCGCCGCAGGCGTGGGTCTATGCGGAGACGGGCAATACCGATGAATGGAGTGCGCCCGCACGCTGGCGATTGCACCGGCAGCGCGATGCCGGCGCGGTGCGCGGCACGCTGTTTCGTGTCGGTGCGGCGTGATGCTTGCCGCAATCCTGCGCTGCCATGCCGCATCGCGAGATGGCACAATGGCGGCATGGGGAAGCGCCAGCCATCTCGTTCGAATCCACGCATCGCGGTGTATCCGGGCACGTTCGACCCGATCACCAACGGCCATGGCGACCTGGTCGCGCGTGCGGCCCCCTTGTTCGACCGGCTGATCGTGGCGGTCGCCAAGTCGAGCGGCAAGGCGCCGCGTTTCGAAATGGACGAGCGCGTCGAGCTTGCGCGTGCCGCGCTGCACGGCATCCCGCACGTCGAAGTGCGCGGATTCGACACCTTGCTGGCGAGCTTCGTCAGTGATTGCGGGGCGGGCGTGATCCTGCGCGGTTTGCGCGCGGTGTCGGATTTCGAATACGAGTTCCAGTTGGCCAGCATGAATCGGCACCTGATTCCGCAGGCCGAAACCCTGTTCCTGACGCCAGCCGAGGAATGGGGTTTCATCTCATCTTCGCTGGTGCGCGAAATCGCCAGTCTCGGCGGCGATGTTTCAAAATTCGTCCATCCGGCTGTCCAGAAGGCACTGCGTCAACGTTGGCGCAAGCCGGGGAGGGGGGTCGGCAGTCCCGTTGTTTCACGCAAGTCATCGAGGTAATCGTCATGCGCAAACTCCTTTTCATTGCCGCCATCGCGCTGCTGGGCACACTGGGCCTCAGCGCCTGCAACAACAACCAATCCAGCGCGCCGGCTGCACAGGCCAAGCTCACCAAGCCGACCGATCCCAACGACATGAAGGCATGGTCGGCTTACCTCAGCCAGATCGTCGAGGAGAACATCGGCGACATCACCAACACGCCCTACGCCTACTTCGTCCCCGATGTTCCGGTCCAGGTTGCCGCGGCGGCTGCCTCGGCGGGCAAGGCAGGAAAGTCGGGCAAGGCGGCGAAGCCGGCAACGACGGCTGTTCCGGCCAGTGCTTCGTCGGCCGAAGCAACCCTGGACCGTGTGCAGGGCCAGCTCAACGACGTGGTCGCGGCCACGGTGCTGCCGGGCAACATGGTCGCCGCGGGTGGCCCGAATTCGGCGACCACCGCCGAGGTGCTGGAAAACGCGTTCAAGCAGGCCGCGCCGGGTTCCTTCAAGGGCGTGGTGGTGCTGTTCATCGGCGACAAGGCCGACGAAGCCGCGGTGAAGGCGGCGGTCGAGCCGAGCGGGGCGACGTTCAAGTTCGCGCAGATGTAAGGCCGGTCGCTGGGCGTGTGAACCCGGCTTCGCCACCCGCCCACGTCCTCGCAACCGCGGTCACCCGGCGCATCCGCCGGTTGACCGCAGCCTTGGTTCAAGGGGCCGAAGAAGCCCGCGCTTCGCTGGACAGCGCGTTCGGATCGATCGCCATGCGATAATCGCGGTTTTGCGCCGTCAGGCGCCGACGCCCGCGCGCCATGCAGCAGATCCGCAACTTCTCCATCATCGCCCACGTCGACCACGGCAAGTCCACGCTGGCCGACCGCATCATCCAGATCTGCGGCGGCCTCACCGAGCGCGAAATGGAAGCGCAGGTGCTGGACGACAATCCCATCGAGCGCGAACGCGGCATCACCATCAAGGCGCGTTCGGTGTCGCTGCCGTATACCGCGCGCGACGGCCAGACGTACGAATTGAATTTCATCGACACGCCCGGCCACGTCGATTTCTCCTACGAAGTCTCGCGTTCGCTGGCCGCGTGCGAAGGCGCCCTGCTGGTGGTCGATGCGGCGCAGGGCGTCGAAGCGCAGTCGGTTGCCAACTGCTACACCGCGGTCGAGATGGGCCTGGAAGTGGTGCCGGTGCTCAACAAGATCGACCTGCCCACCGCCGACATCCCGAAGGTGAAAGAGGAAATCGAGGCGGTGATCGGCATCCACGCCGATGACGCGGTCGCGATCAGCGCCAAGACTGGCGAGAACGTGCGCGACGTGCTGGAGGCGATCGTGGCGCGCATCCCGCCGCCAAAGCCGCGCGACACCGACAAGCTGCAGGCGCTGATCATCGATTCGTGGTTCGACAATTACCTGGGCGTGGTGTCGCTGGTGCGGGTGATGCAAGGCGAGATCAAGCCGCGCGACAAGCTGCTGGTGATGTCGACCGGGCGCACCCACGAAGTGGACCAGGTCGGCGTGTTCACGCCCAAGCGCACGCGCACCGAAAAACTCGGCGCCGGCGAAGTCGGTTTCGTGTGCGCGTCGATCAAGGACGTGCACGGCGCGCCGGTGGGCGACACGTTGACGCTGGCCAGCGATGCGGCGGCGAGGCCGCTGCCGGGCTTCCAGCACATGCAGCCGCGGGTGTTCGCGGGGCTGTTCCCGGTGTCGGCCGACGATTTCCCGGCGCTGCGCGAGGCGCTGGACAAGTTGCGCCTCAACGATGCCGCGCTGTTCTTCGAACCGGAATCCTCCGAAGCGATGGGCTTCGGTTTCCGCTGCGGCTTCCTCGGCATGCTGCACATGGAGATCGTGCAGGAACGGCTGGAGCGCGAATACGACCTCGACCTCGTCACCACCGCGCCGACCGTCGTGTACGAAGTGCTGAAGACCGACGGCGAGACCATGCTGCTGGACAATCCGGCCAAGCTGCCGGCGTCGCCGCTGGTACAGGAAATCCGCGAGCCGATCATCGTCGCCGACATCCTGACGCCGCCCGAACACGTCGGCGCGGTCATCACGTTGTGCGAGGAAAAGCGCGGCGTGCAGCGTTCCATCCAGTACCTCGCGAGCCAGGTGCGGATCTCCTACGAGATGCCGCTGGCCGAGGTGGTGCTGGATTTCTTCGATCGACTCAAATCGGTAAGCCGCGGCTATGCCTCGATGGACTACCACTTCGACCGTTTCGATGCCGGCCCGTTCGTGCGGGTGGACGTGCTGATCAACGGCGACCGGGTGGACGCGCTCAGCCTGATCGTGCATCGTGCGCAAGCGGACCGGCGCGGGCGTGAACTAGTCGAGCGGATGCGCGAACTGATTCCCCGGCAGATGTTCGACGTGGCGATCCAGGCCGCGATCGGCGGCCAGGTGATCGCGCGCTCGACGGTGAAGGCACTGCGCAAGAACGTGCTGGCCAAGTGCTACGGCGGCGACGTCAGCCGCAAGAAGAAGCTGCTGGAAAAACAGAAGGAAGGCAAGAAGCGGATGAAGCAGGTCGGCCGCGTCGAGATCCCGCAGGAAGCCTTCCTTGCGGTGCTGCGGACGGACAAGTGAAGGCCGCCAACCGTGGCGGCGGCGTGACTAAAGTCACTGGATTTCGGCTGGTGCGGGAATGACGATGCGACGCACGCAGTACCGCGCGCCGTGCGCAAATTCAAGGAACATGCAGTGAAGAAAGACGCATTGGGTACCGTGGTGCTGGTGGCGATCGTCGCGATCTGCCTTTACATCTGGTACAAGACCTCCGACTTCGCGCTGGCGCTGGTGCTGATCACCGCCGCGTTCTTCGTGATCTGGGTGGTCGATCGCATCGCGTTCGCGCGCCGGCGCCGGGAGCGCGCCGCGGCGGAAGGCCAGAAGCCGCACGAGCCGGTGCTGGTCGATTACGCGCGCTCGTTCTTTCCGGTGATCCTGGCGGTGCTGCTGTTCCGCACCTTCCTGCTGGAACCGTTCCGGATTCCCTCGGGGTCGATGATGCCTACCCTGCTGGTCGGCGACTTCGTACTGGTCAACAAGTTCGCGTATGGCCTGCGCCTGCCGGTCAGCGACACCAAGATCCTCGACACCGGCGAGCCGAAACGCGGCGACATCGCGGTGTTCCGTTATCCGGAAAATCCGAAAGAGGATTACATCAAGCGCATCGTCGGCGTGCCGGGCGACACCATCAAGGTGGTGGGCGAGGAGGTGTCGGTCAACGGCAAGCCCGTGCCGCAGACGCTGGTCGGGGAATACCACGGCACCGACAAGATCAGCCTGCAGATGGAAGAAAACCCTAACATGTCGCCGGTCCAGCTTTACACCGAGGACCTGGGCGGGATCAAGCACGCGACCTTGCATTTCCGCTACACCGAAACCTACAACTGCATCGGTTCGGGTGGCACGCTCACGCCGGACGGCGGTTGCGAGTGGAAGGTGCCGCAGGGTGCCTACTTCGCGATGGGCGACAACCGCGACGACAGCGCCGACAGCCGCTTCTGGGGCTTCGTGCCGGAGAAGAACCTGGCCGGCAAGGCGTTCTTCATCTGGTTCAGCCTCGCCGACTGGCACCGCATCGGCACCGTGTTGCATTAAGCTTCGGCCGTCCGGCCTGCAAGGGCGCAGGCTGCCGTGCGCGTCGACGCGCCGGCAACGGTGGACTTTCAACCAACTGCTGGGGGCGGCTCAATGAAACGTCAATCGGGCATTACCCTGATCGGGTTCGTGATCATCCTGGTCATTGCCGCGTTCTTCGCGTACACCGCGATGAAACTCGTGCCGGCCTACATGGACTACTTGAACGTGTCCAAGGCGCTGAACACGGTGGCCACGCAATCGACTTCCGGCGACATGAGCGTAGCGGACGTGCAGCGGCAGCTCGACACGCAGCAGTTGTCGCAGTATTTCGCCGACGAAGACATTGCGGCCCAGAACATCTCCGTGGTCAGCCTGCCGAACGGCGGCTCGTCGCTGAAGCTGAGCTACGACAAGAAGATTCCGTGGATCTACAATATCGATTTCCTGGTGCATTTCCAGAAGTCGGTGCCGTTGAAGGCGGCGCAGCAGGCGCAGGAGTGACGTGAAACTCGGCTACCGCTTCGCCGACGAGGCCCTGCTGAATCTCGCGCTGACGCACCGCAGCGCGGGGCGACCCAACAACGAGCGGCTGGAATTCCTGGGCGATGCGCTGGTCAATCTGGTCGTCGCCGAGATGTTGTTCGACACCCGTCCACGCGCCAACGAAGGCGAGCTTTCGCGGTTGCGCGCGCAACTGGTAAGCGAACCCGCCCTGGCCGCGCGCGCGCGGGAACTGCAACTGGGCGACGCGTTGAAGCTGGGCTCGGGCGAACTCAAGACCGGCGGTTTCCGGCGCGATTCGATCCTCGCCGATGCCTTCGAGGCGGTGGTCGCCGCCATCTATCGCGATGGCGGATTCCATGCCTGCCGTGACTGGTTGCGCCAGGTATTCGCCGAGTCGGTTGCCGCGGCCGGACCTCCGCAAAAGGATCCGAAAACGCGCCTGCAGGAATGGTTGCAGGCGCGCGGCCTGCCGCTGCCGCATTACGAGCTGCTGGCCGAACACGGCGAGGAACATGCGCGACAGTTCGACGTGGCATGCGTGGTCGAACAACCGCAGGCGGCACGCTTCGAGGGCCGCGCCGCCAGCCGGCGTGCGGCGGAACAGATCGCGGCGGATGCGGCGTTTGCTTTTCTGTGCGATCTTCCGTGATCGCTGCATCCTGCGGCATCCGGCGAACCGGATCACGTCGGCCCTGCGAGTATCACCACGGCCATTCATGGCCAAGGGTTTCCTGGCCTGACTTCCCAACACAGCGACTTCGGACAGAACATTGGTGAAGCAAAATTTCCGTTGCGGCAACGCGGCGATCGTCGGACGCCCGAACGTCGGCAAATCCACGCTGCTGAATGCATTGATCGACGCGCATCTTTCGATCGTCACCCCGCGTGCGCACACCACGCGCCAGCGGATCCTCGGCATCGCCAATCCTGCGGGCGGGCAGATCCTTTATCTCGATACGCCCGGCCTGCATCGCGAAGCGAAGCGCGCGATCAATCGCAGCCTCAACCGCGCGGTGCACGCCGCCATCGCCGACGCCGACGTGGCGGTGCAGGTGGTTGCGGCGGGGCAATGGGATGACGAGGACGCCGCGGTTTACGCCGCATTGGCGGAACGCGCGATCCCGCGCGTGCTTGCCGTGAACAAGGTCGACCGCATCCCGGACAAGTCGAAGCTGCTGCCGTTCGTGGATGCGCTGGCGCGCGACCGCAACTGGGACGAGGTGTTCCTGGTCAGCGCCGAGAAGCGTTCCGGGCTCGGCGAACTCGAGCGCGCGATCCTCGCGCGTTTGCCGGAAGGCGGGCCGAGCTACGACACCGACACCTTCACCGACCGCAGCGAACGTTTTCTGGTCGCCGAGCTGGTGCGCGAACAATTGATGCGCCAGCTGGGCGAGGAATTGCCGTATGCGACCACGGTCGAGATCGAGCGTTTCGAGGATCGCCCCGACGGCATCACCGAGATCGCCGCGGTGGTGTGGGTGGAACGCGAAGGCCAGAAGGCCATCGTGATCGGCGCGGGCGGCCGCCGCGCCAAGGCCATCGGCAGCGCGGCGCGGCGCGCCATCGAAGCCTTGCTCGACCGCAAGGTCTTCCTCAAGTTGTGGGTGCGAGTGCGTGCCGGCTGGTCGGATGACGAGGCGGCACTGAAGCAATTCGGATACGAATGACGCATGCGTGTCGCCGCGCAGCCAGCCTACATCCTGCACGCGCGTGCATGGCGCGAAACCAGCCTGCTGCTGGAAGCCTTCACGCGCGACCATGGCCGCGTCGGCCTGGTCGCTCGCGGCGTGCGCAGTGCACGCGCACGCTTGCCGCGCTCCGCGCTGGAACCCTTGCAGGCGTTGCAGCTGGACTGGTCGGGACGCGGTGAACTGCAAACCCTGACGGCGGCGGAACCGGTCCGGAATCCGCCCGTGTTGCGCGGCGATGCGATGATGTCGGCGATGTATGTCAACGAATTGATGGTGCGCCTGACCGCGCGCGGCGATCCGCACCCACCCTTGTTCCAGCGCTATGCCGAATTGCTGGACGAACTGGCATCGTCCCGTTGGCTGGCGTGGAGCCTGCGCCGCTTCGAGCGCGACCTTCTCGCGGCGACGGGCTACGCGCTGCAGCTCGAGACGGAAGCCGAAACCGGTGCGCCGCTCGAACCTGCGCAGGCCTACGACTATGTTCCCGAAGTGGGACCGGTCGCGGCCGCCGGATTCGGCAACCGCGGCGCGCGGGTGCGCGGCAGCGCGCTGCTGGCGTTGGCCGCCGACGCGATGCCGCCGGACGCGGAAGATCTCGCTGCACTGCGTCGCCTGATGCGGACCCTGATCGGCGCGCACGTGGGCGAGCGCGGCTTGCAGTCGTGGCGCGTGCTCGCGGAACCGCTGCGTTCGTAGGGCGCGTCGCCAGCGGCCGCGCTGCAAGGCAGCGATCGCGGCAATCGCACCGATCAACCTTCCCCGTTCAATTTCGAATGCAGCGTCTCGCGGGTTTCCCGCAAGGCCCTGGCAAATCCGGCCATGGCCGCGTCGAGGCGGCCGCGCTCGGTGCCGGAAGCCAGCGCGTCGTGCAACGCGCCGCACGCGCGCGCCAGTGCGGTGGCGCCGCAGAAACCGCACGAGGCGAGCAGCCGATGCAGGGTCGGACGCAGCGCCTGCGGATCATCGGCGCTGCGGTCGAACTCGTCCTGGATCCGCGGCAGCTCCTGCTCGGCGAACAAACGCCGCAGGCGTTCGACCGCCGAGTGCGAGCCGCAGGCGCGCAGGGCATTGTCGTCGTCGAGCGACGCCGCCTCACAGCCGAACTGCGCCAGGGCCGCCCGCAGCGCCTCGAAGGCGACCGGCTTGGGCAGCACCTGCGCGAAACCGGCCTCGAGCAGCATCGTCCGGACGGTTTCGGGCTCGGCGGTGGTGGCCAGCGCGGGCGGCAAGGAGGCAGTGGCGCCCGTCCGCAGCGCCTCGAGCACCGCTTCGCCATTCATGCCGGGCAGGTTGTGGTCGAGGATCAGCAGGTCCCAGTGGCCGGGGCGTGCCCGGGCGAGCGCGCCGGGCCCGTCGGCGCACGCGGTGGGTTCGCCCCCGCAGGCACGGATGGCTTCGCAGAGGAACTCCCGGCTGACCGCGTCGTCCTCGGCCAGAAGTACCCGGAAGCGAACAGCTTCCTTGTCCATGGCTTGTCCCGTTGGCGAGCCCGTCAACCGCCTGCCGCATGCCCTCGGGTTCCCTTAGCTTCCGTTCGGGCACGGGCTGGCACAATCGGATTCAGTGTCATTGAAAAGGACAGTCGTGGCAAGTTGGTGTCGGGGGCTGGTGGCTGCATGCCTGATGCTGGCGTGCGCGTGCGCGCAGGCCGCCGTGCAGTTGCAGGCGGCCACGCTGACGCTGCCCGGCATCCAGCTGGCCAAGGTCAACGCCGAAGCCTCGCTCGGCCCCGACGGCAGGCCGGTGCTGCACATCGATGCCGCCAAGGCTTCGATCCCCTCGCTGGGTTGGCGCGATGTCACCCTCAGCCTGCAGGGCGAGCCGCAGCGGGCCGACGGCAGCGCCTGGAAATTCGTGGGCCACGTCGCCACGCAAAAGGCGCCGGGCAATGCCTTGGCCGATGCCGATCTCACCATCCTCTACGACCGCGCTGGCGGAACCATGGAGGTGGACGTCGTTGAGGGCAAGAGCAGCCTCGATGCACAGCTGCCGCTCGACCAGCCCTCGCACCTGCAGGTGAAACTGGCCGCGATCCCGCTGGCGTGGCTGAAGGGCCTGCTGGCTGCGGCGTGGCCGGACGGCCGGCTCAACGGCGGAACGCTGGAGGGCAACGTGGCGCTGGACCTGGCCCAGGATGACACGCGTGCATCCGGCCGCATCGCGGTCAGCGATGCCGACCTGGACAGCAAGGGCGGCACGATTGCGGCACAGAAACTCGGCGCCGACGGCAACTTCCGGGTCGACAGCGGGTCGTCGACGGTGACCTTGATGTGGGACGGCCAGTTGCACGGCGGGCAACTGCTGCTCGGTCCGTTGTTCGCGCAGCTGCCGCAGGGTCCTGTCGGCCTGCACGTCGCGGGCAGCCTCGGCCCCTCGGGGGTCGACCTGGATTCGCTGGATTTCGACGACTCCGATGCGCTGCGCTTGTCGGGCAGCATCGGCTTCGATCGCCACGGCACGCTCGACAAACTTGAGTTGCGCCACTTCGCGGCCACGCTGCCCGCCGCCTACACGCGCTACGGCACCACCCTGGTTCGCAACCTGACCGGGTTCGATTCGCTTACGACATCCGGCAGCATCAGCGGTTCGCTGGATCTCGACGACAAGGGGCCGCACGTCATCGAACTCACGGCCAGGAACGTGACGCTCGACAGCCATGGCGCCGGCCTCGCCGTGGCCGGTTTCGACGGCGGCCTCGACTGGCGTGCGGGTGCCACGCGGCCCGCGACGGAGTTGAAGTGGGATGCGCTTTCGCTCTACCGCCTGGTGTTCGGTCCCGCCCGTTTCGGCCTGAAGGACGATGACGGCACCCTGGCCTTGCGCTCGCCCGTCGACGTGGGCCTGTTCGGCGGTACCTTCCAGATGGCGCGGTTCGAATGGCGACCGGATGAAGCAAAGTCGCAGCGCCTGTCGGCGGCGTTCTCGGTCAGCAATGTCGACGTCGACCAGTTGTGCACGGCGCTCGGCTGGCCGGCGTTCGGCGGCAAGCTCGGCGGCGCGGTGCCGGACCTGGTTTATCGCGGCGATGAACTCGTCTTCGGCGGCGGCCTTTCGCTCAACGCCTTCGGCGGCTCGGTAAGCGTCACCAACCTGAGCATGCAGCATCCGTTCGGCAATGCTCCCGAACTTGCCGCCGATATCGACATGGACCAACTCGACCTGGCCCAGCTCACCGGCGTGTTCGGGTTCGGGCAGATCACCGGGCGGATGGACGGCGGTATCCACGGGCTCGAGCTGGTCGGCTGGAAGCCGGTGACTTTCGACGCCAACCTCACCGCGAACGGTGGCGGCAAGATCAGTCAGAACGCCATCAAGAGCCTCACCGAAGTCGGCGGCGGCGGCATCGCCGGCGGCCTGCAAGGCATGGCGCTGCGGCTGTTCAAGACCTTCGGCTATTCGCGGATCGGCCTTAGCTGCAAGCTGGCGAATGGTGTCTGCAGCATGGGCGGCATTTCGCCCGACCCGGATCCGAACGACAACGGTTACACGATCGTGGAAGGCAGCGGCTTGCCGCGCATCACGGTGATCGGACACGAGCGCTCGGTGGACTGGGTGACGCTGGTCAGCCGCCTGAAGTCGGTCACCGAAGGCAACGCCTCGCCGGTGATCGACTGACGCGCGGACGCATTCACGGTTTGCATGCAAGCCATCCCGGAGACTTTGCTGTCGGACCGCCGTGTAGACTTCCGAAACGATCGCTTCGGCCATGACCTCGCATTTGCACCCCGGAGATTCCTGATGCGCAAGCCCTTGTTCGCAATCGCCGCCATGCTCGCATTGCTGGCGGGCTGCGTGACCATCAATGTGTACTTCCCGGCCGCGGCCGCGCAGAAGGCTGCGGATCAGGTCATCAGCAACATAATGGGACCGGCCAGCGGAAGTTCCGCGCCCGCGCCTGCGAGCACGGCAGCGCCCCCATCTTCGGGCGCGAGTGTTCCGGCGCAGCGCGAGCCGCTTGCCATGCGCGTGCTGGACGCCGTGATTCCGGCAGCGAGCGCAGCGGAACCGCCCGCGAACCTGGATGTCCAGACGCCAGCGATCGAAGCGATCGAAGCGCGCATGCGCAGCCGTTTCCATTCCACGCTCAAGGGCTTGTTCGAATCCGGTGCGATCGGGCTGACCCACAACGGCGACGTCGCCATGCATGACGCGTCGAAGATTCCGCTGGCGCAGCGCGCGCAGGCGACCCAGGCCGTTGCCGCCGAAAACGCCGACAGGGCGGATCTTTACAAGCAGATCGCGAGCGCCAACGGCCATCCCGAATGGGCGCAACGCATGCGCGAATCGTTTGCCCAGCAGTGGATCAGCCGCGCGCGCAACGGCTGGTATTACCAGGACGCGTCCGGAAACTGGCAGCGAAAGTGAGCGAAGGCTGCACCCATCCCGTGCAGGCCAGGGTGGCCGGTGAAGCGGGATCCGGAATCATGATCCATTGGACCGTCTGGATCCGCCGCTGGCTCAGAGGTGCACCGGTTCACAATATCCGCCGCCACCCCGGCGCATGATCCCGTGACGCTGCGGGGGGTGACATGCGAATCGGCCTCATGGTGGATGCGACCTGCGACCTTCCGCGCAGGTTCATCGACGACCAGCAGATCATCATCCTGCCGATCACGATCAGGATCGACGCGCACACCTTCGTCGATGTGCACGATCCTGACGCGGCGGAAAATTACTGCCGGGGCGATATCGGCAAACGCGGCCACGCGGCCGAGACCGCGCCACCTTCCGCCGATGAAATCCGGGAACTGTTCCTCGGCCGGCTGGTGCTCGATTACGAGCGGTGTTCTGCCTCACCGTAACCTCCACGCGCAGCCCGCTCTTCGCCAATGCGACGCAGGCGAGTTTCGCGGTACTGGGCGCGTACCGGCCCATCCGCCAGGCCGCGGGCAACCTTTCGCCGTTCCTGATGCGCGTCATCGACAGCAAGAGCCTGTTCGCCGGGCAGGGCGTCGGCGCGATCGAGGCGACGCGGCTGATCGCGGCGGACGCGGGTCCCGGGCCGATCCGCGAACGGCTCGCCGAAGTCGCCGCGCAAACCTACGCCTACATGTTGCCGCGCGATTTGCATTACCTGCGCGCGCGTGCGCGCAGCAAGGGTGATCGCAGCGTCGGGCTGTTGAGCGCCACGCTCGGTGCGGCGCTCGACATCAAGCCCATCCTGCAATGTTTCCAGGGTGAAACCCGGCCCGTTGCCAAGGCGCGCGGTTTCGAACACGGTGCGGAAATGCTGTTCGACCACGCCGTGCGCGCCGTCAAACGAGGGCTGCTGGTTCCGGCGCTGTGCGTCAGCTATGGCGGTGACCTGGCGGAACTGGAGGCGTTGCCAGGATATGCAAATCTCGCAGACGCGTGCAACGAAGCGGACGTCACGCTTTACCGCAGCATCATGAGCATCACCGGCATGATCAATGTCGGCACCGGCGCGATCGCATTGGGGTACGCGGCGGCGGCCGGCAGTGATGCGTTCTGACTTGACACGTCTGGCAAGATGCGCGGATGGGCAAACCGCGTGATATCACTTTCGAAGCTTCCATCGACGACCTCTCCCACGACGGGCGCGGTGTCGCGCACGTGGAGGGCAAGACCGTATTCGTGGCCGATGCGCTGCCGGGCGAACGCGTGCGCGCGAAGCTGGTGCGCAAGCATCGGAATTTCGACGAGGCGCGGACGGAAGAAATCCTCGAGGCCTCGCCCGAGCGAGTGCCACCGCGTTGCGCGCATTTCGGTGTGTGTGGCGGTTGCGTGCTGCAGCATCTCGCGCCTGCCGCGCAGATCGCGGCCAAGCAGAACGTGCTGGCGCAGAACTTCGCGCGCATCGGCCACGTCGAGCCTGCGCGCTGGCTGGCACCGCTGACCGCGGACGTGTGGGGCTATCGCCGGCGTGCGCGCCTGTCGGTCAAGCATGTGCCCAAGAAGTCCAAGACGCTGGTCGGCTTCCGCGAGCGCGACCCGCGATTCGTCGCCGACCTCGCGCATTGTGACGTGCTGGATCCGGCGCTGGGTGAAAGACTCGGCGCGCTGGGCGCGCTGTTGAACGAGCTGGAGGACGCGGCCTCGATCCCGCAGATCGAATTTTCGGCGGGCGATGCGGCGCGCATCCTGGTGTTCCGCCACCTGCAACCGCTGTCGGCCCCCGATCGGGAAAAGCTGGCGGCATTCGGGCATCGAAACGGATTCGCGATCCTGCTGCAACCCGGCGGCACCGACAGCGTGCACGCACTGGAGCCGGGCGACGTCGATTTGCATTATTCGCTGCCGGATTACGGGCTGAAGCTTGCATTCGCGCCGCTGGATTTCGTGCAGGTCAACGCGCGCATCAACCAGAAAATGATTGCGCATGCGCTGGCGCTGCTGCAGCCCGGCCCGCAGGATCGCGTGCTCGACCTGTTCTGCGGTCTCGGCAACTTCAGCCTGCCGATCGCGCGGCAGGCCGCGTACGTGTGCGGCGTCGAGGGAGACAGCGGGCTTGTCGAACGTGCGCGAAGCAATGCGGCGGCCAACGGCATTGCCAACGCCGGGTTCCATGTCGGTGATCTGGCCGGTGACGTGCGCGGCAGCGCGTGGGCGCGCGCGGAATGGGACTTGCTGCTGCTCGATCCGCCCCGCAGCGGCGCCGAAGGCTTGCTGCAGCAACTTCCCGGTAAGTCGGTGCGGCGGGTGGTGTACGTTTCGTGCCACCCGGCCTCGCTCGCGCGCGATGCCGGCACGCTGGTGCGCACGCATGGGTTCCGGCTGGAAGCGGCCGGCGTGATGGACATGTTCCCGCACACCGCGCACGTGGAGTCGATCGCGTTGTTCGAGCGTTGACCTGGGACGTGGATGTGTCCGTGTGGTTCACGCCGCCTGCACGCGCGCAACGGAATGATGCGTGCCGGCCATTCGGAAGAACCGAAGCATGGATGCCGACAAGCCGCTCGCCGACAGCGCGGTGTTGATCATCGACGTCATCAACGATTTCGCGTTCCCCGGCAGCGACCAGCTGCTGCAGCAGATGCCCGGCGTGGTGCGCGCGATCGATGCGCTGCGTCGGCGCGCCGATGCGCTGCAGCGGCCGGTCATCCACGTCAACGACAACTTCGGACGCTGGCGTTCCCACTTCGAGCAGGTCATCGAGTATTGCCAGCGCACGGGTGCGTCCGGTGCGGACATCGCGGAGCAGCTCAAGCCACGCGGCACCGACTACTTCGTGCTGAAACCGGGCCAGTCGGGCTTCTACCAGACACCGTTGCCGACCCTGCTGCGGCACCTGAAGGTTACGAACCTGGTGTTGACGGGGGTTGCCGGCGACCAGTGCGTGCTGACCACGGCGATCGACGCGCACATCCGCGACTTCGGCCTGTGGGTGCCCGAAGACGCCACGGCATCCATCACGCCCAAACGCAACCGGCGCGCGCTCGACCACATCGCCGAAGTGCTGGGCGGCAGCATCGCGCCGGTGCTGGAGTGAAGCGTCCCGCTGTCGACGCGGGGGGTGCGGTGAGTGCGTATGCGGTATGTTGAAGGGCTGAGCCGAGAGTCTACTTCGGCAACGACCAAGAGCAGCCAACACGAATCCCCATGACGTGCTGCTACCAGAAGGGTTGCGTCCTGGGAGTGGCCGCATCGCAACGTCAGGGCGACGTCCGATCTCTCACGATCTCCGAAGGCACAGTGAACCCCATTTTTAGGCAAGCATCGATCGCCTGTCCGATCTTTTTATGACAATCTCGTGCTTCCGCTTCGAGCAGTCTCAGCGCGACATTCACTGGGCCGTTCAACGCGATCTTGGGTTGTTCTGCAAATTGTCTGCGCCATGCTTCCATCGAGGTGCGGAAGTCGAGAATGCTTGCAGTGGCGTTCGTGAGAATTGCACCCGCGTCGCCGAATACGTAAAGAGTGGGAACAATTTCTTCGAGCAAGCAAATTCGGTGGAGCGCCCCAGCGGGGTACCTCTCCCTGAACGAAAAATACTCTCCGGCAAGTTTAATTTCCGCTGCAAACCTCAATAACACGCGCGCATCCGATTCCGCGACGCAGAGCTCGCGCATGACTGCAGGCCCTAAAACCTTCAAAGCTGCCGCGCGTTGTTCCGCTTCGTGTTTTTCTTGCCTTCCGGCAATATCAAGTGCGACGCGAGCGGCATAGAAAGCTGCGAAAGCAGCAAATGCGGATGCGATCGCGCCAATCCAAATAGGAGCATTACTCCAAAAAGTGGCGCTTTGCCAAACGTGTATACGCATCCACCGCGCAGCGGACGCGGAGGGCGTGGGAGCCAAGGACTCACCGGCGTACCCAGGCAGCCATGTGGTGAAAACGACCCCCAGCAGTAGTGCAGCAGTCTTTCTTCTCATGTACCCCATCCCCCTACGCAAAGGTGGCTGCGGTGCATTCCATGCCGCCCCTTAGTGCCCATGGTAAATGGCGGTTAGCCTTATCGAAAATTGGAACCGCCCCGAGACGACGGGACAGCGCCAGTAGTGGTCGAGAACTTTCCGTACCTGTGTCCATACGAACTCGGCGCTTCCGGGCGGAAACGCTACAAGTAGCTGAAAGGAATGGTGGGCGGTACAGGGATCGAACCTGTGACACCTGCCGTGTGAAGGCAGTGCTCTACCGCTGAGCTAACCGCCCACGCGAACCGGTAACTATACGGGCGGTGGGTTTTCCGGTCAATCGGCGGCTGGCCCGATTGCTACAATCCGCCTTCCAGTCCAGCCGGGTCTTCATCGTGGAACACATCCTGCACGCGCTCGCCAACTATCAGGTCACGCCATGGAAAGTGGTGGGCTATCTCGGCATGGCCATGTTCACCAGCCGCTGGTTCGTGCAGGTGTATGCGACGCGCAAGCACAAGCGCGTGGTGATGCCGCTCTCGTTCTGGGTGCTGTCGGTGTGCGGCAGCGTTTTGCTGCTCGCGTATTTCGTGCTGGGCAAGAACGATTCGGTCGGCATCCTCTCCAACCTGTTCCCGGTGGTGGTATCGGTCTACAACCTCGTGATGCATTTGCGGCACCACAAGAACACCACGACGGGTGATCTCGCGGCTTGAGGCTGCTTCCGGCGATCCAGGTGCGGAGGGGATGCGGGTCGGCTAGGATCGGCGCGGGCGATTGCGCCCAGGGGAAGCACCACTCCGTTCCGGCCGGTGCCGTGTTGTGATGCGGCTTCGGCCGGATCCACGACGCTCAGGAGCACACATGAACGCACAACTTGCCGAACGTGAATCCTCGCCGGTTTCGTTGGGGGACTGGATCATCACCCTCATCGTGCTTTGCATCCCGATCGTGAACATCGTGATGCTGTTCGTCTGGGGCTTTTCCAGTGGGACCCAGCCGAGCAAGCGGAACTATTGCAGGGCCGCCCTGATTTTCGCGGCCGTCACGTTCGTCCTGTATTTCCTGATAGTGATCACGTTCGGCGCGGCGTTCCTGCATGCCGCACGTTCCGGCGCGACGCTTTGAAGATCGGGCGCGTCCGCGCTGCAGGCGGGCGCGCCATCAATCCGGATCGTAATCGAGGTTGGCCGACAGCCAGCGCTCGGCCTGGGCCAGCGTCCAGCCCTTGCGCTGCGCGTAGTCCTCGACCTGGTCCCTGGTGAGTTTGCCGACCACGAAGTACTGGCTGTCCGGATGGCTGAAATACCAGCCTGACACCGCGGCGGCGGGATACATCGAGAAGCCTTCGGTCAATTCGATGCCGGCGTTGTTCGTCGCATCCAGCAGCTTGAACAACGTGGCCTTCTCGGTGTGGTCGGGGCATGCAGGATAGCCGGGCGCGGGACGGATGCCGCGATACTTCTCGGCGATCAGTGCCTCGTTGTCGAGGTTTTCGTCCGACGCGTAGCCCCAGTGTTTCGTGCGCACCTCGCGGTGCATCCATTCCGCCAGCGCCTCGGCCATGCGGTCGGCCAGGGCCTTCAGGATGATCGCGGAGTAGTCGTCGTTGTCCTTGTGGAAGCGTTCGAGGTGTGGCTCGATGCCGAGCCCGGCGGTGACGGCAAAGCCGCCGATCCAGTCCTGCAACCCGGTTTCTCTGGGCGCGATGAAATCGGAGAGGCACAGGTTCGGTCGTTCCGCCGGTTTGTCGGCCTGCTGGCGCAGGTGATGCAGCATCACGCGCTCGCCGCCGTCGAAGAGTTCCAGGTCATCGCCGACGCGTGACACGGGCCAGAATCCGATCACCGCCTTCGCGCGCAGCCACTTTTCTTCGAGGACCTGCTTCAGGATCTTCTGCGCGTCGTTGAAGAGTTCCGTGGCCTGTGCGCCCACCACCGGATCGCCGAGGATCGCGGGATAGTGCCCGTGCAGTTCCCATGCCTGGAAGAACGGCGTCCAGTCGATCACGGGCAGCAGATCGGCAAGCGGGATGTCGTCGAACACCGTGATGCCGGGTTTTGCGGGCGCAGGCGGCGCGTAGGTCTTCCAATCGAACTTCGAGCCGTTGGCGCGCGCATCCTTCAATGACACCAGCCGCTTCGCGGGTCCACGGTTCCTGTGGCGTTCGCGCACTTCCGCGTACTCGGCGCGTACCTTCGCGAGAAAGCCGTCCACCAATTCCTTGGAAACCAGCGACTGCGCGACGCCGACCGCCCGCGAGGCATCCTTGACCCATACGCAGGCGGTTTCGTAGTTGGGCTCGATCTTGATCGCGGTGTGCGCGCGCGAGGTCGTGGCGCCGCCGATCAGCAGCGGGATCCTGAAGTTCTGCCGCTTCATTTCCCTGGCGACGTGGGCCATTTCCTCGAGCGACGGCGTGATCAGGCCCGACACGCCGATCATGTCGGCGTTTTCCGCGATCGCGGTGTCGAGGATCTTCTGCGCGGGCACCATCACCCCAAGATCGACAACATCGAAGTTGTTGCAGGCCAGCACCACGCCCACGATGTTCTTGCCGATGTCGTGCACGTCGCCCTTGACGGTCGCCATCACGATCTTGCCGTTGGACTTGCCGAGGTCGCCGCTCTTCTTCTTTTCCTCTTCCATGAAGGGCAGCAGGTAGGCCACGGCCTTCTTCATCACGCGCGCGGATTTCACGACTTGCGGCAGGAACATCTTGCCGGCGCCGAACAGGTCGCCGACCACGTTCATGCCGTCCATCAGCGGGCCTTCGATCACGTCCAGCGTCCGCGTGACGGTCTTCCGGACTTCCTCGGTGTCCTCGACCACGAACTGGTCGATGCCGTGCACCAGCGCGTGTTCCAGACGCTTTGCCACCGGCAGTTCGCGCCACGCGAGCGCGTTGCCGTTGTCCTGTTCGCGCGAGCCGCCCTTGTGCTGCTCGGCGATTTCCATCAGGCGTTCGGTGGCGTCCGGTCGCCGGTTCAGCACCACGTCCTCGACGCGTTCGCGCAGTTCCGGATCGAGGTCGTCGTAGATCGGCATCGCGCCGGCATTGACGATGCCCATGTCCATGCCGGCCTTGATGGCGTGGTACAGGAACACGCAATGGATCGCCTCGCGCACCGCGTTGTTGCCTCGGAACGAGAACGACACGTTGGACACGCCGCCCGAGACGTGCGAATACGGGTAGCGCTTCTTCAGTTCCTTCGCGGCTTCGATGAAGTTGACCGCGTTGTCGGCATGTTCCTCGATGCCGGTCGCGATCGGGAAGATGTTGGAATCGAAGATGATGTCTTCGGGCGGGAAGCCGACCTTTTCCGTCAGCAATTTGTACGAGCGTTCGCAGATCTCGAGGCGGCGTTCCACCGTATCGGCCTGGCCCTGTTCGTCGAACGCCATCACCACCGTGGCGGCGCCGTAGCGCAGGATCTTGCGCGCCTGGTCCAGGAACTTTTCCTCGCCTTCCTTCAGCGAAATCGAGTTGACCACGCCCTTGCCCTGCAGGCACTTGAGCCCGGCCTCGATCACGCTCCATTTGGACGAATCCACCATCACCGGGATGCGTGCGATGTCGGGTTCGGCCGCGATCAGGCGCAGGAACTTCACCATCGCGGCTTCCGAATCCAGCAGGCCCTCATCCATGTTGACGTCGAGGATCTGCGCGCCGTTCTCGACCTGCTGGCGCGCGACCTCCACCGCCTCGTCGTAGCGGTCTTCCTTGATCAGCTTCTTGAACTTCGCCGAGCCGGTGACGTTGGTGCGTTCGCCGATGTTGACGAACAACGTTTCCGGCGTGATGACCAGCGGTTCGAGGCCGGACAGGCGGGTGTAGCGGGGAGAATGACTCATGACCATCCGTTGCTTTTTGCTCGTCATCCCGGCGCAGGCCGGGATCCATCCTTTGCGATTTGCGGAAAAGAGCAAGGGCCCCGGCTTCGCCGGGACGACGGGAGAACTCTACGCAGCTTCGGAATCAGCCGTACCCAGGATGCGCGGTGGAACGCCGCGCACCGCTTCTGCGATCGCGGCGATGTGTTCGGGCGTGGTACCGCAGCAGCCGCCCACGATGTTGAGCAGGCCGTCGTGCGCGAATTCGCCCAGCGTCTTCGCCATTTCCTCGGGCGTTTCGTCGTAGCCGCCCAACGCATTCGGCAGTCCGGCATTGGGGTGCGCGCTGACGGCGCAATCGGCCACGCGCGCGAGCGCCTCGATGTGCTGGCGCAGGTCCTTGGCGCCCAGCGCGCAGTTCAGGCCGACGGAAAGCGGCCGTGCGTGCGCGACCGAATACCAGAATGCTTCCGCAGTCTGGCCGGACAGCGTGCGGCCCGAGCGGTCGGTGATCGTCCCCGAAATCATCACGGGCAGGCGACCGCCGAGCTCGTCGAACACCCGCGCGATCCCGGACAGCGCAGCCTTGGCGTTCAAGGTGTCGAAGATTGTTTCGACCATCACGATGTCGATGCCGCCTTCAACCAGACCGCGCGTGGCATCGGCATAGGCGTTTTCCAGCTCGTCGAAATCGACGTTGCGGAAGCCGGGATTGTTGACGTCGGGCGACAGCGACGCGGTGCGGCTGGTCGGGCCCAGCACGCCGATCGCGAAACGCGGTCGGCCGGGCGTCTTGTGCTCGGCTTCATCGCACGCTTCGCGCGCCAGCCTTGCGCCCTCGCGGTTCAACTCGTGGACCAGGTGCTGCAACGCGTAGTCGGCCTGGCTGATCGAGGTCGAATTGAAGGTGTTGGTTTCCACGAAGTCCGCGCCCGCATCGAGATAGGCGGCGTGGATGTCGCGGATCAGTCGAGGCTGGGTCAGCGACAGCAGGTCGTTGTCGCCCTTGAGGTCGCGCTGGCAGCCCCTGCCGTCGGCGTGTTCGCCCGCGTGTGCGTGCGTGTGGCCGGCGTCGCAGCCGTGCGCGAAGCGTTCGCCGCGATAGCCGGCTTCATCCAGCTCGTGGCGTTGCAGCATCGTGCCCATCGCGCCGTCGAGCACGAGGATGCGTTCGGCGAGCGCGGCTTCCAGTTTCTCGACGCGGTCGGGACGGAGATAAGGCAGGTTCTGGTTCATGGTTTTCTGGCCAGCAGGCTCAACACTTCGAAATGCGGCGAGCGCGCCTCGCGCGAAATGCGCTCGCAATGCAGGACTTCAAGACCGGCCTTGCGCGCGAAGCCGGTCAGGTCTTCGCGTTTGAAACCGAGGTTCTTGTGATCGAAGGGAGCCACCGCGGCGCGGTGCGCGTGCTTCGAAAGGGTGGCCGCCAGCAGCCGGCCTCCCGGCTTCAACACGCGTGCTGCTTCGGTGATCGCCTGCTGCGGATGTTCGCTGTAGGTGAGCGCGTGCATCATCAGCACGAGGTCGAAGGCACGATGGCCGACGTCGAGCGCGTGCATGTCGCCTTCGATCACTTCGACGTTGCGGAAAGCCTTGAGGCGCTTGCGCGCGGCCGCGACCACGTTGGGGCTGGAGTCCACGCACACGATCGAATGCGCGTGCGGCGCCAGCAGCTCGGCCAGCACGCCGTCGCCCGAAGCGATATCCAGCACGTCGCCGGTTTCCAGCAGTTGCAACAAGGTGCGCGCCAGGGTTTCCCAGGTGCGGCCGGGCGAGTAATGGCGCTCCATGTCGCCGGCCACGCTGTCGGCCCAGCCGCGATCACGCGCGCGTGCCGCAAGTACCGAGGGCAGGCGCTGCGCGTCCGCGTCCAGCATCGCGTCGTCGACGCCATCCTCGAGCGCGCGCAGCAGGTCGGCCGCGCCGTCGAAACCGCTTTCGTTGAAACGATAATAGGCCGACACGCCGGCGCGGCGGTCGCGCACCAGCCCGGTTTCCTTGAGCTTGGCGAGGTGCGTGGAAACGCGCGGCTGCGCCAGGCGCAACACGGAAGACAGCTCCGCGACGGTCAGCTCCTCGCGCCGCAGCAGTGCCAGCAGCCGCACCCGCGTCGGGTCGGACAGCACGCGCAGCAGGGCGGTGGCGGAAACCAGATCCAGCATTCCATCTTTATATCAGGATAGAAAGATAAATTAAAGCCGCGCGTCCGGCGGCGGTATGATGCGAAGTTGGATTGCCGCGCCGTCCACGGCCGCGGCGCACGACAGACAGAGGTGTCGCGATGGATTTCCATTTTTCCGAAGAGCAGTTGCAGATCCAGTCGATCGCGCGTGATTTCGCGCAGAAGCGCATCGCGCCGGTGGCGGCCGATTTCGACAAATCCGGCGAGTTTCCGCTCGACAACATCCGCGAGATGGGCAAGCTCGGCCTGATGGGCATCGAGGTGCCGGCCGAGTACGGCGGTGCGGGCATGGATTCGATCAGCTATGTGCTGGCGATGATCGAGATCGCCGCGGCCGATTGCGCGCACTCGACCATCATGAGCGTCAACAACACGCTTTATTGCAATGGCCTGCTGAAGTTCGGCAGCGAGGAACAGAAGCACAAGTACGTGACGCCGATCGCTTCGGGCGAGGCGATCGGCGCGTTCGCGCTCACCGAACCGCAATCGGGTTCGGACGCGACCGCGATGCGCTGCCGGGCGGTGAAGCAGGCCGATGGTTCGTTCGTGATCAACGGCAAGAAGAGCTGGATCACTTCCGGGCCGGTTGCGAAGTACATCCTTTTGTTCGCGATGACCGATCCCGAAAAGCACGCGCGCGGCATCACCGCGTTCATGATCGACACTTCGCGCGAGGGTTTCAGCCGCGGCAAGACCGAGCCCAAGCTGGGCATCCGCGCCTCGGCGACCTGCGAAATCGAATTCGTGGATTACCGTGCACAGCCCGACGAGGTGATCGGCGAGGAAGGCCACGGGTTCAAGATCGCGATGGGCGTGCTGGACGCGGGTCGTATCGGCATTGCTTCGCAGGCCGTGGGCCTTGCGCGCGCAGCCTACGAAGCGACGCTGGAGTACTCGCGCGACCGCAAGGCCTTCGGCCAGTCGATCGGTTCGTTCCAGATGACCCAGGCCAAGATCGCCGACATGAAATGCAAGCTGGATGCAGCGCAGTTGCTCACGCTGCGCGCCGCCTGGATGAAGCAGGAATCCGCGAAAACCGGCGCACGCTTCTCCACCGAAGCAGCGGTGGCGAAACTCACCGCGTCCGAGGCGGCGATGTGGATCACCCACCAGGCGGTGCAGATCCACGGCGGCATGGGTTATTCGAAGGAAATGCCGCTGGAGCGCTACTTCCGCGACGCCAAGATCACCGAGATCTACGAAGGCACCTCGGAAATCCAGCGCATGGTGATCGCGCGCAACGAGACGGGGCTTCGCTGAAAACGAAAACCGGTGTCGACGTGCCACGTTGGCGAAGAACCGTATGGACCCTGGCGGGTTGCACGAAATCGCACTCTGACACCGGTCAAACGCGCTTGCGATGCGGCTCCGCGTCGACCGCGATGAACTGCGGCTCTTCGCCGTCGAGACGCAACGCGGTCAACTTGCCGCCCCACACGCAGCCGGTGTCGATGGCGTAGATGCCGAGGCCGGCGAAGCGGCCGAGCGTGGACCAGTGTCCGCACACGATGCGGGTGTCGCGCGACTTCATGCCGGGCACTTCGTACCACGGATACAAGCCCGCGCGTTGCGAGCCGGGTGCGCCCTTCGCGTCGAAATCGATGCGTCCGTTGGCGTCGCAATAGCGCATGCGCGTGAAGATGTTGATGGCGGCACGCAGGCGGTCATGGCCGTGCAGCTTGGAAGACCAGCGCGCCGGACGATTGCCGAACATGCGTTGCAGCAGGCCGCGGTGGGCGGGGCCGCGCAGCGTGCGCTCGACCTCGTGGGCGATGTGCAGCGCCTGCTTCAGCGTCCACGATGGCGCCAGCCCCGCGTGCACCAGGGTGAAGCCGAGTGCCGGGTCGTGGTGCAGCATGGATTGCGAGCGCAGCCAGTCGACCAGCGTATTCGAATCCTCGGCTTCGAGAACGCGGCGCAAGTCGGGATTGGTGCGCGCACGCGCTTCCGGTTCGCGCACCGCGATCGCCAGAAGGCTCAGGTCGTGGTTGCCCAGCGTCACCACGCTGCGCTCGCGCAAGCCATGGATCAGCCGCAGGACTTCCAGCGATTCGCCGCCGCGGTTGACCAGGTCGCCGCAGAACCACAAGCCGTCGGTCGAAGGATCGAAACGCAAGCGTTCCAGCAGGCGCTGCAGTTCCGGATAGCAACCCTGCACATCGCCGATCGCGTAGATGGCCATGTGCGGATTCCGGGGCGGTCAGTGCAGGGTTCGGGGCACCGACAACACGAACTCGGGGATCGGAGCCTCGAAATCGGTGCCGTCATCGGCGTGGAACAGGTAGGTGCCGCGCATGGTGCCGACCTGGGTTTCCAGTATCGCGCCCGAGGTGTAGTTGTAGCTTTCGCCGGGCTGCAGGCGCGGCTGCTCGCCCACCACGCCCTCGCCGCGCACTTCCTCGACCTTGCCGTTGGCGTCGGTGATGATCCAGTGCCGCGTTTGCAGGCGCGCCGGCATCATCCCGAGGTTGCGCAGGGTGATTTCGTACGCGAAGACGTAGCGGTTGGTCTCAGGCTTGGATTGCTCCGCCACGTAGCGCGCTTCCACGTCGACCTCGATCACGTGCGGCTCGGGTTCGCGCGGATTGCTGGATTTGTCGGTGGTGGTGGGTCGCGGACTCATTGGCCGGCATTGTCTGCGAGATTCGACCCGCGCTGCAAGCCGTCGGAAGTCACATGGCGAGCCAGCTCCACGAAACCTGCGGGCGCGATGTCTTCCGCGCGTGCGCGCGGATCGATGCCCGATGCGCGGATCGCAGGCGCATCGAGCAATCCGCGCACTGCATTGGAGAGCGTCTTGCGGCGCTGGTTGAAGGCTGCCCGGACCACCGCGTCGATCCTCGCGGCGAGCGCAGGGGCGGGACATTGCGCGGGCGGCAACGGCGTCAACCGCACGACCGAGGATTCGACCTTGGGTGGCGGACGGAATGCGCCCGGCGCGACCCGCAGCAGCGGTTCGACCCTGCACACCAGTTGCAGCATCACCGAGAGGCGGCCATAGACCTTGCTTCCGGGTGCCGCGGCCATGCGGTCCACGACTTCCTTCTGAAGCATGAAATGCATGTCGGTGATCGCGCCCGCGTGCGCGAGGCAGTGGAACAGGATCGGGCTGGACACGTAGTAGGGCAGGTTGCCCGCGAGACGCAGCTTGCCGCCGTTCGCGAGCCTGGTCAGGTCCACCTTCAGCACGTCGGCATGGACGATCTCGAGTTCGCCGACACCGGCGGCGCGCGCGCGCAGCGGTTCGATCAGGTCGCTGTCCAGTTCGATCGCCGTCAACCGCCCGGCTGTCTTCAGCAGCGGCAAAGTGAGCGCACCTTCACCCGGACCGATTTCGACGATGCGATCGCCGGGCTGCGGCGCGATCGCTGCCACGATCCGTTCGATCACCCCGCGTTCGTGCAGGAAATGCTGTCCGTAATGTTTCTTGGGGCGCGAGGACATTGCGGTTCAGGCATGCGCGCGTCGCGTTGCAAGCTGCAACGCCATCTCCGCGGCCGCGAACATGCTGGAGGGGTCGGCGCGACCGGTGCCCGCCAGATCGAGCGCAGTGCCGTGGTCGACCGAGGTGCGCACGAACGGCAGGCCCAGCGTGATGTTGACGGTGCGATCGAACGCTTCCGATTTCAGCACCGGCAGCGCCTGGTCGTGGTACATCGCCAGCACCGCGTCGTAGCGCGCGCGCATGGCAGGCACGAATGCGGTGTCGGCGGGCAAGGGCCCGGCCAACTGCATGCCTTCGTCGCGCAATGCGTCCAGCGCCGGAATGATCGTGTCGATTTCCTCGCGGCCGAGGTGGCCGGCTTCGCCGGCGTGCGGATTGAGGCCGAGCACCGCGATGCGTGGCTCCGCGATGCCGAACTTCGCGATCAGCTCCGCGTGCACGATGCGCAAGGTCCGCATCAGGGATTCGCGCGTGATCGCGGCGGCCACGCGCGCCAGCGGCAGGTGCGTGGTGGCCAGCGCGACGCGCAGTCCGGGCGAGGCCAGCATCATCACCACCTCGCAGCCGGCGCGTTCCGCGAACAACTCGGTGTGGCCGGTGAAGCGTTCGCCGGCATCATTGATCACGGATTTCTGCACCGGCGCCGTCACCACGGCGTCGAACGCGCCGGTGAGGCAACCGTCCGCGGCCTGGGCAAGCATGTTCAGCACGTGGAAGGCGTTGCGCGGATCGGGCTGTCCGGGTACCTCCTGTGCGCGCAGCGGCACTTCCAGCACGCGCAGGCTCCCCGCCGCGCGCAGCCCGCGCGGGAGCCCGTCGTCGGCTTCGAGTTTCAGCGCGATGCCGCAGCGTTGCGCGGCGCGTTGCAGCAGGCCGGTGTCGCTGATCGCGACGAGGTCGGCGGCGAGCGGCGAGGCCGCCAGCCGCGCGACCAGTTCCGGGCCGACCCCCGCGGGGTCACCACTGGTGATGGCGAGGCGCGGAAGGCGGGCGGGCCGGGTCGTGTCCGGCCCACCGCTCATTGGGCGGCGCTGCTCGAATACGGATTGGCGTCGGCCAGTTCCGGAACCCGGATGCTGATGTAGGCCGAGGATTCCGCGTCGCGCAGGAACTGTTCGTAGGCCTGCCGGCCCTTGCGCTCGGCGATTGCCTGGCGCGCCTGCGCGCGCTCGATGTCCTTGGCCTTGTCGGCCTGGCGCGTACCCAGCAGCTTGATGATGTGCCACGAGCCGTCGGGACTTCTGAACGGTTGCGTGACCTGCCCGGGCTGCATGTCCGCGAGCATCTTGCCGACCTGCGAACCCCAGTCGTCCTGCGTGAACCAGCCCATGTCGCCGCCCGCGTTGGCGGTGGTGGGATCGTCGGAATTCTGCTTGGCCAGCGTGGCGAAGTCGGCGTGCTGGTTGACGATCTCGTTGTAGAGCTTGTCGATCTTGTCCTTCGCTTCCTGCTGGCTCAGTACCTCGGTCGGCTTGATCATCAGGTGCAGGGCATGGAATTCGGTGACGATCTGCTTGTCGCCGGGCTGGCGCTTGCCTTCCAGCTTCAGGATGGTGAAGCCCGAGGCGTCGCGCAAAGGTTCGGTGATGCCGTTCGGCTGCAGCGAATTGACGATCTGCTGGACCGCCGGCGGCAACTCATCGACGCGCCGCCAGCCCAGGTCGCCGCCGTCCAGCGCTTCGGGCGCGCTGGAATTGCTGACCGCGAGGGTCGCGAAATCCTTGCCGCCCTTCAATTCATTTTCGATCTGGTCGGCCTTGGCTTGCGCGGCCGCGATCTGCTTGGCATCGGCGCCTTCGGGCAGTCCGATCAGGATGCGCGCCAGATGCACCTCGCCCTGTTTGAATGCCGGACTGGCGATGAGGTTGTCGATTTCCGCGTCGGAGACCTGCGCGGATTGCTGCATCACCTGCTGCTGCAGCGCCTGCACCAGCAACTGGTCGCGCAATTGGTCCCGGAACGAGGTGTAATCCAGGCCTTCCTGCTGCATGGCCGCCTGCATCTGCGGCACGCTCATCTTGTTCTGTTGCGCGATGTTCGCGACCGCGGCGTCGACTTGGTCATCCGATATGTTGATGCCGCCGTCACGCGCCTTCTGCACCAGCAGCTGGTTGAGGATCAGCCGCTGCAGCACCTGCTTGGCCAGCACGTCGGTGGGCGGCAGCTGGCCGCCGGATTGCTGGATCTGGTGCGCCACCGTGCCCATCGTCTGGTTGAGCTGGCTCTGCAGGATCACGCCGTCGTTGACCACCGCGACGATCCGGTCCAGCGGCTGGATACCGTTCGAGGCGGGCGACTGCGCACCCAGCAGCGAAGAAGGTGCCGAACTGGTGGGTGGCGGGGCATCGGGACTGAGCAATTGCGCGGAAGCGGGCAGGGCGAACGCCGCGGCCGCGAATGTCAGGACCAGGCTGGCAAAATGCGATGGTTTCATGTTCGTGATTTGTGACCGGATTCGGATGGCGGAGCGGATTCCCGCACGGCCGCCGGCTTGGACCGCCCGGCAGCGAGAAAGTTGGGTGACGCTATAAACGATTGGTCGGAGCAGTTGTTGTGGAAGTCAGGCCAGGAGTGGCGTGGTGACGTCTGTGACTTGGACACCCCTGTTCATGTCGGACCTGTCCAAGCGCAGCGATCATGGACGATCGCATAATCACTGATAGCCAAGAATAGCATTGCGCAGGAACGTGCCGGTGCGCTCGCCATAGGCGCCAAGCCCCTTGAACTCGATTTCGAACATGATGGCGCTGTTGGAATCGCCCTGGTAGTCGTACACGTAGTGGCGGCCGAGCAGCCGCACGGCGGTGCAGCAGCTGTCCCACTCGATGCCGGCAAAGGCATCGATGGCGTGCTTGTCGCGCAACGAATAGGTATAGCCGCCGACCAGCTTCCAGGCGGCTCCAACAGGAACTTCCGCCGACATGTCGGCCTGTTCCAGCAGGCCGCGCCGGTAGCGGTAGTCGAAATTGACGATGCCGTCGCCCCACAGGCGCCGCTGCAAGCCCACGGTGGAAACGTCCGTTTCATCCGTGTTCGGATTCCATTGCTGCGACGAGGTGAGGCGCCAGTTGTCGTTCAACGAAACCGTGAGGTTGGCGACGTAGTTGGAACCGGAGTAGTCCACGGCCTTGCCGCCCGGAAAGAGCGTGACCTTTTGCGGATCGAAATAGCGGATCTGGCCGATGCTGGCGGACAGCCGCTCCACGCCGGTGTCGTCGAGGAAACGGGTGGTCAACGCCAGCGACAGGTTGTTGGCGTTCATCTGGCGGTCGGCGCCGCTGAACGTATTGGTGGTGAACAACTGCCAGAAGTCGAACGTCATTGGCTGGGTATCGAACAGTGGCAGGTCGTCCTGGTTGCGGTAGGGCACGCGCAGGTAATAAACGCGTGGTTCCAGCGTCTGGGTATAGTCACTGCCAAACAAATGCACGTCGCGCTCGAAGACGAGGCCGGCATCGACGTCGAAGATCGGGGTGGTCCGCGAGGGATGTTCCGTGTCGCTACCCGCGACCGGCTGCGGCAGGTTGTACGCGGTGTAGCGCACGCCGACCTCCGGGCGCAGGAACCACGCCGCGCCTTGCAAGGGCCACGCAAGATAAGGATAGAAATCGAAACGGTCGCCGCCGATCGCCTCGGGTTTCACGAAGCGCACCGCCTCTGCATTGATGCCCCACTCCGGGCCGCCCGGACCACCGATCGGACGGTCGGCATTGAAAAACAGGCGCGGCATGCGGCGATAAGGTGCGGCACGGTCGGAGATTCCCGGCGTCACGATCTGGTACCAGTCGGCCCCCACGCCGGCATTCCACCAATCCCCCGCGCCGGTCACGTAGGACGAAGAGGTCAACAGCGTCACCGTCGACGTGGTGAGGTTCTGGCCGTAGTCCTGGAACCATTCCTTGTCGCTTGCGCGCCGGATCGAGGTGGTCCACACCAGGTTCCATGGCAGCCGGGTCTGGTTGCCCAGGGTGAGGAACCAGCGGTCGCGGTCGGCGACCTTGTCATCGGGCATGTAATCGAAGTCGATCTGGCCCTTGCTGACGGGGGTGAGATAGCGGAACTCGCTGTCCAGCATGGCACCGCGGTCGGCGAACCAGACCGGCGTGAAGGTGGCATCGTAGTTCGGCGCGATGTTCCAGTAGAAGGGAATCGACGTGTAGAAACCGGCGCGGCTGCGGCTGCCGAACGACGGGTACAGGAAACCGGTCTGGCGGCGATCGTCGATCGGGAAACGCATGTACGGCAGCCACAGGAACGGCACGCCTTTCAGGCGCATGGTCACGTCGTGGGCGCGGCCGATGCCCTCGTCGCGGTTCATGGTCATGGTCTTCGCATCGACTTCCCACACCCGGTGGTGCAGGTCGCACGTCGAATAGGTCACGTCGTGCAGCTTGTCGCGATCCTGGTCCAGCATGATCGCCTGACTGGCCACGCCGTTGCCGCGCGAGGTCAGCAACTGGTATTGCACGTGGTTGGCGACGCCGTATTCGGGATCGGTGGTGCCCTTCATGTTGTCCGCCGAGAACAGCATTCCGCGTTCCTGGTAACGCACGTGGCCTTCGGCGTCGTAAGCGGTGGTGTCGGCGTTGTAGGTCAGGTCGTCCGCACGCAGCAGCTGGTCGAGACGCTGCAGCGAGGTGTTGCCGCTGAGGTGGAAGAGATTGCTGTCCGGGCTGTTGAACCGGTCGCCGTCAACCTGCGCCGGACTCGCTTCGCGATCGCCTTCGGTCGGCAGGCCGGGCTCGTAGAAGTTCAGCAGGTCATTCTTCCTGCACAGCGCGAAATCGTTCTTCACCACCGGGCATACGAACGCCCCGAGCGGGCAGACATCCGTGCTGTTCTGGGCAAGCGCCATGCCCGGCGCGACCGCCAGCGTGATCGCGAAAGCCAGTGCACGCGGGGTCAGCGGCATTGATCGGCGCGGCACGGTGCATCCTCGGGAACGGAACCCGCGTAAGCTAGCAGAACGCACCCGTCCTGTTGAGCCAGGCGCGCGGTGCATTCAGCGGCTAGGCCGCTTTCGCCGCGGCCAGCGGCGCACAGCGCGCGTCCAGCCAGGCGCGGTCGGCCGGATCGTCCAGCAGCGGCGCAAGGCGTTCGCGAACATTCGCGTGATAGCCGTCGAGCCACGCGATTTCACTTGCATCGAGCAGTGAAAGATCGAGCAGCCGCGTGTCGATCGGACACAGCGTCAATGTTTCGAAAGCGAGGAACTCGCCGAATTCGCCATCGCCTGCGGGAATCGTCGCGGCCAGGTTCTCGATGCGCACGCCGTGCCGGCCGGGCTTGTAGATGCCGGGCTCGATCGAAGTGATCATGCCGACGTCCATCGCCTCCAGATGCTGGCCCGAACGCGGCGGACGGATCGATTGCGGACCTTCGTGCACGTTCAGGCAATAACCGACGCCGTGGCCGGTGCCGTGGCCGTAGTCGACGCCGGCGGCCCAGATCGGCGCGCGCGCCAGTGCATCGAGTTGCTGTCCGGACGTCCCGCGCGGGAACTTGGCGCGCGAGAGCGCGATCACGCCTTTCAGCACCAGCGTCACGTCGCGGCGTTGCTCGGGCGAGGTCTCGCCCAGCGCCCACATCCGCGTGATGTCGGTGGTGCCGCCGAGGTATTGCGCGCCGGAGTCGATCAGCAACATGCCCTTCGCGTGCAATTCGGCGTGCGATTCGGGCATCGCGCGGTAGTGCGGCAACGCCGCGTTGGCTTCGTAGCCGGCGATGGTGGAAAAACTTTCGCTGACGAAGCCCGGTTGTTCGGCGCGCAGTTCGCGCAGCCTGGTGTCCACATCGAGTTCGGTCAGGCGTTGGTCGTGTTTCAGCGATTCTTCCAGCCAGCGCGCGCCGCGCACCAGCGCCACGCCGTCGCGGCGCATCGCTTCGCGCACGTGATGCATTTCCTTGCCGGTCTTGCGCGCCTTGGCGGAAGTGATCGGGCCGGGTGCTTCGATGAGTGCGACATGCTGCGGGATCGCGCGCGCCACCGCAGCGGAGATTGCGCCGGGCGCGAGCAGCAATACCGCCTCCCGGGGCAGCGCGGTCAGCGCGTCACCGAGGGCTTCGTAGGGCGCGATGCGGACGCCGCCGCCGGCCAGCGTCTCCTGCAGATCCGCGTCCAGCTTGCCCGCCTCGACGAGCAGCGTCGCCGCCTGCGCATCGATCAACAGGTGCGCTAGAAACACCGGGTTGTATTCGACGTCGCTGCCGCGCAGGTTCAGCACCCAGGCAATTTCATCCAGCGCCGAAACGATGTGGTGGGTCGCGCCGGCGCGCTGCATCGCCTTGCGCACGTCGCCGAGTTTGTCCGCACGGCTGCGGATGGCGTAATCGAGCGGATGCTCGTATACCGGCGCGTGCGGCAGCGGCGGGCGGTCGTTCCAGATCGCCGCGGGCAAGTCGTCCTCGACCAGTTCCGCACCATGTTTCGCCAGTTGCTTGCGGAGCGAACGTTCGGCCGCGAGCGACAGCATGTCGGCGGCACAGGCCACCTTGTCGCCGGCGTGCACGCGTGCGCACAGCCATTCGACATGCTCAGGCGTGTGCGGAACGTTCAATTTCACCAATTCCACGCCGCTGCCGGCGAGCTGGCGTTCGGCCTGCGAGAAATAGCGCGAGTCGGTCCACAATCCCGCGAATTGCGGCGTCACCACCAGCGTGCCGGCCGAGCCGGTGAATCCCGACAGCCACTCGCGCGCCTGCCAGTGCGCGGGCAGGTACTCGGAAAGATGCGGATCGGCGGTGGGCACGATGCAGGCGGAAACGCCGCGCTGCTGCATCAAGCCGCGCAGCGCGGCGATGCGTTCGGGGACGGTGGCGAGGGTCATTTCAAGGAGCCTGTTGGAACGAACGCTTTTGTGAAAAATGAGGGCAGGAAGCCGGTTCTGGTGCTTCATGACGCCAGGGTGTTCGTTGCGCCTCGGCGCCGTGTGGCGCAGCGGTCAGGGATGATCGCACAAACGAAGCGCGCGCACTCGCGGAAGCTCGCCGTCGCCGCTAGAATGACGCTTTCCACACACGGTCCGACCATGACCTCCCTGATTTTCGTCACCGGCGGCGTGGTGTCCTCGCTTGGCAAGGGCATCGCGTCGGCGTCGCTGGCGTCCATCCTCGAGGCCCGTGGCCTCAACGTGACGTTGATGAAGCTCGACCCGTACATCAACGTCGATCCCGGCACCATGAGCCCGTTCCAGCACGGCGAGGTGTACGTCACCGATGACGGCGCCGAAACCGACCTGGACCTCGGCCATTACGAGCGCTTCGTGCGCACGCGGCTGTCGGGCAAGAACTCGATCACCACCGGCAAGATCTACGAGGCGGTGATCCGCAAGGAACGCCGCGGCGATTATCTGGGCGCGACCGTGCAGGTGATTCCGCACATCACCAATCAGATCAAGCACGCGATCGACGAGGCCACCCGCGGTTTCGACGTGGCGCTGGTCGAGATCGGCGGCACCGTGGGCGACATCGAATCGCAGCCGTTCCTGGAAGCCGCGCGTCAACTGCGCATCGAGCGCGGCGCCGACAAGGTGCTGTTCATGCACCTCACGCTGGTGCCGTACATCCAGGCTGCGGGCGAGATCAAGACCAAGCCGACGCAGCATTCTGTGAAGGAATTGCGCGCGCTCGGCATCCAGCCCGACATTCTGGTGTGCCGCTGCGAGGAACCGCTGCCGGAGAACGAGCGCCGCAAGATCGCGCTGTTCACCAACGTGCCGGAAAACGCGGTGATCAGCGCGGCCGACGCCGACACGATCTACAAGCTGCCGCTGTGGCTGCACAAGGAAGGACTGGACGACATCGTGATCGATCGCCTGCGCCTCGACGCCAGGCCGACCGACCTGTCGCAGTGGCAGCGCACCGTCGACGCCGTGGAAAACCCGAAAGACGAGGTGCGCGTCTTCATCGTCGGCAAGTACGTCGAACACAAGGATGCCTACAAGTCGCTGGGCGAGGCGCTACGCCACGGCGGCATCCACAATGCCACGCGCGTCCAGCTCGAATGGGTCGATTCGGAAGACATCGAAACGCGCGGTCCGGATGCGGTGCTGCACGACGCCGACGCGATCCTGGTGCCCGGCGGTTTCGGCAAGCGCGGTTTCGAGGGCAAGGTCCAGACCGTGAAGTACGCGCGCGAGCGCGGCATTCCCTACTTCGGCATCTGCTACGGCATGCACGCGGCGGTGGTGGAATTTGCGCGCGACGCGGCGGGCATCGCGGGGGCGGGTTCAACCGAAAACGATCGCGATTGCGCCGATCCGGTGATCGCGCTGATCACCGAATGGACGCAGGGTTCGGGTGAAGTGCAAAAGCGGGACGAGGCCTCCGACCTCGGCGGCACCATGCGCCTCGGCGCGCAGGAATGCCTGCTGAAAGCGGGCACCATTGCGCGCGAGTTGTACGGCGCCGACACCATCCGCGAACGCCATCGCCATCGCTATGAATTCAACAACCGCTACCGCGAGCGGCTGGAGAAAGCCGGCCTGGTGATCGCGGGCGTGTCGGTGGATGACCTGGTCGAAATCGTCGAACTGCCGGTGCAGAAGCACCCGTGGTTCCTGGCTTGCCAGTTCCATCCGGAGTTCACCTCGACGCCGCGAGACGGGCATCCGCTGTTCAACGGCTTCGTGCAGGCCGCGCGTGAATACAAGGCGATGCGCGATGCCCCGCGCCTTGCGAAGGAAGCGGCAGGATGAATTTGTGTGGTTTCGAAGTCGGCCTCGACCGGCCGTTTTTCCTGATCGCCGGCCCCTGCGTGGTCGAATCCGAGCAACTGCAGCTCGAGGCCGCTGGACGCCTGAAGGAAATCACGGGCAAGCTCGGCATCCACTTCATCTTCAAATCGAGCTTCGACAAGGCCAACCGGACGTCGTCGCAGAGTTTCCGGGGGCTCGGGATGGAAGAGGGCCTGCGCATCCTCGGCGAAGTGAAAAAGCAGGTCGGCGTGCCGGTGCTCACCGACGTGCACGAGTACACGCCATTCGACGAAGTCGCCGAAGTGGTGGACGTGCTGCAGACGCCGGCGTTCCTGTGCCGCCAGACCGATTTCATCCAGAAAGTCGCGCGCGTCGGCAAGCCCGTCAACATCAAGAAGGGCCAGTTCCTTTCGCCCTGGGACATGAAGAACGTGGTCGAGAAGGCGCGCGCCGTCGGCAACGAGCAGATCCTCGTCTGCGAGCGCGGCGCGAGTTTCGGCTACAACAATCTCGTGTCCGACATGCGTTCGCTGGCGGTGATGCGCGAAACCGGGTGCCCGGTGGTGTTCGACGCCACCCATTCCGTGCAGTTGCCGGGCGGGCAGGGGACGAAATCCGGCGGCCAGCGCGAATTCGTGCCGGTGCTGGCGCGCGCCGCCGTCGCGGTGGGCGTCGCGGGCGTGTTCATGGAAACCCATCCCGATCCCGACAAGGCGCTGTCCGATGGACCGAACGCGTGGCCGCTGGGCAGGATGGAAGCGCTGCTCGCGACACTGAAAGAACTGGACGATGCGAGCAAGCGTGCCGGATTTCTGGAGGCGGCGCAGCAATGACATTGTCGTCATCCCGGGCCGCGCGCAGCGCGGAACCCGGAATCCATAGACTTCTCGGCCGGAGAACAAGAATGGATTCCGGATCGCCGCTTCGTGGCGTCCGGAATGACGAGAACATATCAATCGACTTGAAGAATCGACATGACCACGACCATCAAGACCCTCCACGCCCGCGAAGTGCTGGACAGCCGCGGCAATCCCACCCTCGAAGCCGAAGTCACGCTGGCTGACGGCGCGTTCGGGCGTGCGATCGTCCCGAGCGGTGCGTCCACCGGCACGCGCGAAGCCGTCGAGTTGCGTGACGGCGACAAGTCGCGTTACCTCGGCAAGGGCGTGCTGAAGGCGGTGGCGAACGTCAACGGCGAAGTCGCGAAGGCGCTTGCGGGCTTCGATGCCGCCGACCAAGGGGGCCTGGATGAAAAACTGATTGCGCTGGACGGCACGCCCAACAAATCCCGGCTCGGCGCCAACGCCACGCTCGGTGTCTCGCTGGCCGCTGCGCACGCGGTCGCGGCCTTGCGCAAGCAGCCTTTGTGGAAATATCTCGCGGGCGACCATGCGCCGGTGCTGCCGGTGCCGATGATGAACGTCATCAACGGTGGCGTGCACGCCGACAATCCGCTCGATATGCAGGAGTTCATGGTGATGCCGGCAGGCTTCGACAGGTTCTCCGATGCGCTGCGCGCGGGTGTCGAAGTTTTCCATTCGCTGAAAACCCAGCTGAAGAAGCGCGGCATGAACACCGCGGTGGGCGACGAGGGCGGCTTCGCGCCGGCGCTGCGCACGCACGAGGA
>DASZTT010000099.1:0-1952 GCA_035547895.1 Rhodanobacteraceae bacterium
GAATCGGGGGCGGCCTTGAATTTCACGTGCATCACCTCGTCGCCATGGTACGCCGGGCCACGGTCCTCACCACAAATAGGGCACGAACCGCCGCGTGCGTTGCATGTAATCCCGGTATTGCTGGCCGAGGCCGGCGCACAGCGCCTGTTCCTCGATGTGGACGCGCCAGGCATAACCGATGCCCGCTCCCGCCATGATCACCAGCAACGAGGCCCAGTTGGTCATCGCTATGCCCATGCCGAGGAACATCAGCAGCGCGCCCGAATAGGACGGATGCCGGATCAGCCGGTAGGGTCCGGTCTCCACCACGTACTGCCCCTCGCGCGTGGCCACGCTGCGGGTGAAAAACCGGCCCAGCACCTTGATCGAGTACCACCGGAACGCCAGGCCGCACAGCATGACGGCGATGCCGATCCAGAATTGCAACCCCTGGTGTGAGGTCAGCGTGGTGCCAGGCGGGTTCGCGTTGACGATGAAAATCGCCGCGAACACGCCGGCAGTCATCGCCACGAACAGCCATGCGTGCGAACCACGGTCGCGCCTGACCGCGCCCTTTTCCACCGTCTGGAAAAACGTTCCGGCGAACTCCGGCGCGAAGCACACGAAGCACGCGACGTAGAACACGATCCGATGAAACTGCGATTGCACGATCAATGCGTGCATGGCCGCCCCGCCCACCCTCTGCTTCGACGCCTCCAGCATGCCGCAACCGCGGGACATCGTCAGCCTCGGGACGTCACCGATCCAGTCTGACAGCCGTCATGCCGGCCGCGCGGGGTTACGCCGGACGGGGCTGCCTGCTAGAATCGCGGGACGTTTTCTTTTCCGCGTTAATCACTTACGGGTGACGCCACAGCAGGCGTCGCCGCGCCGGAGGCTCCCATGAAATCCATCGACATGCTGCGCGAGCTGCGCACCCACGGCGGCAAGGTCCGCACTCCCGGGCTGGACGATGCCACCGTCGAGCGCTTCGCCGGACAGGATGCCGACCTCGCGGGCGCGATCGCGGATGCACACGCCGCCTTCACGGAACTGAAGACGGCCCACCCGGAAATGCTGGGAATGGACGAAGACAAGCAGCTGCACGCGGTGCAGTCCGGTTTCGTCAACTTCTATCCCGACGACGCGGTATGCCCGTTCGTTGCGCTGGCCGCGCGCGGCGCGTGGATCGTCACCCTGAAAGGCGCCGTGCTGTACGACTGCGGCGGTTACGGCATGCTCGGCTTCGGCCACAACCCACCGGCGGTGATGAAGGCGCTGGCCAAGCCGCAGGCGATGGCCAACGTGATGACGCCCTCGCTGTCGCAACATGCGTTCACGGAAGCGCTGCGCCGCGAAATCGGCCACCACGCCGGCAAGCATCCGTTCGCGAAATTCATGTGCCTCAACTCGGGCTCGGAAGCGGTGACGCTGGCCGCGCGGATCGCCGACGTCAACGCCAAGCTGATGACGGATGCGGGTGCGAAATACGCGGGCCGCACCATCAAGCGCCTGGTCGTGAAGGGCGCGTTCCACGGCCGCACTGAACGCCCGGCGCTGTACTCGGATTCCTCGCGCAAGGCGTACGTCAATAACCTCGCGAGCTTCCGCGACGAACATTCGGTGATCGCGATCGAGCCGTACGACGTGGCCGCGCTGCGCCGCGCGTTCGACGCGGCCGAGCAGAACGGCTGGTTCTTCGAAGCGATGTTCCTGGAACCCGTGATGGGCGAAGGTGATCCCGGCCGCGCGGTCAGCACCGAGTTCTATGCCGCCGCACGCGAATTGACCGAAGCGCACGGTTCGCTGCTGCTGGTCGATTCGATCCAGGCCGGCCTGCGCGCGCAAGGCGTGCTGTCGATCGTGGACTACCCCGGCTTCGAGAAGCTGCCGGCGCCGGACATGGAAACCTATTCCAAGGCGCTCAACGGCGGCCAGTTCCCGTTGTCGGTGCTGGCCGTCAACGAACGCGC
>DASZTT010000100.1:0-2939 GCA_035547895.1 Rhodanobacteraceae bacterium
GGTCATGCCTTGCGAACCGGTGGCGGTGGCGAGGATTGCGATCATGCCCAGCCGTTCGGCGGCATCGCGCGCGCCATCGCCGGCCAGGATTTCGAACGCGCGTGTCTGCAAGGCATCGCCTGCGAGGATTGCGGTGGCGACGCCGAACGCCGCATGCGTGGAGGGCTTGCCGCGCCGCAGCGCGTCGTCGTCCATCGCCGGAAGGTCGTCGTGCACCAGCGAGAACACATGCACGCATTCGACTGCGCACGCCGCGTCGTCGAGCCGGTCGGCCGGCACGCCCAGCACTTCGCCGCTGGCGTAGCAGAGCAACGGGCGGATGCGCTTGCCGCCGCCCAACGCCGCGTAGCGCATGGCCGCATGCAGCGAGGCCGGTGGCGTTTCGGCGGCCGGCAGGCGCGCATCCAGCGCCTGTTCGAGCCGGTCGCGGTAGCCCGCCACGCGATTTGCAAAGGAAGACATCGAACCGCTCCATGTCGCCGCTGCACGCCGCGGCGCCGCGAGCCTAGCGAGGGCTCCGCATGGATGTCAAAAACGCCGCGGCGCCACTTCCACCTCATCTTCACGCACAATGCGTAGGATTGAAACGTCGGCCGGCATTGCGCCGAAGGAGACCTGCAGGATGACCGCCCCAGCTTCCGCCAAAGCGTCGCGACACGACGCCGAAGCCTACCAGGAGCGCATTCTCCCCGCGGTGTCACGCACCTTCGCCTTGACGATCCCGCAACTCGATCCGCGCCTGCGCACGGTGATCGCCAACGCCTATCTCTTGTGCCGCATCGCGGACACCATCGAGGACGAACAATCGCTCGCCAGCGATGTGAAGCAGCAGTTCCATGACCGCTTCACGCGCGTGGTCGCATCGACCGAGGATCCGGCGTCGTTCGCGCGCGACCTCGCGCCGCTGCTGTGCGGCAATACGCTCGCTGCCGAACGCGACCTGGTGACGCACACGCCGGACGTCATCGAAGTCACCGACGGTTTCAACCTCGCGCAGCGCGAATCGCTGGCCCGCTGCATCCGCATCATGTGCACCGGCATGCCGAGCTTCGAACGCCGCGCCAGCACCGCGGGCCTCGCCGACATGCGCGAGATGGACCGCTATTGCTATTACGTGGCCGGCATCGTCGGACAGACGCTCACCGACTTGTTCTGCGATTACTCGCCGCGCATCGCCGAAAGGCGCGAGGAAATGGCGGCGCTGGACGTGTCGTTCGGCCAGGGCCTGCAGATGACCAACATCCTCAAGGATTTCTGGGAAGACCGCGAGCGCGGCGTGTGTTGGCTGCCGCACGACCTGTTCGCGCGCGCCGGCGTGGAACTGCAGAACATCCAGCGCGGCAACGTGCCGGACGCGTTCGGCAAAGGCTATGCGCAATTGATCGGCGTCGCCCACAGCCACCTGCGCAACGCGCTCGACTACACGCTGCTGATTCCCGAAAAGGAAGTCGGCATCCGCCGCTTCTGCCTGATCGCGGTGGGTCTGGCGATGCGCACGCTGGCTTCGATCCTCGCCAAGCCGGATTTCACGGCTGCCACGCAGGTGAAAGTGTCGCGGCAGGTGGTGAAGAAGATCGTGATCGTCACGCGGCTGTTTGCCGGCTACAGCCGCGTGCTGCAAGGCTGGTTCGCGCGCATGGCGGAAGGACTGCCGCTGCAGGCACTGGCCACGGACTGGAGCGGCCTGCTGCCCGATCCGCGTTCGGCCCGCGGACCGGCGCGCGCCTTCACAGTGAAGTAGCCATGGTTCCCGATTCCGGCGCTCCGCACCCAGGCCCGACCGTCCGCAGCCAACCCGCTGCGCGCGACCGCGTGGCCGCGGCCATCGAGGCGGCGCGCACGCGCATCCTCGACCACCAGCGCCCGGACGGCTGCTGGCAATACGAGCTGGAAGCGGATTGCACCATCCCCGCCGAATACATCTTGATGCTGCACTACCTCGGCGAATCCGACCGCCTGCTGGAATCGCGCCTCGCCGAATACCTGCGCAGCCACCAGTCGCGCGACGGCGGCTGGCCGCTGTATCCCGGCGGCGCGCTCGACGTGAGCTGCAGCGTGAAGTGCTATTTCGCGCTGAAATTGGCCGGCGACCGCGCCGACGCGCCGCACATGGCGCGCGCGCGCTCGGCGATCCTCGCGCACGGGGGCGCCGCGCGCAGCAACGTGTTCACGCGCATCGCGCTGGCGCTGTTCGGCGAACTGCCGTGGCGTGGCGTGCCGTTCCTGCCGGTCGAGATCGTGCTGCTGCCGCGCTGGTTCCCGCTCAACCTTTCAAAGGTGTCGTACTGGTCGCGCACAGTGATGGTGCCGCTCTCGGTGCTGACCACGCTGAAACCGCGCGCGGCGAATCCGCTGGGCGCGCACGTCCGCGAGCTGTTCGTCACGCCGCCCGAACGGGAGCCGCACTATTTCCATCCGCGCTCGCTGCTCAACCGCGTGCTGTTCGCCTGCGAGCAGACCGTGCGGCGCTTCGAGCCGTTGATCCCGAACCGCTTGCGCCGGCATGCATTGAAGCGCGCCGAGGACTGGATCCTCGAACGCCGCAACGGCGACGGCGGCCTGGGCGCGATCTTCCCGGCCATGGTGAACGCCTACGAGGCACTCGCCCTGCTGGGTTACCCGGCGGAACATCCCGCGCGCCGCGAAACGCGGAAGGCCATCGACGACCTGCTGGTGGTGCACGACGACGAGGCATGGTGCCAGCCCTGCGTGTCGCCGGTATGGGATACCGGGCTGACCTGCCTGGCGATGCAGGAAGACGTCGATGCGCCGCCGGTGGCGATCGAACGCGCGCTCGACTGGCTGACCGCGCGCCAGTTGCTCGACGAGCCTGGCGATTGGCGCAGCTATCGGACGGATCTTGCCGGCGGCGGCTGGGCGTTCCAGTTCCGGAACGACGCCTATCCGGACCTCGACGACACCGCGGTGGTGGCGCGTGC
>DASZTT010000101.1:0-13042 GCA_035547895.1 Rhodanobacteraceae bacterium
TCCCTCGTCGAGACGAGAACGTATAGGCTCGACGTGCGTAGGCGAGGATGGCGTCGCACTCCGCCCCTCGTCACCGGCAAACCTGCACCACGTGAGTAATCACGCGCCCGCGTTCGGCCTCGTGATACGCTCGCTTCCGAAACTGTCGAACGCTGGTGCGAAGCGAACGCCGCAAGCAACGTTCATCCCCAGTCTTGCGGCAGTTTCAACCCGGCGGTTAAACGAGCGAGTCTCGTTTCTTGCGACAGCAGCGCCGATCCTCGTGCTGTGAATCGCCGGTTCTCTACCGGTCATCGCCTTCATTTGATAGATTGTCTACCGACCCCGCTGTAGGCTGGACAGGCCAACGATCTTCATCGATCGCACCTCCAGAGATACCAGCGGGGTTGCTTTTTTCTGCGATGTAACGGTCGTGGCAGCGGTTTCCGTCCGTGTGCTCTGGGAGTTTGGTGCAAGCCGTCGCTGCGCTGATGGTAGCCTTGCGCCGCAACTCGGCCACCCGTCTGCTGAAATTCGTCATCTTGCCCTTTGCGTGCATCCGAACCGTTGCATGTAGGATCGAATCGAACTGTTCATCCGTCAGCGCCATGCTATTTGCCCTGATGAGTCCAGCAATCCTGCTTTTACGCACCCGTGCCGTGTTCGTAATACAGCCGGTCAATCTTCTTAGCTCGACTCACATTGCTGTGAGTTTGATGAACTCGCCAGCAACGCGTGGAGTTTGCTCAATGCTGCCTCTACCTCGGCGCCTTTGTCCTTGATGGCGGCGAGCAACTGTTCCGGTGTTCGTGTGTCGGTTACCTTCTTCTCGCGCGGGTTGACGGCCTTGAGATCGTAAACGGCATCCTCGATACCCTGCGCTTTGGCCATGGCATCGCGGGCAATTTTTTCGAAGGCGGCGACTTCTGCCAGCAGTTTGTCCGCCAGCTCTTCGTGGCCATTCTTCCGGTGGGCTTTCGCCTGTTCCCTCAGCAGTAGCGCCTTCTCGCGCTGTGCTTCGGCCTCGCGGCGATGCGGCTCGGCTTCCTCGCGCGCCTTCTCGCGACGCTCGGCGAAATCCACGCTCCAACTGTGTTCCGTTTCGGCCGCTGCGGTGCCTCGTTTGTCCAGCAGCTCGAAGAACTTGGCGAAGTGTTGCAGCGTCAGCGGCGTTTTCTTCCCGACCTTGATGTGCGACAGGTCGTAGTACCAGATGCGTTCGGTCCTGGGGCCTTTGGTGAAGAACACGAGATTGGTTTTCACCCCCGCGCCGGAGCTGGTGAACGCGCCGCTTGGCAAGCTCACGATGGCCCACACGTCGCATTCGTCCAGCAGCTTGCGCTTGGTTCTGACGAATGCCTCCTCGTTGGTGCGATACAGCAGGCCCTCGTCCAGCACGATGCCGCACCGGCCGCCCGGTTCGAGTATCTGCATCACGTATTGCATGAACAACACTTGGGTTGCGCGCGTCTTGAACGCAAATGCGCTCTGTGCTTCCTTGCCTTCCTTCCCGCCAAACGGCGGATTGGTCAGAACCACATGGAAGCGCTGCGGCGCACCTTCCCACAAGCCGTCGTAGATCGTCTGGCCTTGTCAGCGTATTGCCGTGCCATAAATGCGGCTGGTCAATGCCATGCAGCATCAGATTGGCCAAGGCAATGGGATACGCGATGTTGTCTTTCTCGCAACCGTAGAACGTGCGGTGCTTGAGCGTGTCCAGCGCCTCGGTGGTCGGCTCGATGCCTTGCCTGACCATGTGCTCGGCGGATTCGGCGAGAAAGCCGCCCGTTCCGCAACATGGGTCGCAAACGGTGTCGCCCAGGCGCGGATTCACCGCGCGCACCATGGCGCGAATCAGTTCCCTTGGGGTGTAGAACTGCCCGCCATCGGAGTTCTTCTCGCCCATCTTCAACAGCAAGCCCTCGTAAACCTGCGAGAGCATGAACTGATGTTGCGTGTCGGCGCCGGAGAATTGCAAGGCATGGACGCGATCGAGCACGTCGGCGAAGTTCGCCTCGGTGTCCACGCCGACCGCCTTGATCGGCGACAGAATTTCGCTGATGACGCGCTGTCGGGGTGTCGCGCCGGGCATGTCGCGAAGGTTGCGCAAATGCGGCAGCAGCTCGTTGTTGACGAAATCGAAGTAGGCTCCGCGGCGACCCTCTTGCAGGGCGCGCCGCTTCCATCCTTGTGATCGGCCATCGCGGGTTTGCGGCCCGTCCGGCTCATCCGTCCACGGCGCGGCCCAATCCTGCCAGCGCCACGGCGCGGTCAACGAGGGCGCGTAGGTGACGCCGAGCGCTTCGGCTTCTTCTGCTTCGACCGCTTCGGATTCGTCCAGCACGCGCAGGAACAATATCCAGGTGAGTTCGGGCACGTACCGCAAGGCGCTGCCGACGCCGGCGCTGCGCAACACGTTGCAGATTTGCCAGATCGCCTGGTTCAACGCCTGCGGGCCGGACAGCATGGCCGCAGATTGGTTGTTCTTTTCTTTCTTGATGCGGGGCATGGGGCTCAGGGGTTGGCGAAGGCTGCAGCGAGAATGCGCTGGGGCAGTTGTTCAATTTCGGTCAGCCGGTCGCGCAGCCGGGTCTGCAAAGTTTCCGCGGCGGCCAGCCGATCGCGCAGACGCCGAGCGATCCGGCGTTGTTCGTCCAGCGAGGGCGCACAGATGTGGAAGGATTCGATGGTCGGCATGTAGATCGTCTTGTGCACTGCGCCGCTGCCCAGGTCGCGCATCGAATCCTGAGATGCCATGAAGGCGTACATCAGAAACTCGGCGTCGAGCTTGTTCGGATCGCAGATCCAGTTACAGAAGTCCTGACTGGTTGCCATCGGTTGGCCGAGCAGCGTAACGAATCCGATGGATGCAGTGCGCGACACGCATACGGTATTGACCGGCAGCAGGCGCGCCGAGGAATTGGCCAAGCCGAGGTGGTTGGTGTTCTCGCAGGTGGCGTGCGCCACCTTGCCATGCAGCTTACGGATGTCTGGCAGCGCAAGCCACGGCACATCGCCGCCCCACCATTCCGGATGCCGCCGGCTGGGTGTATGGCCGGATTCGAGCTTGGCGAGGGATGAAAGGGGATACCAATGCCAGCCAACGGCTAGACTCGAAAATTGGCTCCTCGCCGCAATTGGCAAGCCATAGAAAAATGCTTCCTTCAGTACTTGGCGGAATAGTGCGTCAGCCAGCGCGACCTGAGAAATAAGCGCATTGGATCCGTGTTGCACCTCTTGCAAGCAACCCTTTACGTGGGCAGCGCGGGCGCGCTGTTCGTGGACGGGGGGAAACTGAACTGGCAATCTCTGGATATCGCGAGATGAAAGATGTTTTACGGTGGTGAAGGAGGTTTCCGCCTCAATTCTTGCAAGCTCTCGCCCAATCCAAAACTTTAGGTAGTCGCGATCCACTTCGTTCGGATCAGGGATCAGCTCACAAACGCGCTGATTCAAAAGCGCTGGTGGCCCCTGCCATTCAAAACATCGAAATTCTCCGTCCATGCTGATAAGTAATGCCCCGGGCTCCATCACATACTCGTTGTCAAAGGAACCCTTATAACCAAGGCCAGGTGTATTCGTCTTCAAGTCACGAATGCGAATTAGCGGAAAGCCCCCTGTTTCAACGAACCGCTCGCTGTCAAACGCGAACCCGTTTTTCAGTTCACAGATTTCGCCTAATCGGCGCTCGAGTGCTTCGCTCATGCCGAAAACAACCTTGTTTTCGCGTCACGCAAGGCGAGCGTTGGCTTGCCCAGCACGCGCAAGGCGGCGATGCCTCCGGCTTTCTCGATCGCCGGGATGCGCCAGATCGCGGTGTTCTCCAGTGCCTCCGTACCACTGCGCTCGAACTGTCCGGCAATCCCCAGGATCACTGCGCGTGGGGCGGACTCCATCCCGTCCAGCCATAGTTCGTTCTTGAAGCGGAAGGCAAGGCTGCGGTCCAGCCGCCTGCGAGGCTTCACCCCATAACCGAGTTCGGCCAACACGTCGTACAGGTCGAAATCCTGCATCGCGTCCACCATCTGCACCATGATCGGCGAGCGGTTCGCGGCAACGAGGGATTCCATCAACTCCTTGCGCTCGGGAGGCGTGATCCAGCGATCCCGGAACTGCGCAATGGTGCTCGCCTCCTGCCGCAGGCGCTGCGCGAGCGATTGCTTGTATTCCTCGTAAGCGATCGGCGCGAGCTGGCCGTCCCTTTCGCCGAGCACGAAGTGCCCGTCGCGCTTGACCTGCACGCTGAAGCCGCCGGCAACCAGGGTCGGCTCATCGTCGTCATCGCCGCCGGTGTCGCGCTTGCCGCTGCGCGGTGGCGGGGTAATGAAAGCCTCGCCAAACAAGCGGATCATGTTGGTGTAGTCGTACAGGCGGAACATCAGCTTGCCACTGGCTTCGTCAATGCGCGTGCCGCGGCCGACCATCTGGTGAAACACGATTGCCGATTCCAGATAGCGGAAGAACACGATATTGCGAACGCAGGGCACGTCCACGCCGGTGGAGAGCAGATCCACGGTGGTGGCGATGAACCACGATGAATTGCTGCCGCGAAAATCCTCGACCATGTCGTTGCCGCGGCTCATCGAAGTGCATTTGAAAGCATAGGGCTCGGCGCGCGCGCGGCCCGCCGCCTTGCACCAGTCCGCATAAAGGTTGTTCAAGCGGCTGGCGACGCGGTCGGCATGGGCATCCGAGGCGCAGAACACGATCGTCTTCTGTTCCGGACCTCCGGTTTCAATCAGGTAACGGAACAAGTCATCGCACATGGCGCCGACCCGCTCAGGGATTTGCAGCTTGGCGTCGTAATCCTTGGCGTTGTACAGGTCGCGAACTTCGTGCTGTTTGGCGCGCTTGCCCGTATCGGCACGTCTGGCCTTGTGCTCCAGCACTTCTTTCCTGGCCAGCGATTGTTCATCAATGCTGGCGCGGCCCTGTTTGATTTCACAGGGTGCGAGATAGCCGTCCTCGATGCCTTGCGCCAGCGAGTATTCGTACACCGGATCGCCGAAGTGCTTGAGGTTGTCAGCGGTAATCTGCGCGTCCTCTTTCGTCACGGTGAGTTCGCGCGGCGTGGCGGTAAGGCCGATCTGGAAGGCATCGGGATTGCGCGTCAGCACTTCCGACCAGGTGCCCCATGCAGAGCGGTGGCACTCGTCAATCAGGATGTGACTGAAATGATTCTCCGGATAGTGCTTGCGCAGGAATGAGGCGTCGCCCTTCTCGTGGATGCCGAGCGATTGGTATGTCGCGATATGGATGCGCGCGTTCTTTGCCTCGTTGTTGCCCTGCGCGTCTTCTCCGACGATCTTGGCATCGGCACCGAACACGTTGTGGAAACGGGTCAATGCCTGCTCGCGCAGTTCGTCCCGGTCCACCAGAAACAGCGCGCGTTTGAGCTGGCCGCCAGCGGAGAGGCGGTGCAAAAGGCCCACGGCAATGCTGGTCTTGCCCGCGCCGGTCGCCAGCGACAGCAGCGCGCGCTTTTTCGCTTTGCCGACATCGGCGAGCGCCGCTCGCTCCAGCACGGCGCGAATGGCGGCATCCTGGTAGTAGCGTGGGCGATCGCCCGCGACACTGTACGGGGTGAGCAATGGTGCGACGGCGGGCGAATCCGGGTTGAGGCCCGTGGCAGCAAACCAGCGTTGCCGCAAGATCTCCGGCGTGGGGAACTCGGCCATCGGCCGCGGATCAGTCGTCTTGCCGGTGGTGACGTCGTATTCAACGAACTGGTGCCCGTTGGTGGAATAAACGAACTTCACCGCATGCCGGCGCGCGTACTCTTTGACCTGCTCCAGCCCCTGGGTGGGCGGCAGCTTTTCCTTCTTGGCTTCAACGAACGCCAGCGTGAGCGGCTGCTCGTGTTCGTCCAGATAGACGCGCAGCAAGTAATCCACGCGGCCCCGGCCACGCTTGAGCGGCTTGCCGTCAAGGATGTCAATGCGCACCGCGCTCTGCTCGCGATGGATTTCGCCATGATCCGCGCGCTGCGCAGGCTGCACCAGCTCGATCCAGCGGCTGGCGTGGAGTGCAGGATCAATCAGTTTGGCGCGCGTGTCGGCTTCGTTGTAGCTCACGGCAGAAGGCAGTCCCCCAACCCGGTGCGGGCCATCCCGGCCAATCTTACCGGTAGCGATAGTCGTTGCCGGGGAAAGCGGATCATCACTGCCCTACAACAAGGTTTCGCGCAGGTACCTCACCAAGCCGTCACGATCTGGCGGATGTGGTCGCGATCCGAAAGAACACCGTCGTGAATATCTTATGCCAACTCACTTACAAAGTTACTCGCAGTTTATCGGATGAAATAGGACAACCCCGGACAACATGCAACGAAAACGCGCGTGGTTGGCGGGTTTCGCCGAGTTGGCTGGATTGGGTGAGACGGCGTTGAATGGGTGTTTGGTGCCGACAGTCTGACTCGAACAGACGACCTACCGCTTACAAGGCGGTTGCTCTACCAACTGAGCTATGCCGGCGCACCTTTCGCATTATCGCAGGCGCGCGATCGGCCCGCGACCGCCTTCAAAAACAGTCGATCGGCTTGGCCTGCAGGTCGTTGCGTCCCGGCAGCCATGCCGTCCAGTCGAACGCCTGTCCCTGCTTTACTGCGTAATCCACCCAATACGCGGGCTCGGTGTCGACGCGCTGCTTCACCTGTGCCGGGAAACCCAGCTGCTTCAGCATGGCCACGCGGTTCTGCGCGTTCGTTTCGCTGTCGAACAGGCCCAGCGAAACCGTGTTCTGCGAGTCGCCGGCCGTCACGACGTAGTAATCGTTGATGCCCTTGGCCGCGAGCTTGCGCGCTTCGTCCAGCGCGCCTTCGCGATCGGGCGTGGCCGGAAGGTAAACCCAGAAGCCGTGGGAATGGCTCGCCTGTTCCTCGCGATACTGGATCCTCGCGACGTGCGGCGAGAGCGCCTGCATCGCTGCGCGCATGTCGGCGGCGGTGGTGAAGGCACCTAGCGTGCTGCAGGTTTCCGCCGCCATAGGCGCAGTGGACGCAGAGGGCACGCGCGGCGCGGGCTTGGCCGTTTTTTCCGGGAGCAGGCGCAATTCGGTGACGCCCGGATCCGTCGCGGGCGGCAATACGCGCGCCGGCGCACGTCCGAACAGCAGCCACGCGCCGGCGCCGAGATTCATGGCGAGCAGCAACAGGAACAGGAGTCGCAGGAACATCGTTTCAACGCCCAACGTCGCTCGCACGAAGCGGCTGCTGTGAAGAATCAGGCCAGGACGCCACCGTGGTGTTTGTGATCGCGAGTCCGTACCGCCGCGTCCCTCGCGAAACAGCGGTCAGGGATGATCGCACAACGGCGCCTCCGCGGCCCAAATCGCCAAGCCATGCAGCACGGCATCGTCGAGCATCTCCACGCGCAATCCATCCTGCGCAAGCCATTCGGCCAGGCGCCCGGCCCAGCCGCCATGCAGCCAGACGTGTTCCGCGCCGGAACTTTTCCTGGCCCGCGCGACGAACCATTCCACCAGCGAGCCGGCCGATGCCCAGCAACCGGCTTGCAACGCCATCGCGGTGTCGTCGCGAACATCTGCGGCGAAGGCATCGGGATTGCGATCGGCGATGGCGGTGGCGGCATGCAGGGTCTGCAGCATCCGCCCGGGTGACAACGCGATCATGCCTTCGGCGTGGGTGCCGTCGGTGGCCACGGCATCCAGCGTGAGCGCCGTGCCGCAACCCACCACCACGCAGCCGCCGTTGGCGCGCCGATGTGCAGCGAGCATTGCAAGAAAGCGATCGATCCCGAGCCGCTCGGGTTTTGCATAACGGTTGACGACACCGCCCGCGCTGCGCGGGGTACGCAACCATTCGATGTTTCCGGTTGCAATCGCAGCAAGTGCGTCCCGGATTTTTGCGGCACGCTCACCGGATGCGACCGACGCAACCCACACGCGTGCGGGCGCCGGCCAGCGCTCCAGTCCGGCGCGCAGGGCGGCGATGAAATCCGGACGCTCCCATTCCAGCGCCAGGACGTTGGAAGGCTCGCCGCGATCGAGCCGTGCCGCTTTCGCGCGCGAATTGCCGAGATCGAACAGCCAGGTTTCCGGATGCACGGCGCTCACTTCGCGCGCACCGTGACTTCGGCGCTGTCCAGGCTTTCCACGCCACCGGCGTGGCGCACGCGCAAGGCACCACGCGCATCCACGCCCACGGCGGTGCCATCGAACACGCCGCGCGCGCCGTCGACCCGGATCGCGCGCCCATTCAAGGCATCGCGCGCGTTCCACGCCTCGATGAAAGCCGCGAAGCCCGAATCCCCGAACACATCCAGCGCCTCGACCAGCCGCGCGAGCAGCGCGATCGCCAGCGCATTGCGCGACGGCGGCTTGCCGCCGCACACGTCACGCAGATCGGTGCAGGGCCGGTTCAATGCGCGGCGCAGGGTCTGCGGCACCCGCAGGTTGATACCGACGCCCACGACGGCGTGGCAAGGCCCCATGAATTCGCCGCCCAGTTCGATCAGGATGCCGCCGAGTTTGGCGTCGCCGTGCACGAGGTCGTTGGGCCACTTCAAGCCGATGCCGCGGGCGCCGCAATCTTCCAGCGCGTCCGCCACCGCGATGCCGACCGCCAGCGACAGCCCTGCCAGCGCCGCGTAGCCGCCGGCAAAGCGCTTGAGGCACGAGAACTGCAGGTTGGTCGCCGGCGGCGAAACCCATTGCCGCCCGCGCCGGCCGCGGCCGGCGTCCTGCCAATCCGCGAACACAAAGGAACGATCCGGCAGTTCGCCGGCGCGCCGCAGGCACTCGCTCGAGGTCGAATCGAGGCGCCAGTGGTTTTCGATGGTGCCGACGCGGCGCCGGATCGCGGCCGGCAGTGCGGCGTGGATAGCGACCGGATCGATCCACTCCAGTGGCGGCAGCAGGCGGTAGCCGCCCTCGCTCGATTCGATCTCGAGACCGGCGGTGCGCAGCGTCTCGATCTGCTTCCATACCGCCGCCCGCGAGATGCCCAGACGCCGCGCCATGTCGGGACCCGCGTGGCGATCACCCGACGCCAGCAACGCAAGCACCGCGGGGACTTCGGCCCCGCCGCGGGCGGTTTTCCGGCTCGCTGGCACGGACCGGCGGGATGTGTCAATATGCGACTTCAACATGCGCTGATTCCGGGGGCTGCATGAGACGCTCGTCGTTGTGGTTGACAGTGTTGCTGATCGGCGGCGTGCCGCTGACGGCGGCAGCGGTCGATTATGGCCCGAACGCGCCCCTGCTTGCCGCCGACACCAACGCCCCGCAATTGCCCGGCTCACAGGCGAGCGCCGCTCGCGGCGAAATGTCCAAGCCCGAGGTCATGGCGGACGAAGACGGCGGCGGCGACGCGCCGGGGCCGACCTCCGCCCCGCAGCGGGTCACGCCTTCCTCGTCGGCGCACACGGCCGCCCCTGCGCACGGTCTGGGACCAGCGGCCCGCAACAAACCGTCGGCCACCGCCAGCCACCCGGTTCCGGCACCGCCCACCGCTTCGTGGCAATCGCTGCTGCCGGGCTCGATCCAATAGCGTTCATTCGCGATCGCCTTCGTTGGCGACTCGCGGGTCCGCAGTTCCCACGCCAACAAACGCCCCCACGGTCATTCATGGCTGACGTTCGACGACGGGCGCCCCTTCGCGGTCTTACATCTCCGCGAAGCTGACGTGGAAGCACGCGCCGCCCAGCTCCGCCGACCGGTCGACGTGCAACACGCCGCGATAGCCGCGCACGATGTCATCCACGATCGCCAACCCGATGCCATGTCCCTGCACGCGCTCGTCGCCGCGCACGCCACGCTGCAGCACCTTGTCGAGCTTTTCCGGCGGAATGCCGGGGCCGTCATCTTCCACGCGGACGTCCAGTCCCGCGCGCCATGAACGCGGATCGACCGGCGGGATGCGCACCACGCGCAGCACCACCTGGCGGTTGGCCCACTTGAAAGCGTTTTCAAGCAGGTTGCCAAGCAGCTCCAGCAGGTCGCCTTCCTCGCCGTAGAAGCGCGCACCTTCGTCGATGTCGAATTCGCACAGGATGCCCTTGGATGCGTAGACCCGCTCCAGGCTGCGCACCACTGCTTCCGCGTGGGCCTGCACGGCGATCGGTGGCGCGAAGGTGGAATGCCCGGAAGCCTTGGCGCGGGCGAGCTGGTAGGCCACGATCTGGTTCATGTGCTGGACCTGGTCCAGCAGGTCACGGCGCACCTCGGCTTCGGGATCCGCCGACTCCAGCCGCGAACGCGCGACTGCGAGTGGCGTCTTCAGGCTGTGCGCGAGATCATCGAGGGTGTTGCGGTAGCGCTTCAGGTGTTCGCGCTCGCTTTCGATGAAACGGTTGAGTCCGCGCGTCAGCACTTCGACTTCGCGCGGATACGGACCGACCAGGCGTTCGGCGCTGCCGCGCTCGATCCGCGTGATGTCCCGCGCCACCCGTCGCAGCGGCGAAAAGCTCCAGCGCAACAGGATCTGCTGCAGCACCAGCAAGGCCAGTCCCAGCGCGGCCAGCCAGCCGAACAGCGTGCGCCGGTAGGCGGCGAGGCCGGTGTGGAACAGGGCATCGTTTTCGGCGATGTAGATGGTGAGGTGGTAGCCCGTGCCGCTTTGCAGCGGAATCCAGTCGATGCCCTGGCTCAGCACGTACAAAGGTCCCGCCGAGGTATCGATCGGTCCCTCGAACTTCGCCGGCCCCGGCGGCAGCAGATCATCGAAGGGAAGATCGCGGCCGAGCGCCGATTGCGCCTCCCAATGGAAACCGCCCTGGCCCACGATCACGGCGTACAGGCCGGAGCCCGGCCGTCCGAAATCGGGATTGGGCGGGGTCACGTCCGGTGGAATCACCCGTTCCGAGCGGCTGCTGACATCGATGCCGGAAAGATACGTGTAGGCATAGCTTTGCAACTGCGCGCGCAAGGCTTCCAGCGCCGCATGCTTGTACGCGCGGTCCAGCGCGAAACCGGTGATGCCGAGGAAACCGACCAGCACCAGCAAGGTTGCAATGGTGGAACGCGAGACCAGCGACAGCGGCCTGCGTGAGGCGGTGTCCTCGGAAGCCATCCAGCCAGACCCTTCGTGCAGTCAACTCCGACTGCAATGGCCACCATGATCGCCGCGGGGACCCTGCGCACGCAACTGCAGGAACCGTCGCCGGCGGATCATTCGGCGGGATTTTCGTCGCGCGCGATCGCGAATCGATAACCGCGCCCGCGCACGGTCTCGATCGGCTTGAGGGTGCTTTCGGGATCGAGCTTGCGGCGCAGGCGGCCGATGAACACTTCCAGCACGTTCGAATCGCGGTCGAAATCCTGCTGGTAGATGTGCTCGGTGAGATCGGCCTTCGAGACCAGTTCGCCGGCGTGCAACATCAGGTATTCCAGCACCTTGTATTCGTAGCTGGTGAGATCGGTGGGCTTGCCTTCCACCGTGACCGTCTGCGCCGTGGTGTCGAGCCGGATCGGCCCGCACGACAATACCGGCTTGGCCCAGCCCGAGGCGCGCCGCACCAGCGCATTGATGCGCGCCAGCAGCTCCTCGACGTGGAATGGTTTGACGAGGTAGTCGTCTGCGCCGAATTTCAGTCCTTCCACCTTGTCCTGCCACGAGGAACGCGCGGTGAGGATCAGCACTGGATAGCTGTGGCCCTCCTTGCGCAGGATTTCGATCAATTCCATGCCGGAGAGCTTGGGCAGGCCGAGGTCCACGATCGCCAGGTCGAACGGCACTTCGCGCCCCAGGTAAAGCCCTTCCTCGCCGTCGGCGGCCGCATCCACCGCGAAGCCGTCGCGCTTCAGGCGCGCCGCCAGCGTTTCACGCAGGGGCGCTTCGTCTTCCACCAGCAGGATACGCATCAGTGTCCTCCTTGATCGGATCTGGGCTTGTTCGAGTGGCTTCGCGCCGGCGGGCTCGAATGCAATTGCATCACCTGCACCTTGCCCTGCGGCGTCAGCACCTTGATCCGATACACGTTGGTCTGGCCACGCGAGACCGTATCGGCCGCAAGGATATGCCCACGCGTCTGGTGCTGTACCTGCCGGACGGCCTGCTCCAGGCTGGCCGGATGGGGAGGCAAGGGGGCGTCGGCCGAACGCGGCGGTGCCGCCGAAGCACCGATGGCGCACGCCATCAGAGTGCCAGCCAGCAGCATGGAAGGAACGCGGGATTTCATGGCCGACGCGGGGTCTCGCGCGAAACGTCAGCCCCCGATCATCCGGCCACCCATTGAATTCGTGCTGAACATGCCGACGGCCGCAGGTTTGGGGTCACCGTCAGGCGGCCCGCCGGGCAAGCGACCGCACTTCGTCGAGCGCGGCTTCGACCGCTTCCCAGCCCGCATCCGCCGCGTGCGTGCGCTCCGACAGCACCCGCCGGAACGCCTTGCCACCGGCCTGGCCGTGGTACAACCCGAGCACGTGGCGGGTGATCGCCGCGAGCCGGACGCCGCCTGCGCGCATGCGTTCGATGTACGCACGCATGCGCAGCATCACCGCCTCGCGCGAGGGCGGAACGCCGCCCATCAACGCCGCATCGATGCACGCGAGGGCGTACGGGTCGTGGTAGGCAAGGCGCCCGAGCATCACGCCGTCCACGTGCGGCAGATGCTCCTGCACGGCGGACAGGCCGTCGAGGCCGCCATTGATCACCACGGTCAACTTCGGAAATTCGCGCTTGAGACGATGCACCCGTGCGTAATTGAGCGGCGGCACTTCGCGGTTCTGCTTCGGAGAAAGGCCCTGCAGCCAGGCCTTGCGCGCGTGCACGATCAGCACTTCCACGTCCGCGTCGGCCATGCATGCAGCGAACGCGAACAAATCATGATCGTCGTCCTGGTCGTCCACGCCGATCCGGCACTTCACCGTCACCGGCACCCGCACGGCATCGCGCATCGCGCGCACGCAGTCGGCCACCAGTGCCGGTTCGCGCATCAGGCAAGCGCCGAAGCGTCCCGACTGCACGCGATCCGAAGGGCAGCCGACATTGAGGTTGATCTCGTCGTAGCCCGCCTGCTCGCCGAGCCGCGCGGCCTGCGCCAGCTCGGCCGGGTCGGCGCCGCCCACCTGCAACGCGACCGGATGCTCTTCGGAGTTGTGCGCC
>DASZTT010000102.1:0-13512 GCA_035547895.1 Rhodanobacteraceae bacterium
CGCCGTCAAGGCCGACGTCGATCTTGATCGTCGCGAGTTGCCGCGACAGCGGCAGGTGCGGGAGCGCGGCGCGCAGGTTTTCACCGATCTTGCCGCCGACTTCGCTGGCGCGCGCGATCACGCCATCCAGCGAGCCGTACTCGTTCAGCCATTTCGCCGCGGTCTTGGGTCCGCACTTGGCCACGCCGGGAATGTTGTCGATCGAATCGCCCATCAGCGCCAGGTAATCGACGATGCGCTCGGGAGGGACGCCGAATTTTTCGAGCACGCCTTCCCGATCCAGTCGGCTGCGCGACATGGTATTGACCAGCGTCACATGCGGCCCCACCAGTTGCGCGAAATCCTTGTCGCCGGTGGACACTTCCACGTCGATGCCGTCCGCGGCGGCGCGCGTTGCCAGCGTGCCGATCACGTCGTCGGCCTCGACGCCGGCCACGCGCAGGATCGGGAACCCGAGCGCTTCGACGATCTTCATCATCGGCTCGACCTGGGCGCGCAGGTCGTCCGGCATGGGCTGGCGATTGGCCTTGTATTCGGGATACAGGTCGTCGCGGAAGGTACGTCCCGGCGCATCGACCACGAAGGCCGCGTAATCGGGTTTTTCGTTCAGCGTCGCGCGCAGCATGTTGACCACGCCGAACAGCGCGCCGGTCGGCTCGCCGGCGGCGTTGCTGAGCGGCGGCAACGCGTGGAAGGCACGGTACAGATAGCTGGAACCGTCGATGAGCGTGAGCTTTGCCATCGACGGATTGTCGCATGCACGCCGGACTCACGCGGGTACGTGTATGCTGCGCGGCAAACTGTCGATCCGGGAGATGCGCCGTGAAAGTTCTGCCGTGGCTTGTCGCGAGCGCGTTGCTGGTGGGCCTGCCCGCTGCGCACGCACAACAGGTTCTGGCGCACGCCTCTTCCGCGCCGCCGCCGCCCGGATCGGCGCTGCCGCCGCCGGGCATCAACGATCCCGGTGAAAAGCCGCAGTCGGTGCCGTTGCCCAGTACCGGCATTCCCCCGTCGATCGCGCCGGCCGCACGCGGCCAGGATGGCGGCGACAGCACCAACGTGACCACGCGCACCGATGCCAGCGGCGACACCATCGAGGAATACCGCCGCGGTGGTCAGGTGATCATGGTGCGTGTCACGCCCAAGCACGGCGTCACGCAGGTCTACAAGGTCAACAGCAGCAACGGGAGTCTGGTGCGCGATCCCAACCAGGGGCCGGTATCGCCCGTCTACTACGACATCTACAAATGGGGCGGTCCGAAGAAGCCGGCCAGCAGCGCGCCGGCCGGAGCCTCGACGAGCGGTGGATAGACGTCCGAAAACCATGCGGCCAACCATCCCTGGTGCTGGGCGCCGGCCCGGCCATCGTTGGCCGGGCGTTCGGCTTCGCAGCCGATGCTGGCTTCGGCCAAACGCGTCGCCTCACCCATCCAGCTCCGGGTAGCGGCGGAAGATTCCGTCGTTGTTGAAGGGGATGCGCCGGGTCGAAGCCAGGTAATTCGCGATCGCCGGCCGGGCCGCAATGCGTTCGTGCAGTTCGACGGTGTGCGGCAGCGATGGCTCCAGTTTCCGCATCGCGCGCGGGAAGGCGTAGCGCAAACCCTCGATGATCTGGAACAGCGACAGATCGGCGTAGCTGGTGGCGCTGCCCGCCAGGGAGCGTTGCCGTCCACGCGCGTTGTCCGACAGCACGCGTTCGAAGTAACCGAGGAATTTCGGCAGCCGTTCGCGGCGCAGGAATGCGCTGCGCCGCTTGGCTTCGTCGCGCTGGTCTTCGTAGTACAGGCTGCTGGCGACCGGATGATGGCTGTCGTGGATTTCCGCCACCAGGTCCGAAATCGTCAGTTGCAACTGGTGGACCCAGAGCTGTCCGCTTGCGTCGCGCGGCGCGAGGCCGAGCCGCGGTCCGAGAAACAGCAGGATGTTCGCGGTCTGTCCGATCAGGCGGCGTCCCGCTTTCAGGAACGGTGGCGCGAATGACGGGTGGCCCGTCGCCGGATCCTCGAGCATGCGCAGCAGTGCCGCGGTTCCACCGCCCGAACCCTCCGGCAACCGCGCGACGTCGATGTAATCGGCACCGCCGTCTTCCAATGCGAGGCGAACGAATTCGCCGCGTCCCTGGATGGTCGGCCAGTAATACAGTTCGTAAGGCACGCTGTTTCTCCTTGCAGCGAAGAAATCGGCTTCAGTGCGTTACGGTACACCGTTATCCCGGCCGGGATTCCACCAGGACCCAACCGCAAACCCGGCAGGGGTCTTCGCCGCCTCAGTGGCGGAAATGCCGCGTCCCGGTAAACACCATCGCCATGTCGTGCTCGTCGGCCGCGTCGATCACTTCCTGATCGCGCATCGAGCCGCCGGGCTGGATGATCGCGCGCACGCCGGCCGCGGCGGCCATGTCCACGTTGTCGCGGAACGGGAAAAACGCGTCCGACGCGATCACGCTGCCCTGCGTGGACAGCCTGGCCTCGGCGGCCTTCATCGCGGCGATCTTCACGCTGACCACGCGGCTCATCTGGCCGGCGCCGATGCCGACCGTGGCGCCATCCTTCGCGAACACGATGGCATTGGACTTGACGAACATCGCGACGTGCCAGGCGAACAGCAGGTCGCGCAGTTGTTCGGCGTCGGGCACGCGCTTGCTGACGACCTTGAGATCGGAAAGCATCAAGGTGTCGGCGTCGGAATCCTGCACCAGCACGCCGCCGCCGATGCTGCGCAGCAGCCGTTGCACGGTGGCGGCCGATGGCTCGGGCCATTCGCCGGTAGCCAGGGCGCGCACGTTCGGTTTCTTGCGCAGCGTGGCCAGTGCCTCCTCGTCGAACGCGGGCGCGACCAGCACTTCGACGAACTGGTTGGCCAGGATTTTCTGAACCAGCGTACCGTCGATGGCGCGGTTGAAGGCGATGATGCCGCCGAAGGCCGACGTCGGATCGCACGCGAACGCGCGCTCGTATGCGCGCAACGGATCCGGATCCAAGGCCACGCCGCACGGGTTCGCGTGCTTGACGATCACGCATGCAGGCGTCTTGTCGAACGCCTTCACGCATTCCAGTGCGGTATCGGCATCGACGAAATTGTTGTACGACATTTCCTTGCCGCTGAGCACGGAAGCGCCCGCCACCGTGCCCGCGGTCGGCCGTCCGTCGAGATACAACGCGCCGGCCTGGTGCGGATTTTCGCCGTAGCGCATTTCCTGCACGCGGTGCAGCGCGAGGTGCAGCGTCGGCGGATACGCCTGGCCAGGCTCACCATTCGCGCGCGTCGCCAGCCAATCCGCGATCATGCCGTCGTAGCGCGCGGTGTGCGCGAACACCTTCGCGGCGAAGCGGCGGCGTTGTTCGAACGAGGTGCCGCCATCGCGGCGCAGGGTCTCGACCAGCTTGCCGTAGTCGGCCGGATCGCAGATGACCGCCACGCGCTCGTGATTCTTGGCGCCCGCACGCAGCATCGCCGGACCGCCGATGTCGATCTGTTCGATCGCGTCGGTGTACGTCACGCCCGCGTTCGCGACGGTGCGTGCGAACGGATACAGGTTGACGATCAACAGGTCGATCGGCGTGATCGAATGATCCAGCATCACCGCATCGTCGACGCCGCGCCGGCCAAGCAGGCCGCCGTGCACCTTGGGGTGCAGCGTCTTGACGCGGCCGTCCATGATTTCGGGAAAACTGGTGAGTTCACTGACATCGCGCACCGGAATGCCGGAATCGCGCAGCGCCTTCGCGCTGCCGCCGGTGGAGATGATCTCGATGCCCAGTGCATGCAGGGCCTGCCCGATGTCGGCAAGTCCGGTCTTGTCGGAAACGCTGAGCAGCGCGCGACGTGCGGTGATGATGCCCGATCCTGTCATGAAGATGAATTTTCCCCGTGGTCAAACGATGCCGAGTTCGCGCAGCTTCTTGCGCAGCGTGGCGCGATGGATGCCCAGCACTTCGGCGGCGCGGCTCTGGTTGCCTTCGCTCCAGGCCAGCACTTCGCGCAGCAGCGGCGCTTCCACTTCGCGCAGCAGGCACGCGTACAAACCTTCGCGGCAGGGCGTGCCGTTCAGGTCGGCGAGATAGCGGCGCGCGCTCGAGGCCATGCACTCGCCCAGCGTCGGACTGCCGGCGCGTGGCGGTTCGGCTTGGGCGGATGGCGCGGGATGCAGGGAGCGGGTATCCACGGTCGACTGGCTTGGACGGGGCGTGCGCGCCGCGCGGGCGAGCGCGAACCGATGAGTCTAGCAGCCTCGAACGGGCGCGCGCAGCTCCGCGGGTTCAATCGAAGCCGAAGTGGAACGACACCGCACGCTTGCCAGGGTCGGCGACTTCGAACGCCACCGCTGCAGTGGCGCCGGGCGCGATGCCGGCGGCGCGGCGGGCCGCATCGGGCATGTATTCGAGCGGCCGGAAGCGGCGCATCGCCACGACATTGTTGTCGAGGTCGGTCAGTTCGACCACCACGACCGGCCACGGCTGGCGATAGGGCGCGTCGTTGCGGAACGTCGCGGTGATCGCAAGCGCACCGGCCGCGCCGGGATCGGGGCGGATGTCGCGCGAGAGCAGTTCCAGTTTGGCGATGTCGCGGATCGGCGGCAGCCGGCAGTCGACGCGCGCGCAGATGCGCAGCGCTTGCGCCTGGGTCGCCGGGTCGCGGATCAACGCCACGCGGCTGGCCCAGGCAATCTGCGCGGCCAGTGCGAGTGCCAGCAGTACGCAGCCGAGCGCCCACAAGCCATCGCCGCGACGGATGCGGCGGCGGCGTGGCGGGATGTAGACGGGTTCGGCGGATTCCGCTCCCCCGCCTGCAGTTTCGTCCCGCGGCCCGGGTGCTGCGGGATGTTCTTCTGTCGTGCTGACCGCGTGCGGTATCGATCCCTCGTCCACGTGGAGATCGTCTTCCGGAAGCCATGAATCAAATTCGGATTCCGTTTCAGTCGCAGGCAGGTCGACGGCGGCGTCGAGGTCCTCCAGGTCCGCCGGGGGAACGTTCGAAGGCAGCGGATCGGTGGGCCCCGACGTGCCGGACGGCGCGTCTGCGGCAAGCTCCGCCTCGGGAATGTCCAATCCCCATGCGTCGGGAACCGGTCCGGATTCGGCCGCTTCGGCCTCGGCAGGCGCAGGTGCGACGGTGTCCGGAATGCCGCTTTCCATCGCTCGTGCGTCGAAGGCCATCGGAATGATGTCGAGTTCGGCAAAGCGCGTCTGCACCGGCACGTCGGTCAATGGCCATGCCGGATCGCCCTGGATGGCTTCGGGCGGAAGGCCCGCGGCGTCGGCGATCAATGCGCGCGCGCGATCGCCCGCAAGCGCATCGAACCATGCCTCGCCGGGCTGCAGGGCGGAATCGTTGCCGGACGGTGGCGGCGTCGGCGGCGCGGCCTCCGATGACCGCTGGCGCGCCGGTTTCCTTGCTGCGTAGATCGCTTCGGGGGAAACCGCCGACGTCAGCGTAGGCGCGAGTGCCTCGGGATCGTGTTCCGGCAGCGAAGCGTCGGGTTCCGTCGGCAGGGTATCGCTGAGCGTGCGCAGCGCATCGAAACGTTCGGCGCATTGGCCGCAGCGGACGATGCCGAGCGAAGCCTGCAGGGCGTCCTCGTCGATCTCGAAAATCGTCCGGCACTGCGGGCACTGGGTGTACATGCCGCGATTGTAGGCCACGGCGCGCCTGGCGAAGGGCTAACTGCGCACCCCGTCGATGCGAATCCAGTCGTCGCGATGCGCGGAGCGCAGGTCCGCAAAGCCGCAGTCCCGATAGCGCTCCAGCAATTCGCTTTCCTGCCCTGCGAGGATGCCCGACAACGCGAATGGCGCGCCGGGTTTGCAGAGCAATGCAAACAGCGGTGCGAGTTCGCCCAGCGGGCCGGCGAGGATATTGGCGACGAAGACATCGGCTTGCACATTCGGCGGCAGGTCGCCGGGCAGGCAGGCCTGCAGCCGGTCCGCGACGCCGTTGCGCGCAGCATTGTCGCGCGTGGCGGTGAGTGCCTGCGGATCGTTGTCCACGCCGATCGCATGCGCGGCGCCGAGTTTCAGTGCCGCGATCGCGAGTACGCCGGAACCGCAGCCGTAGTCGATGATGCTTTTGCCCGCAAGGTCGAGCCCGTCCAGCCATTCCAGGCAGAGCGCGGTGGTCGGATGCGTGCCGGTGCCGAAGGCGAGGCCGGGATCGAGGCGCATGATGATGGATTCGCGATCATCGTGCGGCGGCTCGACGTTCCAGGGATAAATCCAGAGCCGCCGCCCGAACCGCATGGGCTGGAAGCGGTCCATCCACGCACGCTCCCAATCCTGGTCGGCGACTTCGCGGAACGCGACACGGTCGGGGGCGAGTTCGGGCAATGCATCGTGCAGCAGGTGCAGGAGACCGCGCCGGTCCGCACCGGCTTCGAACAGCGCCAGCAAGGTGAGCGAGCGCCACAGCGGCGTTTCGCCCACGCCCGGTTCGAAGATCGCCGCTTCGTCGGGCGTGTCGGCGTCGGCGTCCATCAGCGTGACCGACAGCGCGCCAAGCTCTTCCAGCGCGGCTTCCGCGCGCGGCTGCTGCGCGGCCTCGACTGTCAATTGCAGTTCGAGCCAGGGCATGGCGTGCCTCAGCTTCCCAGGCCCATGCCTTTTTCCTTCTGCTCGCGAATGCGCTTTTCGAGGTAGTGGATGTTGCGCCCGCCATGCTTGAAACCGGAGTCGGCCATGATGCGCTGCTGCAACGGCAGGTTGGTCTTGACACCCTCGATCACGGTTTCGCTGAGCGCGGTACGCATGCGCGCGATCGCGGTCTTGCGGTCCAGGCCATGCACGATCAGCTTGCCGATCATCGAATCGTAGTTCGGCGGAATCCTGTAGCCGTCGTAGAGATGCGTGTCGACGCGCACGCCCGGTCCGCCCGGTGCCTCGAACCGCTTCACCACGCCGGGACTGGGCATGAAGGTGTCGGGATCTTCAGCATTGATGCGGCATTCGATGGCGTGGCCGCGCGGCACGATGTCTTCCTGCCTGATCGACAGCGGCTGGCCCGCGGCGATCAGCAACTGCTCGCGCACCAGGTCCACGCCGGTGATCAGCTCCGTCACCGGGTGTTCGACCTGGATGCGGGTGTTCATCTCGATGAAGTAGAAGTGCCCGTCCTGGAACAGGAACTCGAACGTGCCCGCGCCGCGATAGCCGATGCGGATGCAGGCCTCGGTGCAGATCTTGCCGATCTCGGCGCGCATCTCGGGCGTGATGCCGGGCGCGGGCGCTTCCTCGACGACCTTCTGGTGGCGGCGCTGCATCGAGCAGTCGCGCTCGCACAGGTGGATCGCGTTGCCCTGCCCGTCGGCGAGCACCTGGATCTCCACGTGGCGTGGATTCTCCAGGAATTTCTCCATGTACACCTGATCGTTGCCGAACGCGGCGCGTGCTTCGGCGCGCGTGGTCGCAATGGCGTTGCCGAGGTGCGCTTCGGTGTGCACGTCGCGCATGCCGCGGCCGCCGCCACCGCCCGCGGCCTTGATCAGCACGGGGTAGCCGATTTCGCGCGCGATCTTCAGGCTGCGTTCGACGTCGTCGTCCAGCGGACCGTCGGAACCCGGCACGCACGGCACGCCTGCCGCCTTCATGGCCTTGATGGCCTCCACCTTGTCGCCCATCATGCGGATGGTTTCCGCGCGCGGACCCACGAAGATGAAACCCGATTGCTCGACCTGCTCGGCGAAGTCGGCGTTCTCGGAAAGGAATCCGTAGCCGGGGTGGATCGCTGAAGCATCGGTAACTTCCGCCGCCGCGATGATCGCCGGGATGTTGAGATAGCTTTTCGCGGACGGCGCCGGGCCGATGCAGATGGATTCGTCCGCCATGCCCACGTGCTTCAGGTTGCTGTCGGCGGTTGAATGCACCGCGACTGTCCTGATGCCCATGGTCTGGCAGGCGCGCAGCACGCGCAGCGCGATTTCGCCGCGGTTCGCGATCAACACTTTATCCAGCATGGCGCGTCAACCGATGACGAACAGCGGTTGATCGAATTCCACCGCCTGGCCGTTCTCGGCCACGATGGCGAGCACGGTGCCGGCGACCTCGGCCTCGATCTGGTTGAACATCTTCATGGCTTCGATCACGCCCAGCGGATCGCCCACCTTGACCTGCTGGCCCACCTTCACGAACGCTTCGGCACCCGGCGAGGACGCGGCGTAGAAAGTGCCGACCATCGGCGAGCGCACCACGGTGCCCGGCGGCAGGCCCGGTTCCGCCGGTGTCGCGCTCGCGGTGTGCGCAGGCACGGCGGCCGGCGCAGGCGTCGCAGCGTGTGTGGCAACAGGGACGGGTGCGGCCATCGCGTGCGGTGCGACGGCACCGGCCGTCGGGAAACGCGAAAGGCGCACGACTTCCTCGCCTTCCTTGATTTCCAGTTCGGAGAGATTGGATTCTTCGAGCAGTTCGATCAGTTTCTTGACTTTTCTGAGATCCATGACGGACTCGCTGTGTTCGGATGAGGGTCAGGCGCCGGCAAGCCGCTTGATCGCGGCATCCAGTGCGTAGCGATAACTGTCGGCGCCGAAACCGGCGACGACGCCCGCGGCCAGGTCGGAAAAATACGACTGGCGGCGGAACGCTTCGCGCGCGTGCGGATTCGACAGGTGCACTTCGATGAAAGGAATCGCGACGGCGGCCAGCGCGTCGCGCAGGGCCACCGACGTATGGGTGAACGCGGCCGGATTGATCAGGATGAAGGCGGTGCCGTCGCGCTTCGCCGCCTGCACCCGTTCGACCAGTTCGTGCTCGGCATTCGACTGACACGTCGTCAGCGTGTGGCCGGCCGTTTCGGCTTGCCGGCTCAGCGCTGCATCGATGTCGGCGAGCGTGGCGCGGCCGTACACCTCCGGCTCGCGATCGCCGAGCAGGTTGAGGTTGGGGCCGTGGAGGACCAGAATCTTTGCCACGCTTCAGCAGAGTCCGCGGCCGCAGCCGGAAGCCGCGCAGTCTGAACTGTCATTCACGTTTTGTCCAGCGATACCCGATGTATCGCCGAAGTTGAACGAAGTTGCTGGCGCGTTTCAGTGCTTCGCGGCCGCGCTTTCCTTCAACCAATTGTCGAGCAGCCCCTCGTCCAGCGGTCCCAGCCTGGTTTCGAGAATGCGCCCGTCGCGGCCGATCAGCACGCTGTACGGGAGCAACCCGGCGGTGTCGCCGAACACGGTGGTCGGTACGGGGTCGGCGTCGATGCCGGTCAGGACGGGATAACCGACCGCCACGCGTTTCAGGAACGCCGCGGCGGATTGCGGCTGTTCCATCGCCACGCCGACCACCTGCACGCCATCGGCTGCGTGGTCATGCTGGAATTTCGCCAGCAGCGGCATCTCCTTGAGGCACGGCACGCACCAGCTGGCCCAGAAGTTCAGCAGCACGGCCTTGCCGTGCCACTTTGCGAGGGTGGTGGGCTGGCCCTGGAGGTCGGGCAGGGTGTAGGCGCTGGCGGCGTCGCCCACCGCCAGGGTTTTCACGCCTGCCGGCGCGGGCGGTTGGTCCGGCATCGGGTTCGCCCATCCGTGTTGCAGCCACCAGCCGCCGGCGGCGGCGAGGCAGGCAAGCGCCAGGATCAATAGGGTGCGGCGATCCATCATTGCGCGGCGGTTTCCAGAGCCGCGCGGACCAATGAGGCCGTCAGTACCGTCGGCAGCGCGTGGCCGGCGCCGCCGCCCCGCGGATACACGACGTACAGCGGCACGCCGGGCGAATGGAATTGCCGCAGATAGGCACCGATCTCGGGATCGACGTCGGTCCAGTCGCCCTTCATGTAAACGGCGCCGGTTCGCGCGAGCAGGTCATGGAAGCCTTGCGTGTCCAGCACCGCATACTCGTTGGCCTTGCAGGTGACGCACCAGTCCGCCCCGATGTCCACGAACACCGGCGTGCCGGCGGCGCGCAGCGATTGCAGCTTCGTGGGGCTGAAGGCCACGCTGCTGCCGTCCGCCGCGGTCGACTGCGCAGGCGGGGCGACGTGCGCAACCGCGTACAGCGATGCCAGTCCGGCCAGCAGCAGCACCAGCGTGAACGCATGGCCGAAGCGCCGCGCGGGACCTCCGCGTCCGTGCCACCAGAACGCCGCAGCCAGCAGCACCATCGCCACCAATACCAACGCCACCGCATCGGCGCCGCGCTGGTGCGCCAGTACCCACACTAGCCACACCGCCGACAAATACATCGGAAACGCGAGGATCTGTTTCAGCGTCTCCATCCAGCGGCCTGGCTTCGGCAGCCATCGCGCCAGCGCGGGCACCAGGCCGATCAACGTCAGCGGCAGCGCCAGGCCGATGCCGAGCACCAGCATCACCAGCAATTCATGCGACGCCGGCGCCACGAGTGCGTAGGCCAGTGCCACGCCCATGAACGGCGCGGTACAGGGACTGGCGACGACCACCGCCAGCACGCCGGTGAAGAAATGCCCGGCCGCGCCGCTGCGTCGCGTCAAACCGGTGCCGAGGTTGCCGAGACTCGCGCCGAACTGCACCACCCCCGACATCGACAGCCCCACCGCGAACAATACGCACGCCAGCACCGCCACGATCACCGGCTGCTGCAACTGCGTGCCCCAGCCGACCGCGTGGCCGGCGCTGCGCAAGCCCAGGATGGCAAGGCCGATCGCAAAAAAGGTTGCGATGACGCCCGCCGCGTAGGCCAACGCGTGCGCGCGTGCGCGCTGGCGCGACTCGCCGCTTTCCAGCACGCCGACCGCCTTGATCGCGAGTACCGGCAGCACGCACGGCATCAGGTTCAGGATCAGGCCGCCGACGAACGCCAGCAGCAGGGCGAATGCCAGTCCCGTGTCGATCGGACCCGCGGCCTGTGGTGCATTGATGGCTCCGCTCGACGCCGCTGCGCTGGACGAGGCGGCCAGGGAGGCGGTGATCGGATTGCGCGCGCCATTCCCGCCACCCGCTGCTCCAAGCGGGCCGCCGCCCGCGCTCGGTAGGGTGAAGGTCTGCGTATTCGGCGGGTAGCAGATCTTGGGTTCGACTTCGTGACAGCCCTGATAGCTCACTTCCACTTTCAGGGTCGCGGGCATGGCGCCTGCCGCACTGTACGGTAGCGACGCATCGACCGTGCCGTGGTAAATCTCGACGTCGCCGAGATAGGGATCGTGCTCCTTGATGCCTGCGGGTGTCTGCAAGGCACCGGCCGCGAGCCCGGGCGTCAGGATCTTCGCGTGGATGCGGCCGCGATAGAGGTAGTAGTGCGGCGCGATGTCGAAGTGCAGCGCGATCGCGCCGGGCTTCGCAATGCTCGCCTTCAAAGCGAACGCCTGCGTCACCGGCAACAGTCCGTCGCCGGGGCTCGCGTTTTGCGCGGCTGCGCTCGTGGCAGCGAGTAGCAACGTCGCGAAAAGCATCAAAAGTGGGGGAAATCGGCGAACAGCTGACATTTTGGGCAACCACGTGGAAAGGATGAGCCGTGCGCCGCGGATCAAGGTCTACGGCAACCTCTTTGAGTGCGCCGTGCGGCAGCGCCGGTTCAAAAATGCCTTGCGGAGACTCGGGATTCTCGCAGGCCGGCGCAAGGCCTGCCACTCACGGACCGGCGGTCTGGCGGGCCAGCCAGTCGAGATAGGCCGGCAGTGCTTCGGCAATTTCGACGGCCACCAGTTCCGGAAGCTCGTACGGATGCAATTCGACCAGGCGTTCGCGCAAGGCGCCGAAGCGTTCGCGGGTGGTCTTGATGATCAACAGGATCTCGGCGTCTTCGTGGATTTCGCCCCGCCAGCGGTAGGTGGATTGCACGCCGGATAGCCAGTTGACGCAGGCCGCGAGCCGTTCTTCGACCAGCGTGCGGGCGATCCGCGCCGCGGTCGCGGCGTCGGGACAGGTCGACAGGCAAAGCAGGGGTTCGGGCATGGACACAGGGTATACCCGCTGGCCTCGCATCCCGGCCGCGCCCGCCACGTGGCAGATGGTGCCGAAGAGTTTTGGGCTCTTCCGCGCTTTCACGCAATCGAAGGGGAGGCTCTTGAATCCGGCCGGGCCGACCCTACAATTGGCACTCGCCGTTGTTGAGTGCTAACAACGCCAACCCTTTCCCATTCCCAACGCAGCTGGAGTCGTTATGAAGCTTCGTCCGTTGCACGACCGCGTCATCATCAAGCGCCTCGAGGCGGAAACCAAGTCCGCCGGCGGCATCGTCATTCCCGACACCGCGACCGAAAAGCCGATCAAGGGCGAAGTGGTCGCCGTGGGCACCGGCAAGATCCAGGAAGACGGCAAGGTCCGCCCGATGGCGGTCAAGGCCGGCGACAAGGTGCTGTTCGGCAAGTATTCCGGCACCGAGGTCAAGGTCGATGGCGAGGAACTGCTCGTCATGCGCGAAGACGACCTGGTCGCCGTTCTGGAAGGCTGATCGAAGCCCGACCACTCCTCAGCCGTCGTCCCGGCGCAGGCCGGGACCCAGACCAGAAACGCTGGATTCCGGCCTGCGCCGGAATGACATCAAAAGACAGGCATTACAGGAATAAAACCATGGCAGCCAAAGAAATCCGTTTCTCCGAAGACGCGCGCGTACGCATGGTGCGCGGCGTCAACGCCCTGGCCAACGCGGTCAAGGCGACCCTCGGCCCCAAGGGCCGCAACGTGGTGCTCGAGAAGAGCTTCGGCGCCCCGACCATCACCAAGGACGGCGTGTCCGTAGCGAAGGAAGTGGAGCTCGCCGACAAGTTCGAGAACATGGGCGCGCAGATGGTGAAGGAAGTCGCAAGCAAGACTTCCGACGCCGCCGGTGACGGCACCACCACCGCGACCGTGCTGGCGCAGGCGATGATCCGCGAAGGCATGAAGGCGGTTGCCGCCGGCATGAACCCGATGGACCTGAAGCGCGGCATCGACAAGGCCGTGGGCGCGGCCGTCGAGGAACTCAAGAAGATCTCCAAGCCGTCTTCCGATTCCAAGTCGATCGCGCAGGTCGGCACCATCTCGGCCAACGGCGACGAGAACATCGGCAAGCTGATCAGCGAGGCGATGGACAAGGTCGGCAAGGAAGGCGTGATCACGGTCGAGGACGGTTCCGGCCTCGAGAACGAGCTCGACGTCGTCGAGGGCATGCAGTTCGACCGCGGCTATCTCTCGCCGTACTTCATCAACAACCAGCAGTCGATGCAGTGCGAGCTGGAAGATCCGTACATCCTGCTGCACGACAAGAAGATCTCCAACGTGCGCGACCTGCTGCCGGTGCTGGAAGGCGTCGCCAAGTCGGGCAAGCCGCTGCTGATCGTCGCCGAGGAAGTCGAAGGCGAAGCGCTGGCGACCCTGGTGGTCAACACCATCCGCGGCATCGTCAAGGTCTGCGCGGTGAAGGCACCGGGCTTCGGTGACCGTCGCAAGGCGATGCTGGAAGACATGGCGATCCTGACCGCCGGCACCGTGATCTCCGAAGAAGTCGGCCTGCAGCTCGAGAAGGCCACCGTCAAGGATCTCGGCCGCGCCAAGAAGGTCGTCGTCACCAAGGAAAACACCACCATCATCGACGGCGCCGGCGACACCAAGGGCATCGAAGGCCGCATCAAGCAGATCAA
>DASZTT010000103.1:0-7830 GCA_035547895.1 Rhodanobacteraceae bacterium
GTTCTACAACGAGCAGCGACCGCACAGCGCCCACCACTACCAACCACCGGCCGAAGTCCGTCGCAACTGGGCCGAAACCGCTACCATCGAACCGAGACTCGCCGCCTGAGTGGCTACAAAAAACCGTCTCAGGTCACTTCCGGTTTCCGGCGAAACGGGTAGACTCGCTTCGACGGGCGACGCCGGAAGGTCCGACGCCACCGCGGACGGCAGGAGGCGTTGCGTGCAACCCACCGATATCCGCAATCCGCAGTATTTCCACAAGGTGGTGGACTGCCAGTGGGCATGTCCCGCGCACACGCGGGTACCTGAATACATCCGCCTGATCGCGGCGGGTCGTTACGACGACGCGTATCTCCTGAACTGGGATTCCAACGTGTTTCCCGGCATCCTCGGCCGTACCTGCGATCGGCCCTGCGAACCTGCCTGCCGACGTGGGCGCGTCGAACAATCGAATGGCGAGAAACCCGAGCCCGTCGCGATCTGCCGGCTGAAACGCGTCGCCGCCGACCATCGCAGCGAGGACATCGAGCCGCGCATGCGCGCGCGTTTGCCCGAGCGCATTCCCGGCACCGAAAAATTTCGTGTCGCCTGCGTGGGCGCGGGGCCTGCATCGCTGGCGTTGGCACGCGACCTGGCGCCGCTCGGTTATCGCGTCACGATTTTCGAGGCCGACGCCAAGGGCGGCGGCTTCATGCGCACGCAGGTCCCGCGGTTTCGCTTGCCCGAACACGTCATTGACGAGGAAGTCGGCTACATCGTCGACCTCGGCGCGGAACTCGTCGGCAATCGCCGGATCGATTCGCTGCGCAAGTTGCTCGATGAAAATTTCGATGCGATCTTCGTCGGCTGCGGTGCGCCGCGCGGCCGCGACCTGCACATTCCGGGGCGTGACGAGAACACGGACAAGATCCACGTCGGCATCGAGTGGCTGGCTTCCGTCTATTTCGGCCACGTCAAGAAGGTCGGCAAGCGCGTGCTGGTGCTGGGCGGCGGCAATACCGCGATGGACTGCTGCCGCAGCGCGCGGCGCCTCGGTGGTGACGACGTCAAGGTGATCGTGCGTTCCGGCTACGAGGAAATGAAGGCCAGCCCGTGGGAAAAGGAGGACGCGGAACACGAGGGCGTCGAAATCCTGAACTGGCTGAATCCGAAATCGTTCGTGCACGAGAACGGCAAGCTCACCGGCATGTGGTTCACGCCGATGCGCGAGGAACACGACGCCCTCGGCAAGCGCAAGCTGCTGCCGACCGGTGAGCCGGATCGCTATTTCGAATGCGACGAGGTGCTGATCGCGGTGGGGCAGGAGAACGCCTTCCCGTGGATCGAGCGCGACCTCGGGATGGAATTCGACGAATGGGGCATGCCGAAGCTCGACAAGCTCACGATGCAATCGACGAATCCGAAGGTGTTCTTCGGCGGCGATGCCGCATTCGGTCCCAAGAACATCATCTGGGCGGTCGAGCACGGCCATCAGGCCGCGGCATCGATCCACAATTTCCTGCAAGGCGAGGATGTACGCAAGCGGCCGCCGCCGCTGACCAATCTCGTTTCGCAGAAGATGGGCATCCACGAGTGGAGTTACGACAACGACATTTCCCCGGACGAGCGCTACGTGGTGCCGTGGGCGCCGAAGGAAAAGACGCTCAAAAGCATCAAGCAGGAAGTCGAGCTCGGCTTCGACGTGCAGACCGCCTGGAAAGAGGCGCAGCGGTGCCTGAACTGTGACGTGCAGACCGTGTTCACGAAAGAGGTCTGCATCGAATGCGATGCCTGTGTCGACGTTTGTCCGATGGATTGCATCACCTTCACCGCCAACGGCGACGAGCCCGACCTGCGCACGCGATTGACCGCGCCGGCAAAAAACACCGGCCAAGATCTGTATGTATCGGAACCGGTCAAGACCGGACGCGTGATGGTGAAGGACGAGGATGTCTGCCTGCATTGCGGCCTGTGCGCCGAACGCTGCCCGACCGGCGCGTGGGACATGCGGCGATTCCTGTTCGCCGAATCGTATGCAGGACGCGGTGAAGACTACTCGGCGAATCCGGTGCGCAAGAAGGTGGCGGCATGAAGCCGATCGAGGCCGTCAACGACTTCGTCGTCAAGTTCGCCAACATCAACGGCTCGGGTTCGGCTTCCGCCAACGAACTGTTCGCCAAGTGCATCCTGCGCATGGGCGTGCCGGTCAGCCCGCGCAACATTTTCCCGTCCAACATCCAGGGTCTGCCGACGTGGTACGAGGTGCGCGTCAGCGAAGCGGGCTGGCTGGGCCGTCGCGGCGGCTACGACCTGCTGGTGGCGATGAACCCGCAAACCTGGGACGCCGACGTCAGCGGGCTTGCGCCGGGCGGGTATCTCTTTTACGACAACTCGAAGCCGCTTCCGAAATCCAGGTTCCGCGACGACATCAGCGTGATCGGCGTGCCGCTCACCGACATCGCCAACCAGACCTGGGACGATGCGCGCCAGCGGCAATTGTTCAAGAACATCATGTATCTCGGTGCGCTGTCGGTGCTGCTCGGCATCGAACGCGAGGTGATCGTCGGGCTGATCGGCGAGCAGTACAGGGGCAAGCAGGCCTTGCTGGAACCCAACGTGCACGCGCTGGACCTCGGGCGCGATTACGCGTCACAACACCTGAAGCCGATCGGCTTGAAGATCGAGCGCCGTGACAACGTGGGCGACCGCATCTTCGTGGACGGCAACAGTGCCGCCGCGCTCGGCATGGTTTACGGCGGCGCCACGGTGTGCGCGTGGTATCCGATCACGCCGTCGTCGTCCCTGGCCGAGGCCTTCCAGAAATACTGCGCCAGGCTGCGTGTCGACAAGGAAACCGGCAAGCACAACTACGCGATCGTGCAGGCTGAGGACGAGATCGCGTCGATCGGCATCGTCACCGGTGCAGGCTGGAATGGCGCACGCGCGTTCACCGCCACCTCCGGTCCCGGCATTTCGCTGATGAATGAGATCATCGGACTCGCCTACTTCGCCGAGATTCCTGTGACGCTGGTGGACGTGCAGCGCGGCGGGCCGTCCACCGGCATGCCCACGCGGACCCAGCAATCGGACGTTGCGTTCTGCGCGCATGCGTCGCATGGCGATACCAGGCACGTGCTGCTGTTTCCGGAAGATCCATACGAATGCTTCGAATTCGCAGCCAAGGCACTGGATCTTGCCGACCGCTTGCAGACGCCCGTCTTCATGCTGAGCGACCTCGACATCGGCATGAATCATCGCTTGTGCAAGCCGTTCGAGTGGGACGACGCGCGCCATTACGATCGTGGCAAGGTATTGACGACCGCGCAGCTCGAAGCCGGCGTGCCGTTCGGCCGTTACCGGGACGTGGATGGCGACGGCATCCCCTACCGCACTTATCCGGGCACGCATCCGACGCGCGGCAGTTTCTTTACCCGCGGCACCAGCAAGAATGCCGACGCGAAATATTCGGAGCGCGGCGAAGACTACATCGAGAACATGCAGCGGCTGCAGCGCAAGCTGGAAACCGCAAGAGCGCTATTGCCGCAGCCGGTTCTGCACAAGGCGCCGCATTCCGCGAAGCACGGCGTGATCCATTTTGGCTCGACCTCACCCTCGATGGCCGAGGCCATCGCCAAACTCGATGCCGACGGCATGCACGTCGATGCGCTGCGGGTGCGCGGTTATCCGTTCGCCGATTCCGTGCGTGAATTCATCGAAGCCCACGATTCCGTTTTCGTGGTCGAGCAGAACCGCGACGGGCAATTGCGGTCACTGCTGATCGAACAGTTCGAAATCGACCCCGCCCGCCTTGTCCCGATCCTGCACTACGACGGCACGCCGATCACCGCGCGTTTCATCGCGAAGGCGATCGGCGAGCGCATGGGCAAGGCGGAAGTGCGGCCGCTGCGCGGCGGAAAGGTGGCGTGACGCGATGTTACTGATCGATCGCTTCAAGAGATCGGCCGCGAAAAAATGGCGTCATTGCGGGGCCGTTCGCGGCTCTACCGGCTTTCGCCGGAATGACGTCAAAAAATTTTGAGCCCGTCATTTATGACCTACCTCCCCAAACCCAGGCTGCACCATCCCTCGCTGCAACGCAATGCGGTCGGCTTCACCCGGCGCGACTACGAAGGCGCGATTTCCACGCTCTGCGCGGGCTGCGGGCACGACTCGATTTCCGCCGCGATCATCCAGGCCTGCTGGGAACTGGACATCGAGCCGCATCGGGTCGCGAAGATCTCCGGGATCGGCTGCAGCAGCAAGACGCCGACGTATTTCCTTTCGGCTTCGCACGGCTTCAACGCGGTGCACGGGCGCATGCCCAGCGTGCTCACGGGCGCCAATCTCGCCAACCGCGAGCTGCTGTACCTCGGCATTTCCGGGGACGGCGATTCCGCATCGATCGGCATCGGCCAGTTCGTGCACGCGATCCGGCGCGGCGTGGACATGGTGTACATCGTCGAGAACAATGGCGTGTACGGACTCACCAAGGGCCAGTTTTCCGCGACCGCCGATGCCGGCAGCAAGTCGAAGAAGGGCGCGATCAACACCGACGCGCCGGTGGACATGGTCGGAATGGCGCTGCAACTGGGCGCGAGTTTCGTCGCACGCAGCTTTTCGGGCGACAAGACGCAACTGGTGCCGATCCTCAAGGCCGCGATGTCGCACAGGGGTGCGTCGTTCGTGGACGTCATCAGCCCGTGTGTCGCGTTCAACAACCATCCCGGCAGCACCAAGAGCTACGACTACGTGCGCGAGCACAATCACGCATTGTGCCGGATGGACTTCATTTCGCCGCGCGCGGAAATCACGGTGGAATATCCGCCCGGCGAAGTCCGCGAGGTGCGCCAGCACGACGGCAGCGTGCTGCGGCTGCGCAAATTGCCGGATGCCCACGATACCGGCGATCGCGTCGCGGCCATGAATTACCTGCACGCCTGCCAGGCACGTGGAGAGATCGTCACCGGCTTGCTGTACGTCGACCCCAAAGCACCCGACCTGCACGCGCACCTCGACACGGCGCCGGTGGCTTTCAACACGCTGGGCGAGCACGAACTTTGCCCCGGTTCGGCGGCGCTGGCGAAGATCAACGCCTCGTTGCGCTGAACTTTGTTGCGGCGCAGCATGGCCGCGACTACCATAGGCGGCACTGATTTCCGGAGATCGTGCCATGGCCAAGGGCCAAGACCAGACGCGCCCGCAGAACGATTGGCAGGCGATGTCGCAGCAGTACTGGAACGCGTGGAACGACGCCACGCGCAAGGCGTTCGGGGTGACCGGCGGGGATGCTCCGGCCGACAAGGCGCCGTGGCATGAAGGGCTGGAGCAGTGGTCGCGGATGTTCGACGCAGGCAAGACCGGCGAAGCGCAAAGCGAAGTGGTCGAGCGCCTGCTGGCGGGCGCGCGCAGTTACTTCTCGCTGCTGCAGGCGCTCGCCGAAAAAGGCGTGGACGGCAACGCCGATCCGCAGGCCTGGTCCGACAAGGTCCGCGAGTCATTCAACTTCCCGGGTGCCGACGCAGCACTGTTGGACAATCCGCTCGCCCGCGCACTGCGCGAGCTGACGGGGCACGGCGCCAAGGGTTTCGAGCAGATGGCAGAAACCATGCAGCCGGCGATGCGCGAGGCGCGCGCGTTGCTGGACCTGCCTGCATTCGGCTATGCCCGCGAGCACCAGGAGCATTACCAGCAGATGGGCAAGGCTTGGCTGGACTACCAGCGCGAGACCAACCGCTACAACGCGCTGATCGCGCGCGCCAGCCGACGGGCATTCGAGGTCTTCGAAGACAAGCTGGCAGAGCGTGGCGAACCCGGCCGCCAGATCGATTCGGCACGCGGCCTGTACGACCTGTGGGTGGACGCGGCGGAAGACGCCTACGCCGAGGTCGCACTGTCCGACGAATTCCGTGAGGTCTATGGCGCGCTGGTCAACGCGCAGATGCGCGTGCGCCAGAACGTGCAGAAGGAAGTCGAGCGCGTGGCCACCGATCTCGGCATGCCGACGCGCACCGAGATCGACAGCATGGGCAAGCGCCTGCATGCCCTGCATCGGAATGCCAAAAACCACGCCGAAGCGCTGCCGGAACTGATCGCCGAAGTCGCGGCGCTCCGCGCCGAAGTCGAGCGACTGAAGGCCGGCAATCCGCAGTCCGCCGCCAAGCCGGCGCGCAAGACTGCGCCCCGCAAATCCGCCGCCAAGGAGTAATCGCGATGGAACCCATCCGCATCGATCCCAAGCGCGCACTGGACGAAGCCATGCGCGCCCAGCAGAAGCTCGCTGCCAGCTTCAAGACGCTGCGCGAAGTGGAAGACGTCGACTACGGCGCGACCGACAAGGAAGCGATCTACACCGAAGACAAGGTGGTCGTGTACCGCTACAAGGGCAAGGGCAAACCCACCGCGAAGGCGCCGCTGCTGATCTGCTACGCGCTGGTCAATCGTCCGTACATGGTGGACCTGCAGGACGACCGCTCGCTGGTCAAGAACCTGCTGGCGCTGGGCGAGGACGTCTACATCATCGACTGGGGCTACCCCGACGGCGCCGACCGCTGGCTCACGCTGGACGACTACATCAACGGCTACATCCGCCGCTGCGTCGCCGCAGTCGCGAAGCACGCCGGCGTGAAAAAAATCAACCTGCTCGGCATCTGCCAGGGCGGTGCGTTCTCGCTGTGCTTCACTTCGCTGCACCAGGACAAGTTGCAGAACCTGATCACGATGGTGACGCCGGTCGACTTCCACACGAAGGAGAACATGCTGTCGCACTGGACGCGCGGCATGGACGTGGACCTGTTCGTCGATACGCTGGGCAACGTGCCGGCGGACCTGATGAACTGGTGCTACCTCACGTTGAAGCCGGTGCGCCTGAACCAGCAGAAATACGTCGCGATGCTGGACATCCTCGACGACAAGGTGGAATTGGAAAACTTCCTGCGCATGGAAAAGTGGATCTTCGATTCACCCGACCAGGCCGGCGAGGCGTTCCGCCAGTTCATCAAGGATTTCTACCAGGGCAACAAGCTGGTGAAGGGCGGACTCGAGATCGGCGGCAAGCCGATCAGCCTCAGGAACATCACGATTCCGGTGCTCAATATTTTTGCCGAGCAGGATCACCTGGTGCCGCCATCGGCTTCACGTCCGCTGGGCGAGCACATCGGCACCAAGGATTACACCCAGCTCGCATTCAAGGGCGGCCACATCGGCATCTACGTCTCCGGCCGCGCGCAGCGCGAGGTGCCGCCGGCGATCCATGAATGGCTCGCGAAACGCACGAAGTGATGCGCTAGAGTGTTGCCGCAAAGGAGCACGACATGAGCACCCGCCCACCGCTTCGCCGCTCCCGCCGTAACCGCATGATTGCCGGCGTGGTCGGCGGTCTCGCCGACTACTTTGGTCTCGACCCCACGCTGGCGCGAATCATCTACGTGCTGGTGTCGGTCTTTTCCGCCGCGTTTCCCGGCATTCTCGTCTACATCATCCTGTGGATCCTGATTCCGCAGGAAGACTGAATCGGGATCCGCGCGCTCAGGTCGCAGGCTTGATTTTCTGATTGCGGCAAACGGGCGGCCACGCTTCCGGGCCATCCGGTTGCCACAGGAAAAATTCGCCGGACAGCGGCCCTTTGGTGTCGCGCGCGAACAGCAACGATTTCCCACTGGGCGAAAACAGCGCTCCGATCTCCGTGCCGTTGGCGTTCACGTCCGGACCCAATTTCTTTTTGGGCGACCACCGGCCGTTTTCGAGTTCCGCCATGTAGTAGCCATCGGCCTCCACGAGCAGACGCTGGCCGTCCGGCGAAGGCAGCGCTTCGTATTCGTCGTCGGCCGTATTGATCGCGGCGCCCGCGTT
>DASZTT010000104.1:0-1898 GCA_035547895.1 Rhodanobacteraceae bacterium
GCGCGCCGCGGGATCGTCGCTGCCGGAGTCGCCGAGCGCCAGCCACGGCGCCAGCTCGTCCAGTTCCTCGCTCGCCGCGGTCGCCTGTTGCGCCAGCGCGTCGGCCCATGCCGCGAATTCGCCGGTGATGCCGTTCGCCGCGTTCAGCGCCACCAGCCGTTCGGCTTCGGCGTCGATGCGCGCCAGCAGGCCGTGCAGCACGGGCAGGTTGTCGGCGTTGCCGACCGCATCGGCGATCAGCGTGTCGAGTTTGTTCAACGTTGCCGCCAGCGCGAGATTGGCATGCGGGTCGCGCGCTTCTACGTTGATCAGTTCCGCCCCCAGCAACCGCGCGCAGTCGCGCAGCCCGCTGCCCAGGGTGCGCGGGACCAGCGGCTCGTCGTCGATGTGTTCGAGCGCGCTGGCCAGCACCAGCAGGCAGGCCATCAGGTTGCCGCTGTCCACGCTGGAGACGTAGCGCGGCGTCAGCGGCTCCAGCGTCAGCGTGTCGTACCAGTTGTAGAAGTGGCCGCGGTGGCGCGGCAGCTTGTGCAGCGTGTCGAGCGTCGCGGCGGTGCGCCGCAACAGCTCGCCGTAAGTGATGTAGCCGAAGTCGCACGCCGTGAGGTTGGCCAGCAACGCCATGCCCACATTGGTGGGCGAGGTGCGATGCGCGATCTGCTCAGCCGGGAAGATCTGGCAGTTGTCCGGCGGCAGCCAGTTTTCGCCGGCGTTGACGAAGGTCTCGAACCAGTGCCACACGCGTCGTGCGACGCCGTGCAGGAACGCGCGCTGCGTGGTATCCAGCGGCAGCGGCGGGCGCGGCGGCGTGCGGCTGATCGACCACGCGATGCCCGGTGCGGCGAACCACAGCACCAGGAACGGCAATGCCGCCGGCAGCGACAGCGGCGCGCGCATGCCGACCACCACGCCGACCACGATCGCCATGGCCGGCGCCACCCACATCAGGCGCAGGTAGCCCGCGAGGCTGTTGGCCGCGCCGCGCACCGCGTCGGTCATCGGCGTCCATTCGAGCAGATGCTTGCGCGTGAACAGCAGGCGCCCGGCGCTGCGCCCGATCGCATCGAGGTTCAGCAGGGTCTCGAACGGCAGCGTCGCGATCGCGAACAGCTCGCGCAGCAGCACGTCGCGGATGCCGCGCCAGGTGTTGCGCCAGCGCCGCGGCGGCACCCGCGACCAGGCGTTGCGCACCACCTGCACCAGCGCCGTGAGGAAGGTGGGCCCGAGCAGGAACGCGACCAGCACCAGCGTCCAGTAGACCGGCACGTCGGTGAGCACCCAACTGCGCAGCAGCAGTACCAACATCGCCAGCGGTACCAGTCCGCGCCGCAGGTTGTCGAGGATCTTCCAGCGATGGTGCGCCTTCAGCATGTTGCGCAGGCCGCGCCGCCGCGGCCCCGGCACGATCGGCAACAGCCATTGCACGATCTGCCAGTCGCCGCGCGTCCAGCGGTGGCGGCGGCGCACGTCCACCGAATAGCGGTTCGGCTGGTGCTCGATCAGCTCGATGTCGCTCACCAGCCCGGTGCGTGCGTACGAACCTTCCAGCAGGTCGTGCGACAGGATCAGATCGTTCGGAAAGCGCGTGCCTACCGAACGGCTGAAGGCGTCGATGTCGTAGATGCCCTTGCCGACGAACGAGGCTTCGCCGAACAGGTCCTGGTACGCGTCCGACACCGCGCGCGTGTACGGGTCGAGTCCCGTCGCGTCGCTGTACAGGCGCGCGAACCGGCTCGGGCGCGCGCTCTCGTAGGTCACCGAGATGCGCGGCTGCAGCAATCCGTAGCCCTCGACGACGCGGCGCGAGCCCTTGCTGAACCATGGACGGTTCAGCGGGTGCGCCATCGTTTCGACCAGTTTGCGGCCGGCTTCGGGCGGCAACTGCGTGTCGGCGTCCA
>DASZTT010000105.1:0-30889 GCA_035547895.1 Rhodanobacteraceae bacterium
GAGATCATCACGTTGGACACTGGCCGTTTGCCCGAGGAAACCTACGCGCTGGCGCAAAGCATCCACAAGCGCTACGGTCCTGCCATTCGGATGATTGCGCCGGATCCGGCGGAGATCGAAGCCTGGACGTCGCAGCACGGCCCCAATGCGTTCTACGAGAGCGTCGAACTGCGCCGGGAGTGCTGCGCGATCCGCAAGGTGGCGCCGTTACGCCGTATTCTTGAGGGGAGAAAGGCATGGTTGACTGGCGTGCGGCGTGAACAGGCCACGTCGCGCGCGCGCATGGCCGAGAAGGCGTGGGACGACGTAAACGGCCTGTACAAGTTCAACCCGATGATCGACTGGACCACCAGTCAGGTTTGGGCATACATTCACGACCACTCGGTCCCTTACAATGCGCTGCACGACAAAGGCTACCCCAGCGTCGGCTGTGCGCCGTGCACGCGGGCCGTCGGTCCTGGCGAGGATTCGCGCGCGGGCCGGTGGTGGTGGGAACGGGATGCTGTAAAGGAGTGCGGCTTGCACGTGGATCCTTCCACCGGCCGCTTGCGGCGAGCAGCCCATTCTTCCGCACTGCAGCGGCTTTCCAACACACCATCGACCAGCGTGCCCAAGCCGATCCCGGAAGCAGCCAGCGATTCGGTCAATCGCGCGGGGAACGGCAGCAGAAAAATCCACTTCTCGAAATACAGGAGATCAACAATGAAAGTACTCATCCTCGGCGGCGACGGCTTCTGTGGCTGGCCCACGGCATTGCACCTTTCCGCCGAAGGCCACGACATTGCCATTGTCGACAATCTCTCGCGGCGCAACATAGACAATGAGCTTGAAGCAAATTCGCTGACGCCGATCCGTCCCATGGGTGAACGACTGCGCGCATGGAAGGAAGTCAGTGGCAAGAATATCAGCTTTCACAACTTCGACGTCGCCGTGAACTATCAGCGCCTGCTTGACTTGCTGAAAGAATGGCAGCCCCACGCAATTGTCCACTTCGCCGAGCAGCGCGCCGCGCCGTATTCGATGAAGTCGAGCCGTCACAAGCGTTACACCGTCAACAACAACCTCAATGCGACCAACAATGTGCTGGCCGCCATCGTCGAATGCGGTCAGAACATCCACGTGGCCCATCTCGGAACCATGGGCGTGTACGGCTACGGCACCGCAGGCATGAAGATTCCCGAGGGCTATCTCAAGGTCAAGATTCAGACCGATGACGGCAAACTGGTCGAGAACGAAATCCTGTACCCGGCTAACCCGGGCAGCATCTACCACATGACCAAGACCCAGGATGCTCTGATGTTCTACTACTACAACAAGAACGACAAGATTCGCGTCACCGACCTGCACCAAGGCATCGTTTGGGGCACGCAAACCGAGCAGACCAAACTGGATGAGCGCCTGATCAATCGGTTCGACTACGACGGCGACTACGGGACGGTGCTCAACCGTTTCCTGATGCAGGCTGCAATCGGTTATCCGCTCACCGTCCATGGCACGGGCGGCCAAACCCGCGCCTTCATCCATATCCGCGATACTGTCAAGTGCGTTCAATTGGCCCTCGAAAACCCGCCAGCCAAGGGGGACCGCGTGCAAATTTTCAACCAGATGACCGAATGCCATCGTGTACGCGATTTGGCAAAAATGATCGCGGATCGCACCGGTACGAAAATCGACCACATTCCCAATCCGCGCAACGAGGATGACGAGAACGATCTTCACGTGGCCAACGATCGTTTTTTGCATCTGGGTCTCGACCCCGTCACCCTCAACGATGGACTCATGGAAGAGGTCACCGAAATCACGCGCAGATACGCGGAGCGCTGCGACCGGAGCAAGATTCCGTGCGTGTCGTACTGGAGCGCCGGTGCGCGCGGACGCAGCAACCAACCCATGGAAGAGACCTCGCATTGAACTGCTGAACCGAGAAGCCGACGTAGTCCGGGCGCGCGTCCGGCAGCACAGCGCTCAGTTGATCTTCAATGCTCGCTTTGCGTGGAAGACGATCGATACCACGAACAGCAAAGCAAGGAGCAGCATGAATACAGTCCGGTCGAGCACGCTTGCGGCCACGATCGTAGCCGTACCGACATGGTGAAGCTCGCGGCTGAAGTAGAGAAACGATTCCCGGATGCCTATCGCGCCCGGGGTCAATGCCACGAACAGCGAAAAATTAGCCGCACCGGTAAATGTCAGTGCTTGCGAGAACCGAATCCCGGGTTCGACGACATGCAGCTCGAATCCGTACACGGCGACTTGTACGCACGCCTGCACGGCGGTGGCGAACAGCAACAGGCCGAGGCTCCGCAAACCAAGGTCCAGTCCCATGGTGCCAGCTTCCGAACGACGTTCGTACCACCGTACCACCACGAAACTTCCCAGTCCGGCCAAGGCCAGACCGCCGACGGTCTGCCACCATGGCCGGCTGGCAACCAGCAGCATGAATGCACTAATGACCGCGTAGCACGCATAGTAGATTAGCGACGCAAGCAGGTAGCGCTTCACGGCGAGTCCATGCTGCTTCTTCATGTAGACTCCCCGTACAATGAGTCCGCTCTGCCCGGGGACGAAGAAGTTCATCAATGTGGAATACGCCGTCAGCAGACCGAGCTCCGACGCCCTGACCTGCGCGTGGCACAGCCCCAGCGTCATCTGCACCGTCAGGGCCAGTGCCGCGAACCACACGATGTACAGCAATAGCAGAGTGACCACCACATCCGGGGACATGCGGCCGAGCCGGTCCAGCAATTCAGGATGCTCGTACGTGTAGCCTGCAAAGATGGCGATCGTCACGAGCAGAATGGCGATTCGCAGTACGCCGCGCCAGGGGTTCTTCACGGACGCGTATCTCCGAGAGGCCGGGCCGCTTCCATCGAAAACCGATCGACTGCATCAGTCATGAACTTTAATTTCCCGGTTACGGACAACAAGAGGTCATTGTGAAACTGATCATCATGATCCCATGCCTCAACGAAGAAGGCACGCTGCCTCTCGTGCTGGGGAGCATCCCGAAGCACATCGATGGCGTTGACTGCATCGAGCTGCTGATCATCGACGACGGCTGTACCGACCGCACGGTGGAAGTTGCCCGGCGGCTCGGCGTACGTCACTTCGTGCATCACCGCAAGAACCAGGGCCTCAGTCGGTCGTTCCGAGATGGCTTGGTTCGCGCGCTTGAGCTCGGTGCCGACATCATCGTGCTCACCGATGGCGACAATCAATACAAGCAGGAACGCATTCCGGAACTGATCCGGCCCATTCTCGACGGCAAGGCGGACACGGTCATCGCCGACCGCGACACGCAAAGCATCGAACACTTCTCCCCGGCCAAGAAGTTTCTGCAGAGACTCGGAACCTGGGTGCTCAACCTGGCCGCCGGGACCGGCGTTCCGGACGCGACCAGCGGGTTCAGGGCCTACAGCCGCAAGGCTGCGATGCAGCTCAACATTATCGCCGAGTACAGCTTCGCGACGGAAACCACCATCCAGGCCGCGCACAAACATCACGCGTTGAGTTACGTCGCGATACCCACCAACGAAAAGTTGCGTGAATCGCGTCAGTTCAAGTCCAACTGGCAACATGTCAGGCGTTCGGCCGTGACCATCGTACGGGCATTCATCATGTACAAGCCGTACGCGGTGTTTCTCAGCCTCGGATTCGCGTTTCTGCTGCTGGGACTCGCTCCCTTCGTGCACGTGCTATGGAAGGCATTGACGGTTCGAGAATACTTGATATTCGGTCCTCAACATATTCGATCCCTGGTAGTGGGAACCGTCCTGCTGATCGCCGCATTCATTTCCTTCACCCTCGGCATCGTGGCCGACCTCGTCCGCATCAACAGGTTACTGCTGGAAGACGTTCTGGAGCAGGTCAAACTTGCCCGATTGCAGCAATCCGGCGACAGCGTCACGGCCCCCGCCGCCGCGAACGGAAGAGACGAAATGGCTGGGTCAGGCGATTGTGTGCAACCGTGAGTGCCTGCCACGTGCCGTCGGTGAGCGCGCGGGCATGCACTTCGCGCGATCCTTTCTGGAGCAGCACGCAGCAACCGGCCACGAAAATCGCCATTCCGGGCATTATGACCGGGAACATGTAACGAAAAATGGTGTCGCTTGCCAGCAGAATGATTGGTACCGAATAGCCTATGGAAAGCACCAAGTATCCGATGAATATCCAGCGTCTTCGAAGAAGGGCTGCTGCGACCAGTCCAGCCAGGAAGATGATGTAGGCACGCGACGCAAGCCCGTCGAATAGATCCAATGTGCCCCGAAAGGCGGACAACATCGCGAAACGCCTGTGGTTGAAAACCATGCGAGCAGCGGGGAAAGGTTCAAAGATATCCGTCCGGCCCAATTGCCTCGCCTGCAACGGCGCGCCCAACCCCATCGCATACCATGCAAAATGCGAATTGACGCGTAGAAAAGTCCACGGATGATGGACCATGAAATGCAGGTATGTCCGCATAACCACGTGCGTCGACAGGCCTTCCCATGGCCCACCGATTTGCGCGCACCAGTAGCCATAGATGTAGCAGTCCGGCCCAAGCGGCTGTCGCAGCCTGGGGTTGATCTTGATACGGGGATCCACGACGGCATGAATGGCCGGATCGGAGGTCAAACGCGATGCCTCGAGCATTCGCAGCATCGGACCCTCCACCACGGAAGGTCTACGGTAAGCCGTATGTTCGTAGGAGCGGGCAGCGATTACGCCTAATACCGTTGCCAGCAAAATGCCAATAATTGCCCATTTCGACTGTGCCCGGCTCCATTTGTCTCGGATGGCCCAATAGAACAGTATGACCAAGGGAACTGCGGCGGTGAGCGCGTTGTAACGTACCAACGACATAACTACTGCCGCCACGCCTATCCATAGCGCGCGTTGCCAAGGCCTGACCTGGTCGTCGACGAGCATGGCCAGCATCACCAAGGCACAAAATGCGACTATGGTGTCCGAGGAGTGGAAAACCGCCATGTTCAGGCTGATGGGAGAGACAACCATCACGATCGTGAAAACCAGCAGCCAGAGCGTTTGCCTTCCTATCAAGGCCCGCCCGACAAAATAGAGCGAGAGGTTGAACAGAAATGCCTGAACCAGGATGTAAAACCCTGTCTCATGGGTCAACTGGTAAAACGGCACCTTGATGATGGTGTTGAAGATCGGCCAGTGGTTTGTGATCTGATAGCTCTTGAGGCTGGAAGGCCAGCCACCGTTGGCGAACTGCCTTGCCCACCCCCACTGCTGCGCACTGTCGAAAAACAACCACCCAGGGTACAAGGCGAAAGTTGTCAGCAGTGCGGTGAGGAAACAAACCCATACGCTCAACCGCTCGGCATTCCGGTTTGCCAGCGTCATCCATCGCTTCAACTTTTCTGGATAAGTCACTCCAATATTCCTTTCACTCGGCCGAATCGGCCGCAACCACTCGGAAAAAACTGCCTTGATGCGCGAATTGGGATTGCTGGAAATTTCGCGTAGCTCGCCCATAGTCTGCGACAAACATAGACATCTACTCTTTGGGTCACTGTACCGAAATGGTGTCGTTTGTAGGGCAAGCCATTGTCTTTCCATTCATGTAATAATAAATCATTACTTGATAATCACCCACTGGCATGTTTGCAAGATATGCCGTGACATGGAATCCCGCTTTTTCAAGAGCAGGGTTATTCCAAGTGGCGACTAGGTCCGGACGGCTGCGGCCCGTGGAACCTTTCACGTAATAATCCCTATCACCGCTGAGAACCAGCGAGAAATCGGCGGGTATTTTGCCGCTGCCGATATCGGCTACCCAGCCGTTGAAACTGACCTTGCCGGCGTGATCGATCGCGGCCCCCTGCGCGGCGCCTTGATTGACCCTGTCAAGGCTGCAATTCACACTCGAAGATATCGCGTGCGAAAACATCTTCGCTTGCATCTCGGTGAAGAAGTTGATACAGGGGACCCCCGCAGCCGCAGTGGCCATTGCGATCAACGGGCCGATGCCCCAGCCAAGCGAGAGGAAACGGACGGAACCCAGTTGACTTCCACCAGACTCACGCACGAATCTCATGACTCGACTCCCCGGAATGTGCGCATCTAGCGTCGATATGGAGAAGGTGTGGCCCGAATGTCATGGGCAACTCGCATCACTCTCCCGAATCCGTCGCGGAGCAAGATCCCCTCGCCCCGTTCGACAAGCGTATTGCAGGTTGTGCACCCAGGACGAATTGCCGGCAACCTCAACGCACCACCAGAGTTGCAGCCAGGTTGCATCGAAGCGACTGACTGCCTGCTTGGTACAGTAACACAATCTGATATTTCCCCGGCACCACTGCCGAAAGGTCTGCTTCAAGTGCGTAGCCAGCATTGGCAAGGCCGGGCTGGTGATTGGCGGTCGCGACATCTGGCCGCGGCATGCCGGTAGCTGACAGCACCGCGAAATCGCGAGCTCCATGTAACACGATTTCCACGACCCCGGGTACAGCGGCGCCTTCCTGATTGGCAGCCCAGCCGGCGAATAACGCATTCTCGTTGCGTTGCAAGGGTTTGCTGCCCGGCGGCACACCATCGATGGCGTCGAGATTGCAGTTGGCGACGGGTTCTGCGCTCCGGGCGAGGACGTTTGGACCTATGGCCGCAAATCTTCCCTGCGTGGGCTGGACATCTGGCACCGCAGCATTTCCGCCCGAAACGGGAGAGATCGGGTGTGAATCGCCACAACCACCCAAAAATGGCAGGATGAGAGGTGCGATAGCAAACAAGACAAATTTTTTCCGAGTACGCATGTCGATTGGTCCATGTTCATCCGGGGGGCGCCGTAAATTGCACTTTCCGGATTGCTGGATCACTTGGGCACTTCGAGCGGGTAGCGATTTTCTATGTGCGCCGCTCCACATGCGCCATAGTAGACACCGCCGTTGCGCTCGATGCGGAGAGGCGGCTCGTTCGGCGCGCGCCGGTCGTAAGGATATGCTGCTTGTGTTGTGTAGTGAGACACCATGCTCCTGCGGCTCAATGCGGGATTGTTGCGGGGCATTCCACCATGCACGAGCGCCGAATGCCACAGCAGCAGGTCACCCTTCCTGGGCGTGAATACCAGACGCTCGAGTCCTCGCTCGCGGCACGTCTTTTCAAGATATCCCGAAAAAGCCTGCACCTGCGGGCCGTAGCCGTCGACGATGACCGTACCGTCTTCGAACACATACTTCGGCACCTTGCGGTGCGAGCGATCCCAGTAAAACAGCGGACCGGCCTCTGCCCGCACATCTTCCATGGCAACCCAGGCACCCATGAGGCACGCCGGACGCAGGGAGTGCACGTAAGCGAAATCCTGGTGCTCGGTTTGCTGGGTACCGTTCTCGAACAGCAATGTCTGCATCGCCGCGATTTTTTCGCCAAAGCAGAGCTCTGCAAAATGCAATGCTGCCGGCAACATCATGATTTCAGCCGCGGCCTCGGATGCATTGTGGAAGTCCAGATAGCGCACGGACGCTTCGCGGAAGCCGGATTCGCGCGCCATCTCATCCATCCGGACTGGCGCGTCCAGACCCCGGCGCCACACAAGCTGCGGTGGCAAATCGCGCCACGCTGATTCGACGTCATCTAGCACTGCATCAATGAGTGCATGGGGCACAGCTTGCTCCAGCACCAGCCAGCCATGCTCCCGAAAAAAACGCAGATTCGACGCGTCTTCTGCAGTGGCGCCTCCGGCACTGCACAAGGCGGCAAGGGTCGCCTCGAACATAGCCTCATCCCGATCGATCCAGGGCGCACCACGTTCGAACTCGGCGACCGAAAACCCGGGCGTCATGCGCATGTTTTCACGCGCCGTGATCACGCGTCCATCGATGCTGTGCATCTCGATTAGGTGCTCGCGCCCGTCGTGCAACGCCTCCGGTACCCGGATCGAGAATGCCAGTCGTCCGTCCCGCAACCCCGCCTGCTCGAGATCGGCTCGATAGCGGTCCGCGAATCCCCGGCCGATGGATTTTCCATCGACGAACAACTCCACTTCGATGGAAGCCGGCGTTTCCGGATCCATAGCCCAGCCGTGGCAATGACCGTTGTGCACGGCATCGATCGAACCCTTCAGCATTTCTGTATCTCTCCAGTTTCTGATTCACTCCGCTTTACACCCCAGTTCACCCCTGGAAGCGAAACGAAGCGCGGCACGCGTCTCGCAGTCAGAGTCGGTTCAAGCCTCCGCAATGATCGGTGTGCGCTTCTTCAAGCGGTCGGACAGATTGCGGCCCAGGCGGATGCACGGACGTTCCAGGACATAGTGAATAGCCGCCGCGGACGCAATCGATGCGATGGTGGCGATCAACGCCGCATTGCCGTAGCCGATGAGGGGCCGAAGTTTTGCGAGAACCAGGAAACCGAGCGGTCCATGGATGAGATAAAGCGCGTAGCTGATGTCAGAGAAGAATTTCGGCACACGCATGAGGCCGATCTTGTGGCCGTAGTTCAAGGCCCAGACAAAAATGCCGAGGGCCAGTACCAGGCAAAGCGTACGTGACTGCGTCGGCTCCAGGAAATCGGTCAGTACCTGGAACATGCCGAATACTGCCGCGAAATAGCACGCCCAACCCAGCAACAAGGCACGGCCGCCCGTGAGACCTCCAGCCCAGTAAAAATAAATGGCCTGTCCGGTCAGCATGTATGGCAGGTAACACACGTTGGCCGTGAAAAGATACCAGTCCGCACCAAAACGGTGCGCGCTGGCGATCACCGCGCACACGAACGCAAGCTCCACCACCAGCGCCCAGAATGGCGCGCGCCGGATGAGTGGCATGACACAGGCGATCAACGCGTAGTACATCACTTCGACCTGCAGTGTCCAGCCAACCCCGAGCACGAGGTGCTGGGGCTTGTGCAGATAATTGGTGATGGTTGCCATCCGCAGCACGTCCGGCCAATCGTGCAGCCACGCGAGCTGGAACCCCGAGTCCGAAATGCCGAAAACAATGGTGATGATTACGACCAGCCAATAGGCCGGATAGATGCGGAATACCCGCCGGATTCCGAAGCGCAGGCGATTTTCCGAACGCGCGACGTGGGTGATTATGAATCCCGAGATCAGAAAGAAGACCATCACGCCCAGTTGGCCGAATTGATCGACGATCACCAGCGGCCGCACGAACAGTTTGTCGACCCATTCCTTGAGCCAGTATGTCTGGTGGATCCAGCTCAGATACTGGCCGACGAAATGCGAGTACAGCACCAGCAACGCGGCGGGCCCACGCAGCAGGTCGATGAAGCCGAACTGACCGCGCGGTACGACCGAATAGTCGCGCCGCTCCATCATTTCGATTGTTCCGCAACTGTGTGCAGGCGCTGGATGAATGCGCTCGACATCTTGTATGCACCATATTTATCGAAATCAACGAAGTATATCTGTGGGACGTCGCCGGCCTCACGGATCGCTTCCGCCGGCACATCGACATTGAAGCCGGACCAAGCCAGTTTCGGATTCTTCTCCGATCGCGCCACGTCGGCGCGGTGCAGTGTCACAGGCGCTTCGCCGACGACCTTGCCGTTCGCAACCACGACGACCGCTGCAGGACTACCTGCCCCCATTTTTGCCCAGCCGGCCAGGCTCACGTGATCGCCTGCGCGTTTGACTTGGTCCATCGCGCCCAAAACATCTGTGGCGGGCCGCGCGAACACGTCGTCTCCCGTGCCGATCCGCAGGCGACCTGCACCGTCCACCGACGCTGGCTGGCCGATCACACCGAGTGTGCGCACCATCGCGGGAATATCGGTTTGGGGGAAGCGGGCGGTCAGCCGCTCGACTCGCTCGACGAGCACAAAGTCTGGCGACAGCTTATCCACCAGCCATCCGAATACCTGATCATCCGGATAAGCCCAGACCCACCAGGAAGTCTCGTAACTGGCAGACACGTAGGGGGCAATCGAGTCCATGAAGGAATCATGGATTACCAGTGCATTCCCGCTACCCGAACCAGCCGCAACCTGCAAATGGCTCGGTATCGTACGCAAGCGCCGCAATGTTGTCGCGGATACCTCCCACCTTGATTTGTGGAACGCCGCATCCGCTGGCGGCCATATTCCGATATCGTGGGTTTTGTAGCCGCTCATCAAAAATAAATCCCCTCCATCCACATGATGCAGCGGAGTACGGAATTGATCAAAGCGGTAATCGACAGGTTTCAATCCAAGACGGGCACCGTCCTTCGAGGTCCATGCACGATACCCGAGATATGCCCCCCAAGGGTTCCAGTGCGTGTCGGATTTGTAGTACAGGATACAAGGCGAAGCCGGGGCATCCGCCCGCAGCGCATCGGAAGTGTCGACGTAGTAATCATGACCGGTGTTTGACATGGCCTCGTCCAGCGCATTCAAACGCCGGTGATCGAATCCGGCATACAGCCCCGGCGGCAGGTATTGGGGATAAATGGTGTGCTTGTCTGGAAACACCACAAAGCCGAAGGGAATGCGTCGAACCGCCAGCAACTCGCCACGGGCGTTGATTTGTTGAACCGCGTTCACCAATTCGGCATCCGTGTAGGCATCCGCGCCGCGCATGTCGTCCAGGCTTCCGGAGCCGGTAACGAACAGCCACCCGTCGCGTCCCACGAATGCCCGCGGCGAAATGGAATCGTGGAAGAGCCCCGCCACGATCCATTTGTAGCCATCGAGCAGCTGCGGGCGGAACCCGAAGCGATCCGTCGCGAACGCGTCGAATGCCTTCGGGAATCGCTTCCAGTCGCCAAACCGCCTTGGGAACGCCGGCAGGTCCGCCAATTGGCGCTTTTCGGACGATGACACATCCGTGCGCGAACCTCCCCAGCCCGTAAAAATCAGCGGCACCAGCACGAAGGCGCACATGACCAGGGCCAGCAACAGATCCGGAAAGAAAATTCGTCTCGGCTTGGCGGCAGGCATGGTCAGAAACGGTAATAGATGAACGGATTGTAGGTACCGGCGGCGACATAGGTTGCGCACACCAGCAGGATCGCCACGACCGCGACTGTCCGCAATGCAGGCAGCCAGGTTTCGCCTATGCGCGTGCCCAAGCCGATCGCCCACTGGTAGATCGCGCCACGCGGCACCTTGATTGGATAGCCGCGCTGGATGTAATCGCGTGCCATGAATGCGAACACGGGTGTGCTGAGCACGAATGCTGCCGCCATTGTCCAGCGGTCGATCGAGGCAAACTTGATCGCGAGCGCCGTGCCGGTCATGGGCCTGGGGGCCATGCCGGTCATCGTGACCAGATACTGCCAGCCGTGCGTGAACGATTCGGCCCGGAAGAAAACCCAGCCGATGAGCACCACGACCATCGTGTAGAGCCAGCGCAACGCGGTCGGCCAGGTTTCCAGCACACGCCCCCATCGTCCTCGCTCCAGCGCCAGAAACAACCCGTGCCAGAAGCCCCAGAAAATGAAGGTCCAGCCGGCACCGTGCCAGAAGCCGCACAGGATGAACACCGTGAACAAATTGAAGGCCGTGCGTACATCGCCCTTGCGGTTGCCGCCCAGCGGTATGTACAGGTAGTCGCGGAACCAGGCCGACAGCGACAGGTGCCAACGTCGCCAGAATTCCTGGACAGTCGAGGCGACATACGGATAGTTGAAGTTCTCGAGGAATTCGAATCCGAACATGCGGCCAAGTCCGATGGCCATGTCCGAATACCCCGCAAAGTCGAAATAGATCTGGAGCGAGTACGCGACAATTCCGACCCATGCATCACCGGTGTGCAACTGCGCCGTGTCCAGGCCGAAAGCCCAGTCGGCCACGGCGCCCATGGGATTGGCGATCAGCATCTTCTTGCCGAGGCCATAACTGAAGCGCTCCACGCCGGACGCGAAACGCGGCAGCGTGTTGCTGCGTTTGAGTATTTGCTCCGCCACGTCATGGAAACGGATGATCGGACCCGCGATGAGCTGCGGGAACATCGTGATGTACACGCCCATGTTCAACGGATTACGCAATGCCCGCGCCTGGCGTCGGTAGATGTCGACCAGGTAGGACATGGCGTGGAACGTGAAGAACGAAATGCCGATCGGCAGCCGCGGCGCGTGGAATTCCGAGGCGATGTGCGCAAGCCCCGGGATTTGTGCAAGCACGCCCGCCACCAGGAATCCCGCGTACTTGAAGTACGCCAGCACCACCAGGTCGAACACGATGCCGAGCGCGAGTACCTGCCGTTCCCGCGGGGTGTCCGCGCATTTCGCCATCAGCAGTCCGACCAGCCAGTTCACCGTGATCGAACCGAGCATGAGGAATACGTAGACCGGCTCGCCCCACGCGTAGAACACCAGGCTCGCCAGCAGCAACAGCCCATTGCGCAGCCGCATCGGGCTGAGGTAGTACAGCACCAGCACGCACGGGAGGAAGAAAAACAGGAATGTCGCCGAACTGAAAACCACGTGTTATCCCCGCATCATCACGAGCGCCACGCATGTTCCGCGGCGATGGCACCGCACCGCACGCACGAACCTGCCGCGAATACCCGTCGGAATTCGGCAAAATCAGATTTCTGCCATCCGGCCGCGAACGTCAACACGTCCGTCCCAAGTCGCCGGAACGCGCGGTCATCGCGGCCGCACATTGGCAATGGCGCCGGAGTATATAAGGCATTGCGGCCCCATCGCCTCCAGACCGGAACCGGAAGTGCCAGCGGCCGGTGAAAGTAGATGTCGCCGGCCCCACACAGGAGGACTGGCGTCCATCCGCCAATGGGCGCCGGCGTCGCTGCAATTCATGCTCAACTCGACTGACGTTGAGCATCGGCCAGCCGCGCCTCGAGCGTTGCAATCTCCTGACGGCAGGCCCGCAAGTGGGCCTCGGCGGCTTCCGCCTGCAGACGCCGCCCTTCGGCGCCCCGCCGAAGCGCTGCCGCTTCACGTTCGTAACGGGCGACTTGATCCACGAGCTCGCGCAGGCGGCTCGTCAACGAAGCCATGGCTGCACCCATCTCGACAATCCGCTGGGCATCCTGCTCAATCAGCTCGCGGGCACCCGACGTGTAAGCCATGAACGACGCATGGGCATCCCACGTCGCCTCGACCAACTGATGTCCGTAATCACGTTCGTCGCCGGTTGCATCAATCTCCGACAGGCACCGCTCCAGCAATTCGTTGATCATCTTGCGACAGTCCGCGGGTGACTGGATGATCCGCTTCGGGTAGTCGACGCGCTGCTTGAAATTTTCGAGATCGACGCTCACACCGAGCAAGCGGGAGAGAGCGGCCCCGGTTTCGCCCCGGCGAGCGGAGTTGCCGAGCGACGCGACATCCACCACCAGATCGCAATGCCGCCGCGTGATCAGCAGAAGATAAATGCGCGACGCGATGTAGCAGCAAAACGCCGCATCCGAGTTCTCGTCCCGCATCCAGTTTTCGAAGCATTCCTGGTCGCGCTCGTCAAACATCGACATCAGGTAGGAGAAGAACCTGTCCTGGCGCCCGAAGTTCAATTGGTTGAAGACCATCCGCAGGAAGTAGTCATTCCCCGAACGCAACTGGCCGTAGACCGAATTCCATTGCTCGAAAAGGTTGCGCACGAGCAGGATGTGCGTGCCGGCGAAAGCCATGCGCAGTCCGGCCGCGCGGCCAAGCATGCGGGTACACGTGATGACGGGCACGCGTCCGGACTCTGCGGCAGCCTGGATGAGGCTTGCCAAGTACGCCTCCACGTCACCGTCAAGCGGACCTTCGATACCCGCGCGACCAATGAAGCGGCTGCCCAACGGACGCTCCGCGGGAAATCCTGCGATGCCTCTCGTCGTACCGAGCAGGGGAACGAATTCCGTCAGATACGGCCCGCTGTCAGGATGGCGTGAACGCCAGTTTTCGGGCCGAACGCTCGATATATCCGCAAGGGACAACCGTTCCAGTTGCTCGTTGAAGACTTCGTAGTAACAGCAGAGTCCGCGATGCTCGCGCAGGCGCGACCAGAACCACGTGCTCGCTGCGCGGAAGCAGGAATAGACGAAGACTACCTTTCCATCGGTCATGAGCTCGTCACCCGCAATGGGATTTCCGGCGAACGCCGCTTCCGGCATCGCCTGCGCCTGCGCCCAATGCGACGGAACACATCAGCCGCCCTGCCGCTGCAAGGCCGCCACGGGTGCCCCTTCCCGCGGGGTCGCCAGGCGTGTCGTGACCGCAGCCGCACATACGGCGCGCGAATTGCTGCGGCGAATGCTGCGCGCCGCATTGCCGCCGATCCGGCGGGCGAGTTCGCGGTCGTCGTACAGTAGCCGCATCAACTTCGCCGCATGGCCCACGTCCGGATCGGCCCATTGTTGCCCCTGCCAGAACGGATACTCGCCGTCGCGAAGCGCCACCATGCGATAGTCGATCAGCAGGCTGTTGTCGCGGTCCATGAAATCGAGGTTTCCGGAATAACCGGTCGCCACCACCGGCTTGCCGAGGTACATGCTTTCGGCCATGCCAAGTCCAAAGCCTTCGGCGCGGTGCGGGGAGATGTAACAGTCCACCGCATTCTGCAGGCCGAACATCTCGTCGCGCGAAAGGAACCCGTCACGCACCTCGATGCGCGGATCATCCGCCACGCTCGCGGCAAGCGCCCGCATCCGGTCCGGAAAACGCGTGCCGTTGATCGACTTCACCAGCAGCCTCACGTCCTGCTTTCCGTCCGCAAAGGCCTGCCGGAACGCTGCTATCGCGGCCTCCGGATTCTTCCGCGAAGCAAAACTGTTGAAGTCGTAGCTGTAGAGATAGGTGAATGCGGTGGCGTCGAGGCCGAAATACGCACGATCCATTCCCACGGGCGTCTCGAATTCGATTGCCTTCGGCATGCGCAGTACGGGTTTGCCGGTGCAGGCGGCGATGGCGGTGCGCACATATTCAGTGGGAGCCCACACCTCGTCGACCAGCTTGAACGCATCGCGCCAGGCATCCGGAAACTTCTCGAGTTCCCATACCCAGAACCCGATGTTGCGGCGCGCCGCGAATGCATGGGAGCCCAGGGAATCGCGGGCCAAATGCATCTGGTCGGCATTGATGAAGAACACATTGGTCGCATAGCGCAGCTCGTCGGAGAAATGCCGCTCCATCGAAAGGTCGCCCTGGCGCGACGCCACGCCGACATCGAAATTCCGGATCACGAACGGATAGCGGGCCTGGTCCAGCGCGCGGGCATACGATCGAACGTTTTCGGCGATGCCGAATTCGCCGCGCGCGTAGCCGACAAGATTGACGCCACTGGACGAATCCACCGTGCGGCGCGAGCGCTCGCGCCGCACACTCGGCGCATGCACGGGCAGTGTCGGCGGCAACGGCACGCCGGAATACGCATACGCCCGGCGACGCAACGCCATGCGCAGGCCAAACGGCAAACGCGAGTACCAACGTTGCAATTGCGCATGCCGCTTGCCCCAATTCAGCAGACGCAACCCGGCCTGACCCAGCCGATAACGCAGGCCCGTGGCAAGGGCGGGGGGGGGCCGCACCGGCTCAGCCGGAGCAGGGGTCGGCGCCGCTGCACTCTCTTCGCCTGCCTGCCGGACCTGCGGCTGCGCCGCCGCAGCATCACTTGCGCAAGACGTGCCCATGAAGGTTTGCCGAATCGGCGTGACGTACCGGTCGGGAATGCCCATTTCCGCATTCGCTGCGGCCAGGAACCAGCGGACGAATCCATCCCGTCCGTCGCGCGCGTGGAGATTGAATGCATCCTGCAGGTCAGTGCGCATACACCAGGTTTCGTACATCACGCGGCTGACCGGCAGGGCGTGGTCGAGCGGAAGCTCGTCGCAAGGCTGGTTGAACAAGCTTCGATCCATCTTTTGCGGATCAAGCACGGGGTGTGCCGAACGTACGTCGAACAAGCGCCGGTAAACCCGACGCAACACGGGAGCGATCTTTTCGCCATCCGCGAAGGTCCCGTAGGCGTATGCCTTCCGCGCATGCTCGCGATGGCCATTGATGCGCAACAGCTCGAGGTAGCGGTCGTACAAAGGACGCAGCCCGCCGATGCTGTCGGCATCGAAGCGATTCTGGTGCTTGGAAAAACGCTTGGGATCCGCCAGTACCACGCCCGAGAAGTGCGCGAACACCAGCGGCACCCCGCCGGCCGTGAAACTTCCGTCCGGCAACTGCCGGACCGGGCGCTGTGCCAGATTCCAGTAAGCGACGTTATAACCATCGTCGCGCAGGATGGTGACGTCCGGGAACATCCCTGGCACCAAGTCCATCCACTTCTGGTCGGTGAACAGGCCGCCCTCGAGATCCACGAAGCAGCCGTACTCAAGCTTGTCCGCCCACCATTCCATCAGCGCATCCGATTTCGAATGCGCGCCGTTGATGGCGGCAAAGCCGCAGTTGTAAACACCGCTGCGCATGATTGAGAGTTCGTCCGGGAAACGGTCGTCCTCGATCGGCGCGTTCAGATGCGGCGTCAGCACGGCCAGCGCGCCGCGCGCGAACGCTTGCTCGATTTTTTCCAGCCTGCGCAACACCAGGATGTCAGGATCGAGATAGACGATGCCCGCGCCGGGATGGCGTTCGCGCAGCCACGCGAACATGTACGGCTTGACCGCAGTGTTCAGCTCCATGATGTCGTAGCGGAACACGAACGCGTTGAAATGCGGCAATGGAAGCTGGTCGATGGTGACCGTTTCGAACAGCTCGGTATTGAGCGCCGGATCATCCGACCGCGAGTCGGCCAGGCACAGATACCGCGGCGCGTCCGGGTACGGCTGCGCCAGCGACTGCATCAAGGTCAGCGCATAGGCAAGATAGTTGCGCGAGACGATGGTGAAAAAGACGGGCTCTGTCATTGCGGGTCCTTCCGACCATCCGGTGTGTGCGGCCACAGGAATTTCAGCAGACGGAAACGTCGCTGCATGCGCGCGTGGTCCGACCGTACCAGCTCCAGCTCTCGTTCCTCGCGCGCAACGCGTTCCTCCAGCGAACTTGCGTACGCCTGCGATTGATGCAACGAATCGCGCAACGAATCGGCATATTCCCGCGACGTGTCCAGCGACCGCTTGAGCGAATCCGAATACTCGGTCGCGGCGCGCAGGGCGGCCTCCATTGCTTCGCGCTCCGTGCGCAAGTCCGAAGCTTCGCGGTCCAGCCTCGCTTCGAGCGATGTTGCATACGCCCGGGATTCTTCCAGCGCACTGTTGAGCGACCCGGAATGTTTCTCGTGTTCCTTCTCGGCAACCTGCTGCGCCTGTTCCAACTCAAGCGCGCGTGCACGCAAGCTGTGGATCTCCGCGAGCTCGGCGGCATGTGCACGCTCGGCCGCAGCGAGCGAGCGTTCCATCGCCTCGTCATGCTCGCGCAGGCGCCGGAACGCATCGCAATGCTCTTGCCTGACGGACGACAACAATTCCTCATCGAGTGCCAGGCGCTTGCCGGTCGTGCCGCCACGGTTCGAAGTGTCGCGCAGTGAGCACTCAAGGACTCCCAGCGCCTCCTGATACCGGAATGTCGATTGCGGCGTGCCGAGCAGGTACCCCAGCAGCGGCTGCCATGCGGACGGATACGCTTCGATCGGGTGAAGGGAGACGTAGAAAGGTTGCTCGTGGCCCACTTGACCGCTGGCAATTTCCGCCAGCACCGCGCAAAGCGCCAAGCGCTGCAGCGGCGACGGCGTTCGAACGAGCGCGCCGAAGTCGATCAGCCGCACCGCTTCGCCATCCAGCAGCACGTTCCAGCAGCGCAAGTCCGCGTGATAAAAACCGCGGGACTCGAGGTGCACCAGTTCGCCAAGCAAACCGCGCGCCACGGCATTCCGATCGATTTTCCCGGACGCCATCCGCTCCGACAGCAATTCGCCCGGCAAGAACTCGCGCGCCAGCCAGACCACGTCGCCGTCGTCTGCCTGCGCCAGGACGCCGGGATAGCGGCCACGCTCTCCGTGCAGCGCCTGCAGTGCCTCCGCTTCCGCGGCGAGTTCCGCCCGGTTGAACGCCCCGTGGCGACCGTCACCCCGGAACCGCTTGACGATGGCTTCCGCGCCAAGGAAGAACCTGCGTTGGCTTGCAAACGAATCGGGTACGCCCGCGTGAGAGCGGTCAGCAACCCTATCGAAGGCGAACCATCGCGCCCCAACCCATGCCAGATGATCGCTGCATGCGTACAGGTTCCGCACCGCTCCTCCGGGAAGCCGGAGGGATGGTGCCAGGCGGCGGGAAAATGCACCGCTGGCGACCAACCGATGGCCCGGCATGCGGCGCGAGGAATGCGGCCGACGGTCTTCGGGCATTTCGCAGAAGATCACGTGCGCGTGCGCCCGCAGCAAGGAAGTCACGGCAATCGTTTCCTCTTCATCCGCATCCAAGGCGGCCATTGGTTCGCCCAGCACCAGCACGACGTCCCAGTGCGCATGTTCCTGCCGGCGCACGAACTCCTTGTCGAAAGCCGAGCAGACGAAGCGTGCCGAAATGCCATGGTGCGCCGCGAGCGCCTCGCAGAATTCGATGTTTTCCTCGCGTCGGTCCACACCCAGGACTTCCACCGCACAACCGCGCGCAGCCAACGCATGCGCGATCGCCAGGCTGAAATATCCCTGCGCGCATTCGATGTCGAGGATTCGCAACGAGCCCTCGCGGGGCAGAGCCTGGAGCAGAGGGAGCATTGCCTCGATGCGCCGGTCATGCGCACGCTTCGTCGCATCCGCCGCGACTCCGATGCCCCACGCGGGCTGTCGTGGCTCCGGCAAGGAGGCATGCAAAGCAAGCAAGGCGGCAACGTCATTCATCGACCTTACCTCGCTTCCAGTGTACGGACGACTTGGCAGTCGGCGCCAATATCGAATATGCCGAAGTATGGCCCGCGTCGCTCGACCTTGATCAGGATCGAGTCATAGCGCCGGTCCAGCGGGTCGAGGTCACCGCTGTGATCCTCGGAAACGCCGATGGACAAAAGATAGTCGCCGGAATCGACCTTAGGCGTGAATCCGAAACGACACACCACGACTTGCCCCGCGGAGACGGCACGGTACCGTGTGCGGGCTTGCAGGCCATGGTCGCGCGAATTGCACCCGCTCAACATTTGTCCCTGGATGTTCTTGATGGCGAAACCATACACCGGCGTTGCGATGTCGCGCGTGAAGCGAACACGCATGTACAGCTCGGCTTCTTCGTCGGCAAACAGGTTGGCCACCTCGGCGCGCTTCCCGCTGACAAGCAGGTAATCCAGAATTTCGGCGCCGCCATTGCCCCATCGGTACTCGGCGTCGTGGTATCCCGGCCGCCTCGAAAATCCGGCGCCGGCCGAGTCGTTGATGAAAGCCGACACTTCCGGCAGTGCATGCGCGATGGCCCCTTGCTCCGCTTCGAGGCCGGCTTCCACGGTCAAGGCGTTGCGCGAGGCCTCGGCGTTACTGGCGGCGATTTGCTCGCGTTCCTTGCCGCGCTGCCCGAACAGCAGGTCGAGGTAGTGGTTGCACACTTCCCTCGGGTGCCCGTCTTCGATCAACCGGCCATGATCCAGCAACAATGCGCGCGTGCAGTGCATGGCCACTTGTTCCGTCGCATGGCTGACGAACAGGATCGTGACACCCTGGTTCTTCAATTCGTTGATGCGGCGGAAGCACTTCGCCTGGAAACGTGCATCGCCCACCGCCAGCGCTTCATCGACCACGAGGATATCGGGGCTCACGTGGATCGCCGCGGAAAAGGCCAGGCGCACGTACATGCCGCTGGAGTAAGTCTTGACCGGTTGGTCGATCACGTCCCCGAGCTCGGAGAACGCGATCACCTCATCCATCCGCGCCAGTGCCTGCTCCTCGGGAACGCCGATGATTGCGCTGTTGATGAGCACGTTTTCGCGGCCGGTGAACTCAGGTTTGAAGCCGGCACCGAGTTCCAGTAACGCGGCCACCCGCCCCTGCACCTCGCACACACCCTCGCTGGGCGGCAGCGTCCCGCACAGCAATTGCAATAACGTGGTCTTGCCGGAGCCGTTGCGGCCCAGGATGCCCACCGTCTCGCCGCGCTTGATTTCGAAATCCACGCCCCGCAGGGCCCAGAACTCGCGGAAGCGCGGTGCGGCCTGTTGCCCGGCAATCCTCATCAGGCGCGGATAGACCATTTGCTTGAGGCGCTCCGCGGGGCTGGAGTAGATCTGGTAACACTTGCCCAGGGAGGCGGCCGTGATGATCGCGTCAGACGACATCGGCGAATCCCTTGCGCGTGCGTTCGAACACCCACAGGCCGATCGCGGCCACCAGCAAGCCGATCACATAGGAAATCGCAAGTTCGCGCCACGCCGGCAATGCTCCGTTGACCACCACTTGCCGCACCTGCACGACCGGCAACGTGAGCGGATTGATGAACAACCACTTCTGCATGGCAGCCGGAAACGAAGTCAACGGATAGAAGATGGGGCTGAGGAACATCATGAACGCGGTGACGAATCCGACGATCTGGCTGGCATCGCGCAGGAACACGCCCAGTGATGCAAGCACCCAGGCGATGCCCGCGGTCGCCAGCACGATCGGAATGATCACCACCGGCAGCAGCAGCATCGTCCAGTGCAATCCTGTCCCGACCAGTGCATTGGCCACGATCAGGATGCCGAAGCTGACCACCGCGTGGAACAAGGCGTTGCCGAGCAGCACCAGCGGCAGCATCTCCAGCGGGAAGACCACCTTTTTCACATAGTTGGCGTTCTCGGCGATCACCTTGGTGCTGCTGTTGACGGTTTCGGCGAACATCGTGTTGACGATCAGGCCGGCGAACAGGGTGACCGCGAACAACAACTTGTTGTCGCCTTGGCCAGGCCAGCGCGACTTCAACATGTAGCCGAACACGAACGTGTAGATCGACAGCATGAGCAACGGGTTGACCACGGCCCAGATCGTGCCCAGAACGGATTCGCGGTACCGCGACGAGATCTCGCGCCAGGTCATGCGGCGCAGCAGCACGCGCTGGCGCCACACGAGCGCGAGCGGGCGTGCAAGCATCCGGATCGGCGCGGGGTGGCGCGCCATGGCTACGCCGGTCATGCGCTGCGCCCCGGTACGCGCAGGTCCAAGGCACGGGTGTATGGGTGCAAGCGCGACATGCGTCGGGACTCAAGCCAGGGCAGCCGCAAGTTCGGCGCGCAGGTCGCGGACATCCTCGATGCCCACCGACAACCGGATCAGACCGTCACTGATGCCGAGCCGCTTGCGGTTGGCGGGCGGCACCGACGCGTGGGTCATGATCGCAGGATGCTCGATCAGGCTTTCGACGCCGCCGAGCGATTCCGCCAGCGCGAACAGGTGGCAGCGTTCCAGCATCCGGCGCGCCTTCCTCAAACCGCCCTTCACCTCGATCGTGACGATGCCCCCGCCGCCTTGCATCTGGCGGCGCGCTAGCGCGTGCTGCGGGTGCGATTTCAGCCCCGGATAGATCACGCGCTCGATAGCCGGGTGTTTTTCCAGCCACGCCGCGAGTTCCAGCGCGCTCGAGCAATGCGCCTGCATGCGCAGCGCCAGCGTCTTCACGCCGCGCAGGGCCAGGAACGCGTCGAACGGGCCCGCGACGGCGCCCACCGAGTTCTGCAGGAATGCCATGCGCTCGGCAAGTTCCCGGTTCGAGACAACGGCGATGCCGCCGACCATGTCGGAATGGCCATTCAAATATTTGGTCGCCGAATGCACCACGATGTCGGCGCCGAATTCCAGCGGGCGCTGCACCATCGGCGAGCAGAACGTATTGTCCACCACCAGCAGCAGGCCATGCTTTTTCGCGAACGCCGCGACCTTTTTCAGATCGACCAGCTTCAGCATCGGATTGGTCGGCGTCTCGGCCCAGATCATCCGCGTGCCTGGTTTCAACGCGGCATTCAAGGCGGCCGCGTCGTTCAGGTCGACGAAACTGAAGTCCAGCGCCGCGCTGCGCCGGCGCACCCGCTCGAACAAGCGATAGCTGCCGCCGTACAAGTCGTCCATCGCGATGACGTGGCTGCCGGAATCGAGCAGTTCCAACACGGTCGCGGTGGCGGCCATGCCGGATGCAAACGCGAAACCGGCAACGCCTCCTTCGAGATCCGCGATGCAGCGTTCCCACGCGAACCGCGTGGGATTCTGCGTGCGCGAATATTCGAAGCCCTGGTGCTTGCCCGGACTGGCCTGCACGTAGGTCGAGGTCTGGTAGATCGGCGTCATGATCGCGCCAGTCGAGGGATCGGGCGATTGGCCAGCGTGGATGACGCGGGTGGCAAGCGCCAGCGCGTCAGCGGAAGTCTTGCTCATGGTCATGGAGTTCGGGAACCGGGTGTCGAGCCTCTGGAATGCTGCGCGTGGGCGAGCTTGCGCTTCAAGTCTTCCCGCTCGGCCTCGAGCGTTGCCGCGTAGCGCGCGGCGTCGGCGAGCGCCTCCTGTGCCACGGCGTGCTCCGAACGTGCGTTCGCGTCCATGCGCGCAATTTCCGCTTCCAGCGATCGGGCATACGCTTGCGAGCGAGCCAGCATCTGCACCGGATCCTCGTCGGTCGCCAGCTTGCGGAACAGGAATGAATTGGAACGGTGGTTGTCGCGATGACCCGACAATCCATCCTCGAACACTTCGAGAGGGATGCAGCCACGTTCGCGAAAGATGCGAAACACCTCCTCCTGCGGAAAGGCATGCATCTCGATGTCGGGTTCGTGTGCGGAAAGCGCCAGGTACGAATTCACATCGAACGAATAGCCGCGCTGGTATGTCGGCACCTGGAAGAACGCAAAACCCCCAGGCCGGAGTTTCTCTGCAACGGTTTCCAGCAGCATGCCGATGACGGGCGGAGGATTGTGCTGCAGCACGATCATGCTGAAGAACAAGTCGAATGCCGGCAATCCCGAAAGATCATCCCGGGAGCCCAGCTTCGTCCAGACAATCCGATCGGCATGCGGAGCATCGGCGTTGAGTTGCTGCGCAAGTTCCAGGTGAGAACCCGAAACATCCACCGCGAAAATCCGGCGAAAGTGTTCGGTAAGCCAACGGGTGGTGCGGCCCAGCCCGCAGCCCAGTTCCAATACATCCCACGATGGATCAATGGAGATGCCGTTGCGCCGCAAGGTGGCGAACAACCGCTCCATGTTTTCGCGGCCGGACTCGAGGAAAGCTTCGCGCGTCTCGCCGATCCGCTCCATCATGTACTGCGGCTCCGACAACACGGACCAATACGGTTCACTGTTGCCGAACCGGGTCCAGCTGCGTGCAACCCGGTCGAACAGGTCCGCCGCGATGCCGGCGTCCACCTTGGTCTGGATCGCGCACGGCGGGAACACGCTGACATTGCGCCCTCGCTCACGCTCCACCACACGGTAGCGTTGCGTGAATTCGGAACTTTCCAGGAAACGCTCGCGCAGATCCTTGAGAGACCGGCTTTGCCGCGCATGATCGCTCGCAATGGCGGCGCTCTCGGGCTCGCGACCCAGGATCAGGCGATAGGCCCAGACCGCGGCCTCTTCGGTGGCAGGCACCTGGTCCAGGGAAGGGTGGGACGTGTGCATTGACTGCAATGGCTCCGTATCGGTGGGGGCGGTCACGCCACGCGCCGGCGCAGGTAATTCAACAAATCGATGCGGGTAATGAGCCCGAGGAATTTTTCGCCGTCCATCACGATCGCGACGCGACCGTGTTCGAACACCGGCAGCAAGTCCTCGATGGGCGACTTGACGCCGAGTGTCTGCAGTTCGGTGATCATCGCGGTCGAGACCGGGTCGAGGAAGCGTTTCTCGTCGCCGTACACGTGCAGCAGCAGGTCCGACTCGTCGATGATGCCGACGATCTTCTCGCCATCCATTACCGGCAGTTGCGAGACGTCGTACAGCTTCATGCGGTTGTAGGCCGTCACCAGCAGGTCGCTGGGCGCCGCGACCACGGTGTCGCGCTGGGCATAAGGGCGCAGGATCAGGTCGCGCAGGTCGCCGGTCGGCTGGCGGTCGAGGAAGCCGTTGTCCAGCATCCAGTAATCGTTGTAGAGCTTGGACAGATATTTGTTGCCGGTGTCGCACACCAGCGTGACCACGCGTTTCGGCGTGGTCTGTTCGCGGCAGTATTTCAGCGCCGCGGCGAGCAGCGTGCCGGTGGACGAACCGCCCAGTACGCCCTCCTGCTTCAGCAGTTCGCGCGCGGTGAGGAAGCTTTCCTTGTCGGTGATCGAGTAGGCCTTCTTCACCCGCGAGAAATCGCTGATGGTGGGCAAAAAATCCTCGCCAATGCCTTCCACCATCCACGAGGCGGATTTCGTGGACAGCGTCCCTTCGTTGATGTACTGCGCGAGGATGGAACCCACCGGGTCGGCGAGGATGAATTCCGTGGCCGGCGAGTGCTTCTCGAAGTAGTGCGACAAGCCCGTCATCGTTCCCGACGAGCCGCAGCCGAACACGATCGCGTCCACGCGACCATCCATTTGCTCGAGGATTTCCGGGCCGGTGGTGGCTTCGTGCGCGGCCGGATTGTCGGGGTTGCCGAACTGGTTGATGAAGTACGCGCCCGGCGTCTTTTCGGCGATGCTGGCGGCGAGGTCCTGGTAATACTCGGGATGTCCCTTGGCAACATCCGAGCGCGTCAGCACGACTTCGGCGCCCATGGCCTTCAGGTTGAAGATCTTCTCGCGGCTCATCTTGTCGGGCACGACCAGGATCAGCTTGTAGCCCTTGGCTTGTGCGACCAGCGCCAGACCGAGGCCGGTATTGCCCGCGGTGCCTTCGACCAGCGTTGCGCCCGGCTTGATCCTGCCGGCGCGTTCGGCACCTTCGATCATCGAAAGCCCGATGCGGTCCTTGACCGAACCGCCTGGATTGGCCGATTCCAGTTTCAGGAACAGTTCGCACGAACCGGTATCCAGCCTGCGCACGCGCAACATCGGCGTGTGGCCGATCAATTCGAGAACACTGTCGACGATCATGGGCATCGGGAAGGCCGTCCGGGGATTGCGGGCCGCATGGTCCAGCGTCCCGACCGCTCATGATACCCGAGGGAGCTTTGGCAGCCCGCCGGGCGGCACCATTCAGTCATCGCGCAACAGGTCGCGCAGTGCCGAATGCCAACCTGCGGCGTACCGACTGTAGCGTCCGCTCATGGTCTCGCGCAGCACGCCACCGGCACGCCGCCACAGCGAGCCCCTCAGCGCAGCCCGCGCGTCCAGATGCCGCAGTTTTTGATCCACGCGAGCCAGCATCGATGCCGGGACAGGCTCCTTCAGCAGGCCGAGGCGCTCGCGCAAGACGTGGTCGCGCAGCATGAACGTTTCCACCGGGTCCGCAGCCGGCCTCAGCAGACCGCGCCAGCGGGCCGCGAAATCGCGTTCGGGCATTCCCAATTGATTGCCTGGATGCTGGCGGTAATCGATCAGCGGCCGTTCGACGCAATCGAACCCGCCCCGTGCTGCCGCAATGATCGCCAGCCATTCGTCGTGAATCCAGCGGGCGGGAAAAGGCAGCGCGTCCGCCAGCAGCGTTCGCCGCAATGCAATCGTCGCGCCGGTCGCGAGACTGCGGCGGAGCAACACGCCGAAACCCTGCCCCGCGTGGATGCGCCGCAATTCGCCACGCGAAATTTTCAAGACGTCGAACAGCGAACGCCGCAGGCCCGCTCCGCCCTCGTCGATGCGTTGCGCGTCGGTACACAGCAGCAGCAATCCGGGGCGTCGTTCGAAGCTGTCCGCCAGCGCCGCAAGTTTGCCCGGATGCCAGACGTCGTCCTGGTCGCAAAGGAAAAGCACTTCGCCGGAAGCGTCTTGCAGCGCGGCTTGGAAGTTCGCGACATAGCCGAGGTTGCGTTCGTTGCGGATCAGGCGGATCCGGATGTCTCGATCTTCGGCACGTGCAGACAATTCACCCAGCAGCGTCCAGGTGGCGTCACCGGATGCGTCGTCGCGCACGACGATTTCATCGGGGAGTCGCTCTTGCACGAGCAGGCTGTCCCACTGCGCTTCAAGAAAGCGCGCGCCATTGCAGGTGCACAGGACGATGGACGTGGAAAGGCGCATGACCGCGCGATTGTCGCTGCGCCGCCGGATGCTTCATAGCCCTGCAAGCAAACCGGCCCGCGCAAGGCGGGCCGGCGAGATTCCTGGGTTGCGGGCGGAACGCTCAGGCGTTGCCCATTTCGCCCCACATTCGGGTCAGTCGATCCTTCAGCAGAAGTTTTTCTTTCTTCATGCCGTGCAGTTCGTTCTCGTGCATCGGCAATACGCCGAGTTCCGCATCGCGCACCTTGCTGTCAAGCTCCTGGTGGTGCTGATAAAGGCGACGAAACTCGGGATTCGCCTTCATCACGGCGTCTATGTGATCTTTCTGCTGTTGTTCGAACATGGAGCAGCCTCCTCTTGCGTGGACTACGCTTGATGGATGGTGATGCGCGCGCAATCACATCCACGCGCCGCGTGTGCGGAGCGTGGAAACCGGGATGTTGCGGGGTTCATGCGATGGCGCCTCGGGGCCGGCAGAAGGCCGACCTTGGGCCTGACCCTACGCCGATCCGGAGAGCTTGGCAACCATCAATGCAGGCTGCGCGAACCTGAATTCAAGACCAATTCAACTACTTGAATTTGAACAGCTTTCGTCACTCGGCGCGCAGCTCGACTTCGGCGCCTTTGCTCGCATGGCGCACCGCCTGGATCGACACCTGGCTTGCGCCCGCAGCGGCCAGCGCGGCTTCCACCGCGACCGCGCGACGGCCTGCAAGAACGCGCGCGTCACTGGCACCGCGTGGCTCGATCACGATGTGCTGGTTCGCATGCGCACGCGCGAAATCGGCGACGCGGCGGCGCCCGGAAGCCGTGAGATCGCCGGAACCCGATTCGAATGAAGCCGCGGACAAGTGCATGCTGGCGGCACCGCCACCACTTGCCGGTGCGCTGCTGCCTTGCAACGCCTGGGTTGCGGCTTCGGCCAACCGTGCTTCCTTGCGTGCGAGTGCCGCGGCTCGCGCCTGAGCCGCCGCCAGCTTCCTGGCCTGTTGGGCTTCCGCCTGGGCTTGCTGGGCCTGCTGCGCGGATTGCGCGCCCTGCGCCTGCAGCATCTGTGCCTGCTGGACCGCCGCCTCGTATTGCAGGCGCTGGCGCGCCAGCTCGGCCTGCGCGCGCGCCGCATCCGCCTGGCTTGCCTCCAGCTGGATCTGGTCGTGCTGGCGCTGCAGCTGGTCCAGCTTCGCGCGATCGGCGTCCACCTTGGCCGAGGCCTGCGCCAGGGCGACGCGTTGTTCGGCCATGAACAGGGCGTGCTCGCGTTCGCTGCGACCGGCATTCTGCAAGTCACCGATCGCATTGCGCGCCAGCGTCCGTTGCGCCAGCGCGTACTGCCCGAGCACCGGATTGGCATCCAGTTGCTCCAGTTGCGCCGAGAGCCGCGCGACATCGGCATCCTGCTTGGCGGCGTGCGCGGGCGTCGCTGCAAAACCCAGTGCGAATGCCGCGGCGGCGACGGCGGTAAAGAATGCACGCTTCATGGATTTACCCCTGTATCCGGACCACCGGAGGTGCCCGCCGACGCCGGCACACCCGTGCTGCCGGAAGAGGCCGGCGCGCCGGGTTGGTCGAGCTCGATCGAGGGCAGCGTGACCGGACCCAGGCTGGATCCCGCAGGCGCGGGCGCGGAAGAACCCCCGGCTGGCTGTCCGGCGGTCGTGGCGGGAGCGGGTGGCGCGATGGCCGCCTGTTGCGCGGCCGCGGCAGCGGCCTGGCGCCGCTCCAGATCTTCCTGCAACGACGCATTCACCGAAGACTGCTGCTGGATTTGCTCGCCGAGCCGCGCGGCGTCGGCTTGCGCGCGCGCGGTGGCGGCCGCGGCTTCGGCTTCGGCGGCCTTGTCGGCGGCCTTGGCGTTGTCGTTGTTGGCGCTGAGCTGCTGTGCGGCGGCCAAACGGCGCTCGGCCTCGGCCAGGGCATCCGGCGCGGCCGTTGCTGCCCCCGCACTCCGCGCCGCGCGGATTTCCGACTGCGCCCGGTCCATCATCTGGATCGGCGGCGGCGCGGTCGCGCAGCCGGCCAGCAGGGCGGCAAGCCCCACCAGCCCCGGCAACACGAGGTCATGGATTTTTCGACGTGTGCGTGTCATAAACACCACTTGAGGGGGCGCATCGGCGCATTGTCGGCGTACCATTTCGGCTTTGCAACGCCGCGGCAGCCTGCGCGGGCCTTCCAGACCGGGGATCAACGATGGACATCGGATACTTCCTGAAGCTGATGATGGATCGCGGTGCGTCGGACATGTTCCTGTCCACCGGAACGCCCGTGCACATCAAGATCGAGGGCCGGCTGGCTGCGCTCGGCACTTCGCCGCTGCCCTCCGGCATGGTGAAGAAGATCGCCTATTCGCTGATGGACGAAGGCTCGGTGCCCAAGTTCGAACGCGAGCTGGAATACAACATGGCGCTTGCGGTGAAGGACGTCGGTCGTTTCCGCGTCAACGTGTTCAAGCAGCGCGGCGAGGTCGGGCTGGTGATCCGCGCGATCAAGAGCGACATTCCCTCGATCGAGGAACTGCTGCTGCCGCCGATCTACAAGAAGCTGATCATGGAGCCGCGCGGGCTGATCCTGGTCGTGGGCGCCACGGGTTCCGGCAAGTCGACCACGCTGGCCTCGATGATCGACCATCGCAACACCAACTCGGCCGGCCACATCCTGACCGTCGAGGATCCCATCGAATTCCTGCACCGGCACAAGAAATCGATCGTCAACCAGCGTGAAGTGGGCCTGGACACCCACGGTTACCACGAGGCGCTGAAGAACGCGATGCGCGAAGCGCCGGACGTGATCCTGATCGGCGAGATCCGCGACACCGACACGATGGACGCCGCGATCGGCTTCTCCGAAACCGGACACCTTTGCCTCGCGACGCTGCACTCCAACAACGCCGACCAGACCATCGAGCGCATCCTCAACTTCTTCCCCGAGGCCGCGCACAAGAACATCCTGATGAACCTGGCGCTGAACCTGAAGGCGATCATTTCGCAGCGCCTGGTGGTCGGCAAGGACGGCCGTCGCCGGCCTGCGGTCGAGGTGCTGATCAACACCCCGCACATCCGCGACCTGCTCCGCCGCGGCGAGGTCCACGAGATCAAGCTGGCGATGGAACGCAGCCTGGAAGAAGGCATGCAGACCTTCGACCAGTCGCTCTACAAGCTCTACAAGGAAGGCACGATCGACCTCGAAGAGGCGCTTTCGAAAGCCGATTCGCGCGACGGTCTGGCGCTCAAGATCCGCCTCGCCGAAGGCGCGCAGGGCAGCGACCTGCCGCAGGACGATCCCTACGGGATGGGCATGTCGTCGCTGTGACTTGCGTAGTTTCGCCGCCGCGCCAGCGAGGCGTCGCTACGGCTGCAACCGGCAGAAGCAGTACGCGTATTCGACCGGCTTGCCGGCGCGCGCGTTCTGCAACCAGGCAAGCTCCGGCAGCAGCTTCGGCAGCGCCAGCAGCCACGACTTCGGCAGGCGCATGCCCAAAGATGCCAGCACGCGCGCGGACGCACTGTCGCCGACGCCCAGGAAGTACCGCTGCAGGGGGTTGAGCGGCGGCTCGATGTAGCGAACCGCATAGTCGTTGCCGAGTTTGGCGTCCTTCGCAGCGTCGGCGATCGCGTCCTGCAGCCCGCCCAGTTGGTCGACCAATCCGCGCTGCTGCGCCTGCGCGCCGGTCCACACGCGACCCTGCGCGATCGAATCGACATCGGCGTAGCTCTTTCCACGCGCCCTTGCGACGTTGTCCACGAAGCGGTGGTAGCCCCAATCGATGCTGCTCTGGATCATCGCGTTCAAGGACGGATCGAGCGGACGCCGGAAATCGAATGCACCCGCCAGCGGCGTGGTGCCCTGGCCGGCGGTGTTGATGCCGAGCTTGGCCAGGCCGTCCGAACCCGTGAAATACAAGCCGAAGATGCCGATCGAACCCGTGATGGTGTCGGGCTCGGCAAAGATCCGGTTTGCATTCATCGAGATCCAGTAGCCGCCGCTGGCGGCCATGTCGCCCATCGACACGACCACCGGCTTGCCGCCCTGCTCGGCCAGCACCACTTCGCGGCGGATCTGTTCGGCGGCGAACGCTTCGCCGCCGGGCGAGTCGACCCGCAACACGATCGCGTGCACGTTGCGATCGGCGCGTGCCACGCGGATCAGCGCCGCGGTGGATTCGCCGCCGATTTTCCCGGGCGGCTGCTTCCCGGCGACGATATCGCCCTCGGCCACGATCACGGCGACCTGCGGCTTGCCGAGGCCGAGATCGATGGTCTGCGGCAGGTATTGCGCCAGATCGACCGCGCGGAAACCGATCCCGTTGTCGGTAACGACACCGTGCTTCTGCATCAGCTTGACGACGTCCTCGCGCGTGGCGAGGCCATCCACCCAGTGCAGCTTCAGCGCGAGCTGCGCGACATCGCCGTTGGCGGCAGGAATCTCGGCCGGCAGATTGTCGATCTGCTGGCCCAGTGTTGCCGGGTCGATGTGACGCAGCTTGCCGACTTCGGCGAGCCATGTGCTCCACAGGCCACCCATCCAGTACTTGTCGGCCTCGAGCGAAGCGGGTGATGGAGCGTCGAGGATGAACGGCTCGGCCGCGGACTTGAACTCGCCCACGCGGAACAGATGCGCGCTGACACCGAGCTTGTCCAGCAGGGCCTTGTAGTAGCTGCGGTAGTCGGACAAACCGGTGACCGAAATTTCACCCGCGGGATCGAGCAGCACCCGGCTGGCGTGCGCCGCGAGCAGGTATTGCATCTGGCCGAGGTTGGTGCCCCACGCGATCACCGGCTTGCCGGCATCGCGAAAACGATCGAGCGCCCGTGCGACTTCTTCCAGCGCGCCCATGCCGCCGAATTGCAGTTTCGACGGATCGAGCAGGATCTTCGTGATGCGCGAATCGTGCGCGGCATGGTCGATCGCGGCAACGAGGTCGCGCACCTGGACCTGGCCGGTGGTCCCGCCCGATGCGCGCGCCAGTGCACGCGCGGCCGGATCGACGCTGTATTGCTCGACCAGCATGCCTTCCGGTTGCAGCAGCAGCAC
>DASZTT010000106.1:0-32660 GCA_035547895.1 Rhodanobacteraceae bacterium
GAACGTCGGCCCGACCCGCGCGTCCACGGTTTCCTCGGCGGCCGGTCGATCAATCTCGCGCTGGCGGAACGCGGCTTGAATGCGTTGCGCAAGGCCGGGCTCGCCGATGCGGTACTCGCGCAGGCGGTGATGATGCGCGGCCGCATGGTGCATCCGCTCGACGGCGCGCCCAACCTGCAGCGCTACGGCATCGACGATTCCGAAGTGATCCGCTCGGTGTCGCGTGGCGGCCTGAACATCCTGCTGCTGGACGCGGCCGAACGCGCGGGCGCGACGCTGCATTTCGATGCGGCGCTCGCGGATGCGGATTTTGCGAACGGCACGATCTCGCTGGCGCATCCCGGAGGGCCGGCGCGCACGCATCATGGTGGCCTGCTGCTGGGTTGCGATGGGGCGGGTTCCGCGCTGCGCGCGGCGATGGCCGGGACAATCGATCCCGGCGAGCGCATCGAACCGCTGGGGCACGGTTACAAGGAACTCGAAATCCCGTCGCGCAATTTGCCGTCCATGGCAGCGGATTCCGGCCAGTCCGCCGCCGGGATGGAACGATTCGCACTTGAACCCCACGCGCTGCACATCTGGCCGCGCGGCCACTACATGTGCATCGCGCTGCCGAATACCGAGGGCAACTTCACGGTCACGCTGTTCCTTCCGAACGAAGGTGCCTTCCCGAGTTTCGCCACGCTGCCCGATGCCGCGGCTGCACGGCGTTTCTTCGAAGAACAATTCCCCGACGCGCTGGCATTGATGCCGACCTTCGAGGAAGACTGGAACGCGCATCCGGTCGGCCAGCTCGCCACGCTGTACCTCGACCGCTGGCACCTCGACGGCCGCGCGGTGGTGCTGGGCGATGCGGCCCACGCGATCGTGCCGTTCCACGGCCAAGGCATGAACTGCGGCTTCGAAGACGCGGCGGAACTGGCTGCATTGCTCACCTCGGATCCGGGCGATCCCGCGGGCGTGTTCGCGGAATTCGAGCGCCGCCGCAAACCCAACGCCGACGCGATCGCGGCGATGTCGCTGGCCAACTACATCGAGATGCGCGATGGCGTCGCCGATCCGCACTACCTGTTGAAGCGCGAACTCGCCGCGGCCTTGACCGACCGCGCCGCGGATCATTTCATGTCACGCTACCGCATGGTCAGTTTCACCAGCATTCCCTACGCCACGTGCGTCGCGCGCGACCGGGAACAAACCGCATTGATGGAGTCCATCCTGAGGGGCCACGACACGCTCGACGACATCGACCTCGCGGCAGCTGCTGCACGCCTGCGGCAGGCCCTGCCGCCGCTTGCGGAGGGCGCCTGAGCCCATGCCCTTGCCCGAGTCGATACGACGCGCCTGGACCGAAACGGATTACCGGGTGCGCCTGCCGCGCGGTGGCTACGTCAGCATCTGGTGCGGGCGGCCGCTGCCCGTGCAGTTGCTGGCACTGTTGAAGCACGCCGACGCCCCCTGGGGTTACATCACCGCGTGGAATCCGGCCGGCGTGCTGCTGGCGCTGGCCACCAACAAGATCCGGCAGCGCCGGCTGCGTGACGAATTGAAGGGCGACCGACACCGCTTTTTCGGCGGTATCGGCGTCGGACCCAGCAACTGGCGCGAACCCAGCCTGTTCGTGCCCGGCATCACCTACACGCAACTGGACGCTATGGCACGCCGCTTCGGGCAACTCGGCGTGGTGCGCGGCACCGGAGCGGAGCCTGCGGAGTTGCACGAATTGATTTGAGCGCCGGCGCCTCGTGGACAGCACCGCGCCACGCCACGACAATTCACGGTTACACACCATGGCCACGCCCTCCGCCCTTTCCGCGCCGCTGTTGTCGGCGCATCGGCTCGCGTTCTCGCGCAACGACGAGCCCGTGTTCGGTCCGCTGGATTTCAGCCTCGGGGCCGGCGAAACCCTGCTGGTCGAAGGCGACAACGGCTCCGGCAAGACGACCTTGCTGCGGGTGCTGGCGGGCATGCTGCCGCCAGGCGATGGGGAAATCCGTTTCGACGGCCAAGCCGCGTCGCGCGACACCCGCAACGGACGCGTGTTGTGGCTGGGGCACCGCACCGGCATGAACGAATCGCTGAGCGCGCGCGAGAACCTCGGCTTCCTCGCGGGCCTGTACGGCACCCACACGGGCATGACCGCGGCCATCGCAATGGAAAGGGTCGGCATCGCCGGCTGGATCGACGAACCGCTGCGCACGCTCTCCGCCGGCCAGAAGAAACGCGTCGGGCTGGCGCGACTGCTGCTTTTGCCGGGCGACATCTGGCTGCTGGACGAACCCTACGCGAACCTCGACCGCCACGGCATCGATCTCGTGAATGCGCTGGTCGCGGAGCATTGCGCGGGCGGCGGTGCCGCGCTGGTCACCAGCCACGGCGCGGTGCGCTTCGCGGATCCGAACGCGCGGCACATCCATCTCGCAACGTAAATGGTCACGGCCATCCAGCCCATCGCCGACCCGCCGCTTGCCGCCGCAACGATGCGGCCGCGCTCGCCCGGAACGTTGCGTGCCTGCACGGCGTTGCTGCGGCGCGATTTCGTGCTGGCGTGGCGGCGGCGTGGCGAGTTGTTCCTGCCGTTGCTGTACGCGGTGATCGTGACGGCGTTGTTTCCGTTCGCGCTGGGTCCCGATCCGGAATTGCTCGCAAGGATTTCCGGCGGCGTGCTGCTGGTCATCGTGGTACTGGCGATGCTGCCGGCGCTTGAAGCCATGTTCCGTGCCGACCTCGAAGACGGCACACTGGAACAATGGCTGCTCGCACCGCAGCCGCTGGCGCTGCTGGCCTTGACCCGCGTCATCGCGCATTGGCTGACCACGGTCCTCCCCTTGATCGTGGTGATGCCGCTGCTGGGCGCCCTGCTGGACCTGCCCGTGAAAGTCTTGCCGGTTCTGATCGCGGCGCTGCTGCTGGCGACGCCGCTGCTGGTGCTGCTGGGATCGGTGCTGTCGGCGTTGACGGCCGGTGCACGCCGCTCTGGTATCCTTTTGGCCTTGATGCTGCTGCCGCTGGCCGTTCCGGTGGTGATCTTCGCCGCCGGCGCCATCGCCGCGGCGCAGTCCGGCATGCCGTATCTCGCTCCGTTGACGTGGCTGGCGGCAGCCCTGGTCCTGGCGATCGTGCTGGCGCCGCTCGCATGCGCGGCGGCCCTCAGGATCGCAGTCGAGTCATAAGATGTCGCGTTCCTATCTTCCCCACTGGATCCACTGGCTCGGTTCGCCGCCGAACTTCTACCGGTTCGCGGGCGCGTTGCGTCCGTGGCTGATGGCCGTGGCGCTGGCCAGCGCAGCGATCGGGCTTTACGGCGGGCTGGTGCTGGCACCGCCCGACTACCAGCAGGGCGACGCGTACCGGATCATCTTCATCCACGTGCCGAGCGCGTGGATGAGCCTGTTCATCTACGCCACGATGGCGGTGGCCGGGCTGGTCGCGCTGGTGTGGCGGGTAAAGCTGGCGGAAGTGATCGCGATGGAATGCGCGCCGACCGGCGCCGCGTTCACGCTGGTCACACTCGTGACGGGTTCGCTGTGGGGCAAGCCGATGTGGGGCACGTGGTGGACGTGGGACGCGCGGCTCACTTCCGAACTGGTGCTGTTCTTCCTCTATCTCGGCGTGATCGGGCTCTGCAACGCGTTCGAGGATCGCCGCCGCGGTGCCCGCGCGGCCTCGCTGCTGGCGCTGGTCGGCATCGTCAATCTGCCGATCATCCACTACTCGGTGCAGTGGTGGAACACGCTGCACCAGGGCACCACGGTCGATTTCCTCGATCCCGCTCGCTCGTCCATCGCGCCGGCGATGCTGTGGCCGTTGCTGGTGATGGCGCTGGCGACGCATCTGTATTTCTTCGCGAGCCTGCTGGGCCGCACGCGCACCGGCCTGCTGTCGCTGGAAAGCGGCAAGCAATGGGTACGCGCTTTGGTCGATGGACAACCCGCGCAGACGACCGGGGCACCTACCTGACATGGCGCACTGGTTTGCAATGGGCGGCTACGCCATCTACGTGTGGCCCGCGTACGCGGTGTTCCTTGTCGTGCTGGCGTGGGACTGGTTCGCGCCCGCATCGCGCCGGCGGCGGCTGACGCGCGAATTGCGCGGCAAGCTTGCGCGCGAGCGTACACGCGGCACGCGCGCGACGCGCGCGGAGGCGTCGACATGAATCCCGTACGCAAGCGGCGCCTGATCGTCACGCTGCTGATCCTGGGCGCGGTCGCGGTGGCGACGGCGCTTTCGGTGTTCGCGCTGCAGCGGAACATGACATACCTCTATTCGCCTTCCGAAGTCGACGCGGGCAAGGCGCCGGCTGGCCATCCGTTCCGGCTGGGCGGCATCGTCAAGGAAGGCAGCGTGCATCGGGTGCCCGGTTCGCTGACGACCGACTTCGTGATCACCGATCGCTTCCAGGACATCCCGGTGACGTACACCGGCATCCTGCCCGACCTGTTCCGCGTGGGCCAGAGCACCATCACGACCGGCTCGATGAAGCATGGCAGGTTCGTCGCCACCCAGGTGCTGGCCAAGCACGATTCCACTTACATGCCACCGCAGGTCGCACAGGCGATCGCGAAAGCAAAGGAAGAGCATCGCATCCCGGCGGACGCCGGGCACGGGGGTTCGCAGTGAATCCCGAACTCGGCCAGGTCGCGCTGATCCTCGCGCTGCTGCTGTCGGGGCTGCAATGCGCGTTGCCGATCATCGGCGCGTGGCGCGGCAGCAAACCGCTGATGGCGACGGCACGTTCGCTTGCGATCGGACAGTTCGTGTTCGTGGCGCTGGCGTTCGGGATCCTGATGTGGTCCTTCTGGACCAATGATTTTTCCGTCGCGTACGTGGCGCAGAACTCCAACCTGTCGCTGCCATGGTTCTACAAACTCTCGGCGGTGTGGGGCGCGCACGAAGGTTCGCTGCTGCTGTGGATGCTGATCCTCAACGGCTGGACGCTGGCGCTGGTGGTGTTCGGCGGCAGGCTGCCGGAGGCATTCTTTTCGCGCGTCATCGGGGTACTCGGCTTCGTGGCGTTCGGCTTCCTGCTGTACATGATCACGACGTCCAATCCGTTCCTGCGGCAGTTCCCGATTCCAGCCAACGGCGCGGACCTCAACCCGGTGCTGCAGGATCCCGGCCTCGTGTTCCATCCGCCCACGCTGTACATGGGCTACGTCGGTTTCAGTGTCGCGTTTGCGTTCGCGATTGCCTCGCTTTTGGGCGGTGAACTCAAATCCACCTGGGTGCGCTGGGCGCGGCCGTGGACCAACGTCGCGTGGGGATTCCTGACGCTCGGCATCGTGGCCGGCAGCGCATGGGCGTATTACGAACTCGGCTGGGGCGGCTGGTGGTTCTGGGATCCGGTCGAGAACGCCTCGTTCATGCCGTGGCTGATCGGCGCCGCGCTGATCCACGCGCAGGCGATCACCGACAAGCGCGACGGCCTGCGCGCGTGGACGTTGCTGTTGTCGATCTTCGGCTTCGCGTTTTCGCTGCTCGGCACGTTCCTGGTGCGCTCGGGTTTGCTGACCAGCGTGCATGCGTTCGCGTTCGCGCCGGCGCGCGGCATCTTCATCCTGGTTTACCTCGCGGTGGTGGTCGGCGGCTCGCTGCTGCTGTATGCGCTGCGCGCGCCGAAGGTGACCGGCGGCAAATCGTTCGCGCTGGCCTCGCGCGAAACCCTGATGGTGATCGGCAATCTGATGCTCACCGTCGCCTGCGCAATGGTGCTGCTGGGTACGCTGTATCCGCTGGTCGGCGAGGCGCTGGACATCGGCCGCATCTCGGTGGGGCCGCCCTACTTCGGGCCGCTGTTCCTGATCCTGATGACGCCGCTGGTGCTAGCGCTGCCGTTCGGGCCGCTGTCGCGCTGGGGCAAGGCGGACCTGAAGGTGTGGCGCAACGCGCTGATCCGGATCGTCGCGCTGGCGGTCGCCGCGGGCATCATCGGTTTCATCTTCGGCGCGCGCGGCTGGTATCAGTTGCTGGGTGTCACCGCCGCCGTGTGGGTGATGGCGGGCGTCGTGCTGTTCGCGATCAAGCGCTGGCGCGAAGCGCCGCGCGGCAAGCGCTACCCGTTCGAAATGCTGGGCATGATGCTGGCGCACTTCGGCATCGGCGTGTTCATCGCGGGTGCGATCCTGACGACCTCGATGAGCGTCGAACAGGACGTCAGCATGAAACCGGGCGCCAGCGTCGACGTCGGCGCCTACGCTTTCCGGTTCGGTGGCGTCACGGAAACGCAGGGGCCCAACTACCATGCGCAACAGGGCACGGTGGTGATCACGCGCAACGGCAAGCCGGTCGTCACCCTGCATCCGCAGAAGCGCACGTACGTCGGCGGCCAGGTGCAGACCGAAGCCGCGATCGAGGCCGGCGTATTCCGCGACCTGTACGTGTCGCTGGGCGATGCGATCGGTGACGGCGCCTGGTCGCTGCGCGTGTACGACAAACCGTTCGTGCGCTGGATCTGGGGCGGCGGCGTGCTGATGATGCTGGGCGGCTTCGCGGTGATCCTCGACAAACGCTTCCGCCTGAAGCGCGCCGTCGAGCCCGAAACCGTGCGCGCGAAACCGGAACCCCAGGTGCCGCGCAAGCTGGCGGAAGGCGAAGCGTGAACGAAGTGGCGCGCAAACCCGCCGCACGTTTCGTGCCGCTGATCGTGTTCGCGGCGCTGGTGGCGTTCTTCGTGGTCGGGCTGGTGTGGAACCAGACCCACGACGCGCGCTTCGTGCCGAGCCCGCTGATCGACAAGCCCGCGCCGGCGTTCCACTTGCCGCGCTTGAACGACCCCACCCGGTTCGTCACCAAGTCCGACCTGCTGGGCAAGCCCTACCTGCTCAACGTGTTCGCCAGCTGGTGCTTCGCCTGCGGCGACGAGCATCCGGTGCTGATGGCGTACCGCGACAAGTTCGGCATCCCGCTGATCGGCTACGACTACAAGGACGCGCCCCAGGACGCGCGCGCATGGCTGGATCGCCACGGCGATCCCTACCACGAAGTGATCGCCGACCAATCCGGCGAAACGGCCATCAACTTCGGCGTCTACGGCGCGCCGGAAACCTATTTGATCGACGCGCACGGCATCATCCGCTACAAGCACATCGGACCGCTGACGCCCGACGTGATCGCGAAGGAACTGGAACCGAAGATCCGCGAACTCGAGCAGGAGGGCACATGAGGCGCCTGCTCGCCGTCGCGTTGCTCGCATTTGCGCTGGCGCTCAGCGCGGCGGCGTTCGCGATCGATCCGCTGCCGTTCAAGGACACCGCGCAGCGCGACCGCTTCCAGCACCTGACCCGCGAACTGCGCTGCATGGTGTGCCAGGACGAAAGCCTGCTGGCGTCGAATGCGGATTTCGCCAAGCAGTTGCGGCGGCAGATCTTCGACATGATGCAGCAGGGCAAGAGCGACTCGCAGATCAAGGACTGGCTGGTCGCGCGCTATTCGACTTTCATCTTGTACGACCCGCCGCTGGCGCCCGCGACGATCGCGCTGTGGTTCGGCACGCCGGCGATCCTGCTTGCCGGCGGCATCGTGGTGGTGGTGCTGCTGCGCCGGCGCACCCGTCCGGCGGGCATGATCACCGAAGAGCCCGGAGACGATTGGTGACCACGCGTTTTCTCGTCATCGCCGCCCTCATGGTGGTGGCCGCGCTGGCCTGCGTGCTGGTGCCGCTGCTGCGCAGCGCGCGCCGCGAAGGCCGTCCGCGCACGCCGTTCGTGCTGGCGCTGGCGCTGGCGCTGGTGGTGCCGCCGTTGGTATTGGGCGCATACCTGATGGTCGGCACGCCGCAGGCGTTGCAATCCACAACGGCGGTCGATGACCATGCGACGCTGGTCGAAGCCACGCAACAGTTGCAGGCAAGCCTGCAACGCAAGCCCGACAATGCGGAAGGCTGGGCCTTGCTGGCGCAGGCGTATTCCGCGCTCAACCAGCCGCAGCAGGCGCTGGACGCCCTGGATCACCTGCTGAAGCTGAAACCCGACGACCCCGATGCGATGGTGGCGTGGGTGGAAGCCACCGCGGAAACGAGTCCTTCGCATCGGATCGACGACGCCTCGCGCGCGAAGTTGCAGCGCGCGTTGCAGATCGAACCGACCCACCAGCGCGCGTTGTGGCTGCTCGGCATCAGCGATTTCCAGCGCAACGACTACGCCGATGCCACGAAGCAATGGAAAACCCTGCTGCCACTGCTGCAGCCCGGCTCCAGGGTCGCCACGGCCGTGCAACAGGAATTGGCGGCCGCGCAGTCGCACATGGGCGGAAGCGCGCAGCGCGCGGAGCTGGCTGCGACCGATCCCGCACCCGGCACGTCTTCCGGCGCGGCGCATGCCGCAGTGGCACTGACCGTGACCGTCAGGCTCGATCCGAAACTTGCGGGCAAAGTGGAGTCCGGCGATACGCTGTTCGTGTTCGCACGCGCGGTGGACGGGCCACCGATGCCGCTGGCGGTGGCGCGCCTCAAGGCCTCCGACTTGCCCGCGACAGTCACGCTGACCGATTCGATGGCCATGACGCCTGCGCTGACGCTGTCGAAATTCCCGAAGGTGAGCGTGGCTGCGCGCATCAGCAAATCGGGCAACGCGATGCCACAGGCGGGCGACCTGGAGTCCGCGCCGGTGGAGGTCGCCACCGATGCGCACGCCCCCGTCGCGCTGACCATCGACAAGGTGGATTGAATTTTTTCCGGCGTTCCGGCGCAGGCTGAGATCCGGATTTTGCGACACCACCCGGCACGCGCTCCCGCCATTTCCAGATGGCTTCAAAAAGCAATGGATCCCGGCCTGCGCCGGGATGACGGTTGATTCAACCGCCTGCCGGGTTGCGCCGGGATCGGATGAGGGCTGAGTCAGGGCGCTTGCCGGCCCCTGAATCACTTGGCCGGGATTCGCTCACTCGCTACCCTTGCGATTTCCTTTGTGCAAGCGCCCATGGCCGACGCCCGCCAATACTTCGCCCTGCCCTCGCCTTTTCCGATGAAGCGCGGCGGCGAGCTGCGCGGCGCGCGGCTCGCGTACGAAACGTGGGGCACGTTGAATGCAGCCCGTGACAACGCGGTGCTGATCCTGACCGGGCTCTCGCCGAGCGCCCACGCGGCCAGCAACGCCCTCGACGATTCGCCAGGCTGGTGGGAAGACATCGTCGGCCCCGGCAAGGCCATCGATACGGATCGCTGGTTCGTGGTTTGCGCCAACACGCTGGGCAGCTGCAAGGGTTCCAGCGGACCGGCATCGATCAATCCCGCGACCGGCCACATGTACGGCCTCGACTTCCCCGAGTTGTCACTCGAAGACGCGGGCGATGCCGGCTACGAACTCGTGCGCGGGCTCGGCATCGAGCGGCTCGCGGCGCTGGTCGGCTGCTCGATGGGCGGGATGGCGGCACTCGGCTGCCTCGCGCACCATCCGGGTTTCGCGCGCGCGCACGTGAGCGTGTGCACGGCGCCGCGCGCGCAACCGTTCGCGATCGCGATCCGCTCGCTCCAACGCGAGGCGATCCGGCTCGATCCGAAGTGGAACGACGGCCGTTATGACGACGAACACTACCCCGAAACCGGCATGAACATCGCGCGCAAGCTGGGCGTGATCACCTACCGCTCCGCGCTGGAATGGAGCGGACGCTTCGGCCGCATCCGCCTCGATCCCGAAAAACGCGAGGACGATCCGTTCGGGGCGGAGTTCGAAATCGAGTCCTACCTCAACGCGCACGCACGACGCTTCACGCGCTCATTCGATCCGAATTGCTACCTGTATCTGTCGCGTGCCTCCGACTGGTTCGACCTTGCCGAATACGGCGGCACGTCGGATCCCGTCACCTCGGTGCGCAACGCGCTGGCGAAAATGAGGCTGGAACGCGCGCTGGTGATCGGCGTCGAAACCGACATCCTGTTCCCGCTGGAACAGCAGCAGCAATTGGCGGAAGACCTGCGCGCCACCGGCACCGACACCACCTTCGTGGGCCTGGATTCGCCGCAGGGCCACGACGCATTCCTGGTCGATACCGGCCGCTTCGGCGCCGCGATTAGCGCTTTCATGGCGACGCTCTGAGCGCTTCCCGGCCGCCGTTTGCCCGACCTGTGTGGCGACGTTATATGCTTATGCCATGGGCATGGATTTTCCCGGACGCGACAAACTGATCCGCGCTTTCGACGCCGCCGTCACCGCGGGCGACACCGCCAGCACGATGCGCGCGCTGCGCACGGCGTTGTGCGATGCCATCCATTCGGGCGACGTGCGCCTGCCCGACTGCGTGTTCGAAGGTTGCGCCGAACACTACGCGCGGCGCGAGCTGTACCGCAGCCCCGAGCACCGCTATTGCGTGGTTGCGATGACCTGGAGCCCTGGCCAGGGCACGCCGATCCACGACCACGCCGGCATGTGGTGCGTCGAAGCGGTGTGGCAGGGCGCGCTGGAAGTCGTGCAGTACGAACTGCGCGAACACGACGAGAGGCGCTACCACTTCGTCCCGGCCGGCGCGATCCAGGCCGGCGCTGGTTCGGCCGGCAGCCTGATTCCGCCGCACGAACACCACACGATCTGCAACGCCAGCGGGACGGAGCTGGCGATCAGCGTGCACGTCTACCAGGACGAAATGACCCACTGCAGCGTGTTCGAGCCCGCCGGCGGCGACTGGTACCTTCGCAACGAGCGCAGCCTTTCGCTGGATCGCTGAGCGACCGCGCGCCGGCCCGGCGCGTCACGGCTGCTGCTGTGTGGCCGGACGCTGCGAGCACGCCACGTATTCGGCCTCTGAGAGCTTGCCGTCGCGGTTGGTGTCGCAGCCGGGAAAGCGCTGCCCGGTATCGCCATTGCGCGTGAACTCGGTGCGGTCGAGAAAGCCATCGTGGTTGGTGTCCATGTTCCGGAATGCCATCCGCGCTTCGCGCGGCGACATGTGCATGCTCAGGCCGCCACCGGAATTGCCGAGTTGACCCGCAGGCTTGTTCGCCGACGAGGTCGCGGGCTGCGTCGGCGGATTGGCGGTCGGCGTGTTCTGGGCCTGGGCAGCCAGGGCAACGCCGATCGCGACGATGCCGGTGAAAACCATGGGAAGTGATCGCATGGGACTCTCCTTGTCGATGTGGATACGCCGCGATGCTCCATCGCACCGTGCACCCATCATGGGAAGTCGGGCGTAAATGCCCCGTCAACTCCGGTCGAAATCCCGTGCCGGGTTGTCGCCGGTTCATGCGGTGGGCAGCCGTGGCGCTTGGCAATCGTGCAGCGCTCCCGCATACTGTGCGGCCCCGTCGCCGAAGTGCCGGAATCGACAGACACAGCGGCTCAAAAACCTGTGCGTCTATTTCTGTTCAATTGCCATTGTCGGAACCAAGGTGGCGCTACGCAACGGGGTTTTCTGCAGGGGAACGTCTGTACCGAGGATGGTTTGTTTGGACCAGAAGCCGGATGGGAGCCAGGCAGCAGCGAATGGGTGTCTGACTGGTCGCAGTCCAGAGCAGTGAAATGGCATCGTGTCATGCCCGAGTGGCGGAATTGGTAGACGCAGTGGACTCAGACAATTTGAGCCCTCCCGGGGAAACCCCGGAGGTGTAGCCCGTCAAACTCGGCGGAGGCCCTGGATGCGAGTCCGAGCTAATACCGAGCCAAGCCCGGATCGAAAGGTGCGGGAAGGTGTAGAGAGCAGACGGCGGGCACCTACGGCCAAAAGGCTATGGTGAAGGCGTGCTCCAGACCACGAACGAGGCTCCAGGTGGAGCATCGGCGGCGAAAGCCGAAGTGGGAAGAAAATCCACCGCCCTTAAAAGCGTGTCGGTTCGAGTCCGACCTCGGGCACCAATCCGGAAGCCGTCCAGCGAGTAGTTGGGCGGCTTTTTCTTTTCTGCAGTCACGCTCGCGAGTTATCTCCGCTTCGTCTTTACTGCACGTTTGAACTCGACCCCGCGAAAGGAACGACCCCACCCGCGGTCCGCAGGAAATACGACCTGACTCCTCCCGCCTTCGTGCACGGAACCGGGAAACACCAGCCTGTCCAGCATCGAACCCTTCTCTGGTACGAATACTTTCGCCAGGTATTCGCAGGCCACCTGGGAAGGAACCTGCTCAATATGTTCTCGACCGTTCTTTGTCATCGGGTACGAGACGGCATTCGCGAACCGTGTGCACCATTTTCACGATGCCAACGGATGGCCCGCGCGCCCACGGCGCAGCTATGCAATTTTTTGTTACTCGCGATCCAATTCGTGCACCGCTTCATGACATTGGGAGCCGCCTTGACGTATACAGGGACTGGCCGCGTATGACAGGGAACAATCACCACAAGCGTTGGACGGGAGAGCAAAAATGACCGCCCAGGACACTGCGCGCGATACGGACCATGAATACTACGAGATGCTGTTCGTCGCCAACCCGCTGCCGATGTGGGTTTTCGAGATTGCGAGCGGCCGGTTCCTGGCGGTGAACGCGCAAGCGTGCGCGCAGTACGGCTACAGCGAGGAGGAATTCCTCACGATGAGGATTTCCGACATACGCCCGCCGGACGAGAAAGCGCACCTGGCCAACGTACGTTCCACCGGTCCCGCAGGTCCCCGCAAATTTGGACTCTGGCGGCATCTCAAAAAGGATGGAACGGTCATCACCGTCGAGATCTCTTCCGACGATGTCGTGTTTCGCGGCGCACCATCGCGGCTGGTACTCGCGAACGACGTCACGGAGCGTGTCCGTGCAGAGGCCGCGTTGCGGCTGAGCCAGGAACGCTTCGACTATGTGACCCGTGCTACCGCGGATGCAGTGTGGGACCGCAACATCGCGGATAATTCCATCTGGTGGAACGCAGGTTTGCAACGGCTGTTCGGGATTCCACCTGAGGAGGTCGAAGGCACCATCGAGTGGGCGCGCGAACGGATCCATCCCGACGATCGCGAGCAGGTCGCCCGCACCATCGCTGAAGCGATTCGCACCGGCGCGGAACAGTGGGCCTGCGAATATCGGTTCAGGCGGCACGATGGCACTTACGCATTCGTGTACGACCGCGGCTTCGTGATCCGCGATAGTGCTGGACGAGCCGTGCGCGTGGTGGGCGCGATTACCGACTTGTCGGATCGGAAGCAGCGCGAGGACACGTTGCGCGAGCAGGCGATGCTGCTCGACCGAGCCAAGGACGCGATCATGGTTCGCGGTCTGGATCACCGCATCCGCTACTGGAATCATGCCGCGGAAGCCATCTATGGGCTTTCCCGCGAACAGGCGATCGGCAAACGCGTGGAAGACATCGTCGTCTATGGCGACCCGATCGCGTTCGAGGCTGCAGACGCAGAGGTGTTCAAAAAAGGCGAATGGTCCGGCCGCCTTCAGCAGACCACGACAGACGGAAAGACCATCACGGTCGATGGACACTGGACCCTCCTGCGCGACGAGAACGGCAGCCCCGCGGGCGTCCTGAAGATCCATACCAACGCCAGCGAACGCGTGGAACTGGAGCGTCGCCTGGCGCAGTCCCAGAAACTCGAGGCGATCGGTCAACTCACCGGGGGCATCGCGCATGACTTCAACAACCTTCTAACGGTGATAATCGGGAACGCCGATACCCTGACGGAGGAGCTTCAGGACCAACCGGAAATACTTCCTCTCATGGAAATGATCCGCACCGCCGGCGAGCGGGGCGCGGAATTGACCCGCTACCTGCTCGCTTTTGCGCGCCGCCAGGCGCTCGAACCACGCACGGTTCGAGTTGACGAATTGATCGACGGCATGCGCAACCTGTTGCGACGCACCCTCGGCGAAAACATCGAGCTGGCGGTGGACCACGCGGCCGACGTCGCGAAAGTATCGGTCGATCCCACCCAATTCGAATCGGCGGTGTTGAACCTGTGCATCAATGCGCGCGACGCCATGCCCGGCGGCGGCAAGCTGATGATCGAAACCTGCAACGTGGTGCTGGACGAGAATTACACCCAGCAACGCGCGGATGTGGTACCGGGCGACTACGTACGGATTTCGATCTCCGATACAGGTACCGGCATGAGCGCCGCCGACGCGGCGCGCGCATTCGAGCCGTTTTTCACGACCAAGGCGCGCGGCCAGGGCACCGGCCTTGGCCTCAGCATGGTTTACGGTTTCGTCAAGCAATCCGGCGGGCACGTGGCGATCTATTCCGAGCTGGGTCACGGCACGGTGGTAACGTTGTACCTGCGCCAGGCCAGAGGTCACAACGAACCGGTCACACGGGTGGAACCGGCCGACATTGCGAGTCACGGCGAGCACATCCTTCTGGTGGAAGACGACGATCTGGTGCGCGCGCATGCCGTGCAGTTGCTGGAAAATCTCGGCTACAGCGTGGTCGCGGCAACCAACGGCCCGGAGGCGTTGGAGCTGCTGCGCAAGGATGTTCCCTGCGACATGCTGTTCACCGATGTGATCATGCCAGGCGGCATGACCGGCCCCAAATTGGCCGAAGCAGCGCACGCGCTGCGGCCGGGCCTGCCAGTGCTGTACACGTCGGGCTACACCGAGAATGCGATCGTGCATCACGGTCGCGTGGATCCGGGTATCAACCTGCTGCACAAGCCGTACCGGAAGCCGGAGCTTGCTGCCAAGCTGCGTGCGGTCCTGGACAAGAAGCAATCCAGGGATGGTGATACCTGATGGAACAGGAGAATCCGCGGCGGCTGCTGATCCTCGATGACGAGACGACCGTCGCGCAGACTGTCGCCTTTGCTGCCAAGCGGCATGGCTTTGCGGTGCGGATGGCGGAATCCGCCGAGACATTCTTCGGAGACATCGCGAGCTTCGAGCCCAGCCACATCATCGTCGACTTGCTGATGCCCGGAATGGATGGCGTGGAGGTGCTGCGCAAACTCGCGGCGGCCCGATGCAGTGCCAGCATCATCATGATGAGCGGCATGGGCACCAAGGTGCTGGAATCGGCGCAGCGGGTCGGCCTCGAGCGCGGCCTGCGAATCATTGGAGTACTGCCCAAACCGTTCAGGCCGGCGGACCTGCACGCATTGCTGGATGCGCAAGTTCATGAACGAGCGCATCCCGAACCGATGATGGCAATGGACGAGGGAGCGTTGCTGGACGACATCGGACCCGCATTGCGAAACGGACAATTCGTGGTGCACTACCAACCGAAGGTCCATCTCGCCAGCCGGCGTCCTGCCGGCGTGGAGGCACTGGTACGTTGGCAACACCCGAAATTCGGACTGTTGCCGCCCAATCGCTTCCTGCCGTTGATCGAACGATCCGACAACATGGGTTTGTTGACCATCCGCGTGATCGAAGCAGCCCTGGCGTGGTTCACGGACTTCGGCGGCGATCAAGCGCTGCAACTCGCGATCAACATTTCCGCCGCGAGCCTCACCGACGTGGACTTCGCTGACCTGCTGCACGAGCAATGCACCCGGTTCAAAGTCGATCCCGCGCGCGTCGTCCTTGAGCTGACGGAAACCACGGCGCCGCAGCGCACAGCCGAACTGCTCGACATCCTCACGCGCGTCAGGTTGAAGGGATTCAAGCTCAGCATCGACGACTTCGGCACCGGTTATTCATCGCTGGTGCAACTCGCGCAATTGCCGTTTTCCGAAATCAAGATCGACCAATCGTTTGTCGCGGGGCTGCACTCCTCCCACGAGGCGCACAAGATCGTCGCCACGACCATCAGGCTTGGCAAGCAACTGCAGCTCACCACCGTCGCCGAAGGCGTCGAGACCGAAGAGCAAGCAAGCACGCTGGCCGAACTCGAGTGCGATCAAGCCCAGGGTTATTTGTTCGCGAGACCCATGAACGGCGATGTCGCGCGCGCCTGGCTCCGCGATCGTGGCTAGCAACTCGCACCAATCCGCCATCGAGTTGGAGCGGTGCGTGAACCCTGCACCAATGCGGTCATGCGAACCAGGCCGTGGAGGCGCCCACTCGATTTCAGACGAGATAGTCTCCCCGCAGGGCATCCATTGACGATATCCTCTCGGTTTTGGCGCAATGGGACTGAGCGAGAGGGGTACCGGGGGAAATGGGCAGTCCGTTTTTTGAACATCCGATTCTCAATTCGCCGTACGAGTGCCCCACGCGCCACTGGGAACTTGATGCCGGCGGCCAGCCTACGCAGAAGATCATCGAAAGCCGGCGACCGGCCGATTTCGTCACCCCCATTCCGAAACCGCGCCGTCAGCGTGGACAAGGTCAGCAAGGCGATCTTGCTCTCGGCAATGATGCTGGGCTGTCCACCGAGCATCAGCAGTACGCCCAGGCGGCGATCGTCCGTCAGGTTCGCGAGCAGGTGGACCGCTGGCGCCTGCTTCCCGAATCGCACTGGCGCGTCACGCCCGAAACCGCGCGTCTGTTGCGCCATTGGCGGCACCACCGGTTCAACGATCTTCGCCCGTTCTTCTGCCAGATCGAAGCCGCGGAAACCGCGATCTGGCTGACCGAGGTTGCTCCGGAAATCGGCAAGGACGGCAAGGCCATCCTGGATCACATGGCCGACGCCAACCGGGAAGCCAATCCGGAGCTCATGCGCCTGGCGCTCAAGCTCGCAACCGGTGCCGGCAAAACCACGGTCATGGCCATGTTGATTGCATGGCAGACGGTCAACGCGTTGCGACGCCCAGCCAGCAAGCGCTTCAGCCGCGGGTTCCTGGTCGTCACGCCGGGCATCACGATCCGTGATCGCCTGCAGGTGCTGCTGCCCAATGATCCAAACAGCTATTACCGAAGCCGCGAGCTGGTTCCGCCCGACATGCTTGGCGACATCGAGAAAGCCAAGATCGTCATCACCAACTATCACGCCTTCATGCTGCGCGAACGCATGCAGGTCTCGGCCGGCGGCCGCGCCCTGCTCAAGGGCCGTCATGGCGATGCGGAACTGCAGACCCTCGAAACCGAAGGCCAGATGATCCAGCGCGTCATGCCCGAGCTCATGGGCATGAAGAACGTCCTGGTCATCAATGACGAAGCGCACCACTGCTACCGCGAAAAGCCGGCCGACGATGCCGACTTCACCGACGACCACGGCAAACCCCTGACCGGCGCGGACCTCACCGAGGCGAAGCGGGCCGCGGCCAGGGAAAACGAAGCCGCGCGCGTCTGGATTTCCGGTCTCGAAGCCGTCAATCGCAAACTCGGCGTCAGCCGCGTCATGGACCTTTCGGCCACGCCGTTTTTCCTGCGTGGCTCCGGTTATGCAGAGGGCACGCTGTTCCCGTGGACCATGAGCGACTTTTCGCTGATGGATGCCATCGAGTGCGGCATCGTGAAGCTGCCGCGCGTGCCGGTCTCGGACAACATTCCCGGTAACGAAGTCCCGGTGTATCGCAACCTCTGGGACCACATCCGCAAGGACATGCCGAAAAAGGGTCGCGGCAAGGCCGCGTCACTGGACCCGCTCAAGCTGCCGGTCATGCTGCAGACCGCGCTGGAGGCGCTGTACGGGCATTACGAAAAAGTCTTCGAAACTTGGCGCGACAAGGTCAGGGTTCCGCCCTGTTTCATCATCGTGTGCCAGAACACGGCGGTATCGAAACTGGTTTACGACTTCGTTTCCGGCTTCGACCGCCCGAACGAAGACGGTGAGATCAAGTACATCCCCGGGCGCTTCGAGCTGTTCCGCAATGCCGACGAATACGGCAATCCATTCCCGCGTCCGCGCACCTTGCTGATTGACAGCGAACAGCTCGAGTCGGGCGAGGCGCTGGATGCAGATTTCCGGGACGCCGCAAGCGATGAGATCGAACGATTCAAGCGCGAAATCATTGCGCGCAAGAATGATCCCCGCGCCGCGGACAACCTGACCGAGCAGGATCTCCTGCGCGAAGTGATGAACACCGTCGGCAAGGCCGGGCAACTGGGCGAGTCGGTGCGCTGCGTCGTTTCGGTGTCCATGCTCACCGAAGGCTGGGATGCCAACACCGTCACCCACGTGCTCGGCGTGCGTGCGTTCGGCACGCAGCTCTTGTGCGAGCAGGTCGTCGGCCGAGCCCTGCGCCGGCAGTCCTACGAACTGGATGCCGACGGACTGCTCCCCGTCGAATACGCCGACGTGCTGGGCGTGCCGTTCGACTTCACTGCCAAGCCGGTTGTCGCCCCACCACAACCGCCGCGAGAAACCGTGCAAGTGAAGGCAATGCGGCCAGAGCGGGACCCGCTCGAAATCCGCTTTCCGCGTGTCGCCGGCTATCGCGTGGCCTTGCCGGAAACGCGCCTCACCGCGAATTTCGACGAGGATTCCGTGCTCACGCTGACGCCGGCCCTGGTCGGCCCGGCCGTCGTCCACGTCTCGGGCATCATCGGCGAAGGCGTGGACCTGAATTTGAAGCACCTCGGCGACACGCGCCAGTCCACACTGCTGTTCCACCTGACTCGCCATCTTCTCGAAACTCGGTGGCGCGAGAACGACCAGCCGCCACAGCTCAACTTGTTCGGCCAGTTGAAACGCATTGCCAAGCAGTGGCTGGACACCTGCATCGTCTGCAAGGGCGGCACCTACCCGGCGCAACTGATCTATCGGCAGCTCGCGGACCTGGCCTGCGACAGGATCACCGCAGCCATCACCCGTTCGCACATGCACGAGCGCCCGGTGCTGGCGATGCTCGATCCCTACAACCCGGAAGGTTCCACCTCGCACGTCAACTTCACCACCACGCGCAACGATCGCTGGGAAACCGACGCGCGCCGCTGCCACGTCAACTGGGTGATCCTCGACAGCGACTGGGAAGGCGAGTTCTGCCGCGTGGCCGAAGCGCATCCGCGCGTGATTGCTTACGTCAAGAACCGCAACCTCGGGCTCGAAGTGCCTTACCGGTTCGCCTCCGAAAGCCGCACCTACATCCCCGACTACATCGTCCAGGTGGATGACGGCCGCGGCAAGGACGATCCGCTCAACCTGATCGTCGAGATCAAGGGCTACCGCGGCGAAGACGCCAAGGAAAAGGCAGCGACGATGCGCACCTACTGGGTTCCGGGCGTGAACAACCTGAAGGAACACGGCCGCTGGGCGTTCGCCGAGCTCAGCGATCTCTACGCCATGCAGGAAGACTTCGCCAAAGTCGTCGCGACCGGCTTCGATCACATGCTCGACGAAGTGATGTCGTGAACAGGGCAGCTCTTATACATGTCCCGGCATTATGTATAGAAAAATGGCAATATCTATACATGTCAGCCGTCACAAGTAAAGAAACCTTGCCGTCATGAACCCTCCAGCGCCCCTGCGGCCCCTCGAGCATCTCGACCCCGCGCGATTCGAGACGCCCGACATCCTCAAGAAACTGGTCGGGGCGCATCGCAAGCTCGCCGAACTCAAGGGCGTCGCGGCGACGATGCCGAACCAGGGCATCCTGATCAGCACCCTGGGCCTGCAGGAAGCCAAGGACAGTTCGGCGATCGAGAACATCGTCACCACCCACGACGAACTGTTCCGCGAAGCCGCCTTTCCCAAGGGTCCCGGCAGTCCAGCTGCCAAGGAAGTGGCACGCTACCGCCAGGCCCTCGATGTGGGCTTCCGCTCGGTGCGTCAATCGCACCTGCTCACCACCAACCACATACTCGCCATCCAGGCCAACCTGGAGCACAACCGCGCAGGTGTGCGCAAGGTGCCCGGCACCGTGCTGCAGGACGGCGCCGGGCGCACCGTCTACACGCCGCCGAGTCCCGAACATCTGCCGCATTTGCTCTCGGACCTGGACCGATTCATCAATGGTGGCGTCGCGTTCGATGCCGACCCGCTGGTCAGGATGGCCCTGATCCACCATCAGATCGAGAGCATCCATCCGTTCTACGACGGCAATGGACGCACCGGCCGCATCGTCAATGTGCTGTATCTGGTGAAGGAAGGCTTGCTGGACACGCCGGTGCTCTATCTCAGCCGGGCGATCGTCCGCACCAAGGCCGACTACTACCGCCTGCTGCAGGACGTGCGCGATCGCGACACCTGGGAGCAGTGGGTGCTGTACATGCTGGATGCCGTCGAAAAAACGGCCACCGACGGCATCGCCACGATCGGCTCCATCCGCGCGCTACTGCTCGATTACAAGCACCGCATCCGGGCAACGCACCGCTTCTACAGCCAGGATCTCATCAACAACCTGTTTTCACACCCCTACACCAAGATCGAATTCATCCAGCACGATCTCAAGGTTTCGCGCCTCACCGCCACGCGTTATCTGGACGTGCTCGCCGACGACGGCTTCCTGCTCAAGCGCAAGATCGGCCGCTCCAATTACTACATCAACACGCCGCTCTACCGGGTGCTGACGGGCGAAGCGCCGCCCACGAACGAGAACTGATAGATGGCCAAGAAACCCAAAGCCCCCAAGACCATCGCCACCCTCAAGCACAAGGAGGCGAAGCGCACCAACATCCCGACCGCGGAATACCAGTCGGTGATGCAGGCCGAGGACAAGGCGCCGGTCAAGGTGAACTATCCGCGCGGCGTGCACGGGCTGGAAAAGGAGAAGGACCAGCGCAACCGCGACCTCGATCCGCAACTGGTCTGGCGCGGCAAGGACAGCCAGGACTGGTCGGACCTCGTGGTCAACGCGCCGCCGCTGTACATCCAGGAAAAGGTCAAACCCAAGGTCCTGGTTGACGACCTGCTGGCCGAATCCAGCCGCGGCGAGGCGCGGCAATCGGGCGCCACTGCCGACCTGTTCGGCGACTTCAACGGCCTGCCCGAAGGCGCCGACAAGACCGACTTCTACCACTACGAGGGCAACTGGCAGAACCGCATGATCCTCGGTGATTCGCTGCAGGTGATGGCCAGCCTCGCCGAGCGCGAAGGTTTGCGCGGCAAGGTGCAGTGCATCTACCTCGATCCGCCCTACGGCATCAAGTTCAACTCCAACTTCCAGTGGTCCACCACCAGCCGCGACGTCAAGGACGGCAACGCCGACCACATCACCCGAGAGCCCGAGCAGGTCAAGGCCTTCCGCGACACCTGGCGCGACGGCATCCATTCCTATCTCACCTACTTGCGCGACCGGCTGTCCGTGGCGCGCGACCTCTTGACCGAATCCGGATCGATCTTCGTGCAGATCGGCGATGAGAACGTGCACCGCGTGCGGGCGGTGATGGATGAGGTGTTTGGGGATGAGAACTTTGTTAGCCAGATCGCGTTTAAGACAACCGGTGGTGCCGGGTCGCCGAGTGGTGGTACCGAGACACTCGCCGCAGTAAACAACTACATCCTTTGGTATGCGAAGAGTAGGCAGAACATCAAGTACCGGCAGCCTTACCGGGAAAAAGGCGAACTTTCGGGCGGCGCTGCTGCATATAACAAGCTCGACTTCTTTGATCTCCAGGCACGCCGAACCGCAACAAATGCAGAACGAATCGCTGTGCCGAATGATGCTCGCTTATACCGACACGACAACCTCACGAGCCAAAGTTCGGGCGGTCCGCAGTTTTTCGACGTCCACTTCGATGGCACAAAGATTCCCGTAGGGAAAAGCGGATGGAAAACGACTGCCGTAGGTATGACTCGCCTCCAGCGCGCACTCCGCATTGCCCTCGCCGGGAAAACCCTTAGCTATGTTCGATTCATCGATGACTTTCCCGTATATCCGCTGAACGATTTGTGGGATGACACAGTGACCGCGGGTTTCGCGTCCGACAAGACATACGTCGTCCAAACGAATCCCAAGGTAATCGAACGCTGTTTGTTGATGTCCACCGACCCCGGCGACCTGGTGCTGGACCCGACCTGTGGTTCCGGCACCACGGCCTACGTCGCCGAACAGTGGGGCCGCCGCTGGATCACGATTGATACCTCGCGTGTCGCGCTGGCGCTGGCCCGCGCGCGCATCATGGGCGCGCGCTATCCGTATTACCTGCTGGCCGATTCCAAGGAAGGCCAGCTCAAAGAAGCCGAAGTCACCCGGAGCGTGCCGAGGACCACACCGACCTACGGCAACATCAGCATGGGTTTGGTGTACGAGCGCGTGCCGCACATCACCCTGAAATCCATCGCCAACAACACCGAGATTGACGTCATCTGGGAGAAATACGAGGCGGAACTTGCGCCGTTGCGCAAGAAGCTCACCGATGCGCTGCCGAAGGGTTGGCTGGCCGCCTATCGCAAGCAGCAGAAATACACGGCAGAGGTGCCTCCGGAGATCCAGGAATGGGAAGTGCCGCGCGACATCAATTCCGTCATTCCGGCGAAGGCCGGAATCCAGAGCAAAGAGCACTGGGCCCCGGCCTCCGCCGGGGCGACGAATGAATTGGAGTCATTGCTGGCCGAGTTCTGGAAACTGCGTATCGCGCGGCAGAAGAACATTGATGCCTCCATCGCCGCCAAGGCCGACTTCGAAAACCTCTACGACAAACCCTTTGATGACAAGAAGAAGGTCCGCGTCGCCGGGCCGTTCACCGTGGAAAGCCTGTCGCCGCACCGCGTGCTGGGCGTGGACGAAGACGACGAGCTGGTTGACCCGATTCACGACTCCGTGGGCGGCGACGAACGCGACTTCGCCAAGATGATCCTGGAAAACCTGCGCACCGCCGGTGTGCAGCAGGCGCACAAGGACGACCGCATCAGCTTCACCTCGCTCGCGCCCTGGCCCGGCGAACTGGTCTGCGCCGAAGGCCGCTACCTCGAAGGCACGAAGGAAAAACGCGCCGGCATCTTCATCGGCCCCGAGTTCGGCACCGTCTCGCGTCCCGATCTGGTGGAAGCCGCGCGCGAGGCCGGCGATGCCGGGTTCGATGTGCTGATCGCCTGCGCCTTCGGCTACGACGCCCATTCCAGCGAGTTCGAGAAACTCGGCCGCATCCCGGTGCTGAAGGCGCGCATGAACGCCGACCTGCACATGGCCGACGACCTGAAGAACACCGGCAAGGGCAACCTGTTCGTCATCTTCGGCGAACCCGACATAGATGTTTTGGACGCGGGCGACGGCCAGATCAGGGTGAAGGTCAACGGCGTAGACGTGTTCAAGCCGCAGACCGGCGAAGTCGTCAGCGACGGCCCCGACGGCATCGCCTGCTGGTTCGTGGACACCGACTACAACGCGGAAAGCTTCTTCGTCCGCCAGGCCTACTTCCTCGGCGCCAACGACCCCTACAAGTCACTCAAGACCACGTTGAAAGCCGAAATCAACGCCGAAGCCTGGGAAACCCTGCACAGCGACACCTCCCGCCCGTTCCCCAAACCCGAAACCGGCCGCATCGCCGTCAAAGTCATCAACCATTTGGGTGATGAGGTCATGAAGGTGTTCAAGGTGACATAGGCACAGAGCCGGCGTCCCGGGCTCAGCCTGCGTTTTTATGGAAATTTGCCAAATTATGCTAAGTGCATAAGATCGCTAATTTCGATATAGTGCGCCCCCATGGATCCGATCACCAACCCGTTTGCGCCGGGCGCAGGAACCCCGCCACCCGAACTTGCCGGCCGCGACGAGCTACGAGAGACGGTGCGTATCGCCGCCGAGCGAATCCGTCGTGGACTGCCAGCCAAAAGCGTCCTCCTGGTAGGCCTCCGCGGGGTCGGCAAGACGGTATTGCTGGACCGCATGCGCGAGGATATGGAGGCCACCGGCATTCAGACCCTCCGTGTGGAAGCACCGGAGCATCGTTCGCTGCCTGCCATGCTGGCGCCTCAACTACGGCAGGCGCTACTGCGCCTGTCACGCTACGCGCACGCCCGCGAGTTGGGAGATCGCGCCTTGCGGGCCTTGGCTGGCTTCGCCAAGGCATTGAAGGTCAAGTATCAGGACATCGAGGTCGGCATCGATTACGAGCCGGAAGCGGGGCTGGCTGATAACGGAGACCTCGAACACGACCTGCAGGCATTACTGGAGGCGTCTGGACAAGCGGCGCAAAAGGCCGGTACGGCGCTGGTGATGTTCATTGACGAACTGCAATACGTCGAGGATGAACAGTTGGCGGCGTTGATAGTCGCACTGCATCGTACGACCCAGCGCAAGTTACCCGTGATGCTGGTGGGAGCCGGTCTGCCCCAGTTGCGCGGAAACATGGGAGATGCCAAATCGTACGCGGAGCGATTGTTCGATTTTCCCGAGGTTGGCGCGCTCTCGCAGGGCGCGGCAGCCCGTGCGATTGAGAAACCACTTAGTGATCTCGGCGTCGCCATTGACAGGAAAGCGTTGGAGTGGCTGCTTCACGAAACGCACTGCTATCCGTATTTCCTCCAAGAGTGGGGCAAGCAAGCTTGGGATACGGCAGCCAAATCGCCTATCACGGCGCACGATGTGCAAGTCGCATCAAAGAGCGCGTTGGCCGGATTGGACGAGAGCTTCTTCCGCGTGCGCCTGGATCGATTGACCCCTTCCGAAAAGCGGTACATGCGTGCGATGGCAGAACTCGGGCCGGGGCCACACCGCTCCGGCGATATCGCGGAGAAGCTCGGACGCAAAGTAACTTCACTCGGGCCAACCCGAAACCAGTTGATCGCGAAAGGCATGATCTGGAGTCCGAGCCATGGCGATACGGCATTCACGGTACCGTTGTTCGATGAATTCATGAAACGCGCGATCCCGGGTGACGACTGGTTGAATGCCTGAATCTGACCATGGACTTTCGCATCGCCGACACCTTCACCGACAGCCTCGCACGCCTGACCGGCGATGAGCAGAAGGCGGTGAAGACCACCGCTTTCGATCTGCAGATGAACCCGGCGAATCCGGGCATGAACTTCCACAAGCTCGATCGTGCGCGCGACAAGAACTTCTGGTCGGTGCGCGTCAACGCGGATATCCGGCTGATCGTCCACAAGACGCCGCACAGCATGCTGCTGTGCTACGTGGATCATCACGACAACGCCTATGACTGGGCGGAGCGGCGCAAGCTCGAAACGCATCCGACTACCGGTGCCGCGCAGCTTGTCGAAATCCGCGAGCGCGTCGAAGAAATCCCGATTCCCACTTACGTACAGGTGGAGCAGCCGCGGCGCTCTCCAGCCCAGGCGGCGCTGTTCCCGCACATTCCGGACGACGAGTTGCTCGGCTACGGCGTGCCGCCCGAATGGCTGGCCGATGTAAAGGTGGCCAATGAAGACAGCCTGCTCGAGCTGGCCGACCATCTTCCCGCGGAGGCGGCGGAAGCGCTGCTCGAGCTTGCGACAGGCGGAACGCCCAAGCCGCGGATTGCGGCTGCGACGGGCGGCGCTGCAGTCGAAAACTTTACCTTGGCACTCGATCACGCACTGCCGTCTGCGCCCGTCAAACCGTTCGAACATCCCGATGCGCAGAGGCGCTTCCGGACCATTCTCAACGTCGAAGAACTCGAGCGCGCGCTGGACTATCCGTGGGACAAGTGGACGATCTTCCTGCATCCGGTGCAGCGCGAATGGGTAGAGAGGAACTACAGTGGTCCGGCGCGCGTGTCCGGATCCGCCGGCACGGGTAAAACCATCGTCGCGTTGCATCGCGCCGTGCATCTGGCCCGCACGCATCCCGAGGCGCGCGTGTTGCTCGCCACTTTTTCGGACACCCTTGCGAATGCGCTCCGTTCCAAATTGCGGCGCCTGATCAGCAACGAGCCGCGGCTCGGCGAGCGCATTGACGTGCATGCGATGGATGATGTCGGCAAGCGTCTTTACGAGGCGACTTTCGGAAAGCTGCGTTTGGCTACTCCCGAGGAGATCCGTGCGCTTCTGATCGCCGCCGCGGAAGCCCACCCGGATCACAAGTTCAGCCAAGGATTCCTGGCCTCCGAATGGAACGATGTCGTGGATGGCTGGCAATTGATGACGTGGGAGCAGTATCGGGAAGTGCAGCGGCTGGGCCGGAAGACGCGGCTGCCGGAATCGCGGCGCGCGGCTCTCTGGGCGATCTACGAGCATGTTCGCGCCGAATTGAAGCGACGTGGCTGGACCACTCGCGCGGCCATGTTCGAGCGACTCACCGCCGAATTGCCTACACGCCGGCATCCGCCATTCGACTTCGCCGTCATTGACGAGGCCCAGGACATCAGCGTCGCGCAACTGAAATTCCTGGCCGCGTTGGGCGGCGACCGTCCGGACGCACTGTTCTTCGCCGGCGACCAGGGACAACGCATTTTCCAGCAGCCGTTCTCGTGGAAATCGCTGGGCGTGGATATCCGTGGTCGAGCCCGCACGTTGCACATCAATTACCGAACGTCGCACCAGATCCGCAGCCAGGCCGATCGCTTGCTGGCCCCGGAGGTCGCCGACGTTGACGGGAACGTGGAGGACCGGCGCGGAACCGTCTCCGTATTCAACGGCCCTCCGCCGGAGATTTACACGGCATCGTCCATCGAGGACGAGTGCTCTGCGGTCGGTGCGTGGCTGCGTGACCGCATCGCGGAAGGAACGGCGGCGCATGAAGTCGGTGTGTTCGTGCGTTCTTCCGTGGAACTGGAGCGCGCACGCACGGCCCTGGAGACGGCCGGTTTGCCCTTCCAGATTCTCGACGATAGCGTCTCGACAGTACCCAATCGAATCTGCGTCAGCACCATGCATCGCGCCAAGGGCCTGGAGTACCGCGCTGTCGCGGTGATGGCTTGCGATGACGAAGTGATTCCCTCGCAGGCTCGCATCGAGACAGTCACAGACGACGCCGATCTGGAAGAGGTGTACAACTCCGAGCGGTACTTGTTGTATGTGGCTTGTACGCGCGCCCGCGATCGACTGTGGATTTCCGGTGTCGAGCCTGCTTCAGAATTTCTGGATGACCTGCAATCCAAAACTTCGCGCGACTGACTCTCCAAACGCTCACTGTGGGTCTTTGGATTTGCGGCAATACACAACGCCGAGGCTTCTCTCCTCGACCGAGTCGGCCCGGAATCGAGGCCATGCCGAGGCGCTTTTCACGCTTGAGCGATGCGATCTGACACAATGCGCCGATGCGCTTGTGGAGCCTGCACCCGCGTTACCTCGATTCGAAGGGACTGACCGCCGCCTGGCGCGAGGCACTGCTGGCACGCGCGGTGATGGCCGGACAGACGCGCGGCTACCGCGCGCACCCGCAACTGATCCGGTTCGCACGCTGCGCTGCCCCGCTCCTGGCCGTCGAAAGCTACCTCCACGGGCTGCTCGCGGAAGCCGAGGCGCGCGGTTTCGGGTTCGATGCAGGCAAGCTTTCCGGCGCTCGTTCGCGCGCACGGCTGACCGTCACGCGCGGGCAACTTGCATTCGAACTGCGCCATCTGCGGAATAAACTGCGCGTGCGCGATCCCGCACGATTGCGTCTGCTGCCGCGCAGCGTTGCCGGACTCGAAACGCATCCGCTGTTCCGCGTCGTTCCCGGCCCGCTCGCGGAATGGGAACGCGGCGATCGGCAAGGTTGATCACTCTGGTGCACGCCTCGACCTTGCCCGACGGAACACGCGTCATCATCAAGCAGCGGCACGACGTGCCGCCCGGTTTCTTCCGCGCCGAAGCGCGCGGACTGGCAGCTCTGCGCGACGCACGCGCGCTGCGCGTGCCCGCAGTGCTGGAGGTGCAGGACGACCGGATCGTGCTGGAGGACCTCGGCGAAGGCATGCGCACGCCCGACTACTGGCAGCGGGCGGGCGCGGGGCTGGCGAAGCAGCACGGCATCGTCGGCGCGCGTTTCGGGTTCGACCATGACGGCTTCTGCGGCGATTCCCCGCAAGACAACACGCGCGACGAAGACGGCTGGCATTTCTTTGCCGAGCGCCGGCTGTTGCCGCAGATGCGGCGTGCGCGGGACGCCGGTCTCATCGAAACCCGCGACGGCGCGGCCGTCGAATCGCTTTGCATCCACCTGCGCGAGCGCATCCCCGACCTCCCGCCGGTGCCGCTGCACGGCGACCTGTGGTCGGGCAACCTGCACGTCGACGGTGATGGCGGTCCGGCGCTGATCGACGCGGGCGCGGTCCACTTCGGCTGGGCGGAAGCCGAGCTTGCAATGCTGATCCTGTTCGGCGCGCCGCCGCCGGCATTTTTCGACGCGTACGCCGAACGCGCCTCGCTACGGCGCGACTGGCGCGAACGGGCGCCGCTCTACAACCTTTACCACCTGTTGAACCACGTCAACCTGTTCGGCACCAGCTACGTACCGGCCCTGCGCAGGGCGTTGGCGGCGTGCACGTAATCGGGCTTCTCAATGGTGGTGATGCCAATCACCGCCACCATGCGAGCCGCCGCCGTGCCAGTTGCCGTGCGAACCGTTGCCATGCCAGGTATTGCCGCTCCAGCCGTGGCCGTGATAGCCGCGATAACCGTGGTGGTAATAGCCACCGCCGTAATAGCCGATGCCGATGTTCACGGACGGACCGTACCAGCCGCAGCAGCCGTAACCGTCGTAGTAATACGGGGCCGCGTAGGCGTCGTCATAGTAATACGCATTGCCGGTGTAATAGCCTCCGTAACCGCCGCCGCGCACGTAGGTGTAGCCCGGATACACGCAGCCCGCGAGCGCGAGAACCGCGATACCGATCAGGATGCTCAGGAAATGGCGCATGGCGAACTCCGCTTGTTGCTCATGCACACATTAGTGCAGCGCGCTTTAATTTCCCGTGACAAGCGCCTGAATGCGGAAGAAACCGCGCGGCGATCCCGCCGCGTCAGAGCTCGCGCACCACGCGGAATCCCACGCGCCCGCTGCGCGAATCGGCCACCGCGCCCATGCGGAACGCCGAGCGATCCTGATCGGGTGCACTGCCCCACGAACCGCCGCGGATCACGCGCTCATCGCAACCCGGATTGACCCACGCGCTGCCGTCGGTCGGTGCACGCACGTAGTTTTCGTGCCAGCAGTCCGCGACCCATTCCGAAACGTTGCCGTCCATGTCGTACAGCCCGAACGGATTGGGCTGGAAGCTCATCACCGGAGCCGGACCCCAATGGTTGTCGCTGTAATTCTGGAAGGCATTGGCCCAGCTGCGATGCGCGGGCGAACGGTCGCCGCTGCCGGTGAGGTTTTCGACCTCGCGCGGAGGCGCACCATCGCCCCACCAGTATGGCGTGGTGGTGCCGCCGCGTTCCGCGTATTCGTACTCGGCTTCCGTCGGCAGGCGGTAGTGCTGGCCGGTGCGCCTGGACAGCCATTCCGCGTAGGCGTGCGCGTCGTTCCACGACACGTTGACGACCGGATCGTCGGGCTTCGCGCGCTGGCCGGCGTAGTCGTCCTGCCAATCCACGCCGGAACGGATCTGCATGCGGCCGTTGGTTTCGTCGTACACCGACGCACTGCCAAGCCGGTCGGAATCCGGCAGGTACCCGGACGAGCGCACGAACGCGCGGAACTCCGCGACCGTCACTTCCGTGCGCGCCATTGCGAAGCCCCGGGCCAGCGTGACCTCGTGCTGCGGCTGTTCCGCGCTCGCCTGCACGCGGCCGCGCTGCGGCGAACCCATCATGAACGTGCCGCGCGGAATCACCACCATCGCCGGCGCCTGCCCGACGATGTCGAGAAAATGATCGGAGAACACCTGGCCCGGATGGTAGTTCGCGTACTCGCGCGCGTTCTGCACCTTGGCAAGGAAGGTGTCGGTGGACGCGCCAAGCGCCGCCGCCTGCTCCGCGATGCGCTGGGCGAGATCGAGGTTGCCGGCATCGAGCGCCGATTGCGCCTGCGACATCAGGTTGTCGGCGCGCCCGCCACGCATCGCCGCGATGCGTGCGCGCGTGTCTGCGAGCGCGTGCGACGACGGCAGGATCGCGGCGGCGTCCGCCAGCGCGGCGTCCGCCTTGGCGTCGTCATTCTGCGCGGCGGCGCTCAGCGCGCGATCCAGCGAAGCCTGCTGCACGCGCTGCAAGCCCTGACGCGCGACCACGTTCTCGGGATCGAGCGACAACACCTTCCGATACACCGCCAGCGCGGTGTCGTCACCCGAACCTTCCAGTTTGCCCTTCTGCACCAGCTCGCTCGCCTGCTCCAGCAACGGCTGCACCCTGGCCGCGGCGTCGATGCGCGCAGCCAGCGCGGGCAGGTCGTCACGGGAGCCCGGCAACTGCTTCAACGCATCCAGATTGGCGCGCGCCGCATCGGCGTCGCCGGTCGCGAGGGACTGCTGCACGTTCGCGATCAGGCGGGCATGCAGCAGCGACACCGCGATCTTCACGTGCGGATCGCCGGGCGCCTGTTTGACGGCCTGCAGCACCAGCACCAGCGCGCTGTCCGGGCCGGGGCCGATCAGGTTGCCGGCGCGCGCGGCCTTGCCCGCGGCGCCGAGCAACTGCGCGACCTTGCCCTTGCCCGACTGGCCACCGAACGCACCAGCCTGCGCCCGCGCGGCAATCACGGCCGACGGCGCCAGCGAAATCGGCGGTCCGGCGTTGAGCTCCGATTCGGCCGGCGTGAGCCGGCGCTGCACCACCGGTGCCGTGGCCGGCGCGCTGGAGACCAGCGCCGCGCGCGATTTCAATAGCGCCGGCTCGACCTTCAACGCCTCCGGGAAAAACCGGTACACCAGCGCGAACACCAGCAAGGCGACCCCGATCGCGCCACCGATGGCGTGTTGACGGGTAAGGGATTGCGGCTTCGGCATGCGTGCGCGGCGGCTGGCTGTTATCGTGTGCGGTTCACGATAGCAAACCGACGTGCAATGGAACACCAACCGATGCGGCCCTCCCGCCGATGAGCGCCACCTGGATCCACCACGCAGGCAGCCTGCCGGCGCTTCCCGCGCGCGGCGTGCTGGGACTCGACACCGAGTTCATGCGCCGCAACACCTATTTCCCGCAACTGGCGCTGGTGCAGGCCGCGCTCGCGGGCGAATGCTGGCTGCTCGACCCGCTTGCTTACGACGCGGCCGCCGACGTGCGCGTCCTCGTGGGCGGACGGCTGTGCGTGATGCACAGCGCCAGCGAAGACATGGAAGCACTCGCGCCGCTGCTCGATGGCACGCCGCTGCAACTGTTCGACACCCAGATCGCGGCGGCGCTGTGCGGCATGGGGCCGGGTTTGAGTTACCAGAAGCTGGTGGCCAGCGTGTTGGGCGTCGACATTCCCAAGGACGAGACACGTTCCGACTGGCTGCAGCGGCCGTTGTCCGCGAGCCAGCTCGATTACGCCGCGCAGGACGTCGCCCACCTCGAAGCGCTGCACGAAAAATTGTCGGCCGAGTTGCATCGGCGCGGCCGCGAAGCCTGGCACGCCGAGGACTGCGCGCGGCTGGCGCAACGCGCGCAGCGTGATCCTGCGAAGATCGATCCGCAGCCGCAGCGCGGCTTCCGCAGCGCATCCGACTGGCCGGCCGAGGCACGCGCGCGCCTGCAACGCGTGCTGCTGTGGCGCGAGGCGGCGGCGCGCGCGCTGGACCGTCCGCGCCCGTGGATCCTCGATGACGCAAACGCGCTGGCGCTGGCGCAGCAGCCGCCCGCCAGCAGCGGCGAATTGTTCGAACGCGTGAAAGGCCAGCGCGCGCTGCGCGGACCGCAACGGGCCGAGCTGCTGGCGCTGTTGCAGGCGTCCTCCACGCCGGAAGAACGGGAAGCCATGCAGCCCATCGCACCCGCGCCGAAAGGCGAAACCAAACGCGTGGTGGACGCGATGCGCGACGTGGTGCAGTCCGAAGCGATCAGGCTCGACCTGCCGCCGGGCCTGCTGTGCCCGCGCCGCCTCATCGAGGAATTCGCGGTCACCCGCGTCTGGCCGGACGGCCTCGACGGCTGGCGCGCCGACGTGCTGCGAGCCAGACTGACGCCACTGCTGGCCGGCTGAACCGCGGCGGAAGCGCTTGGCGCGCGGCGGCATACCGGCTACCATACGCGGCTCGCTGGCGTGCAATGCGCCGGCGCGGCGGCGCCGCCGATCGCGGCACGCCACGACAACTCAACACGTGGGGCGGTAGCTCAGCTGGGAGAGCGCTGCGTTCGCAATGCAGAGGTCGAGGGTTCGATCCCCTTCCGCTCCACCATTCATTCCTGCCCGGCCATCCGCGCCTTTGCCTGCATCACCGCAAGCAGTGCCGCGCACGGCACCACCACGGCATTGAAGTGCAGCCACACGGTCAGCGGTGCGCCCAGCGCCGCACCGGCGAAAAACGCGATCAATCCCGGCGCGGCCTTGCGCATCTGCGCGCGTGCAGCGAGGTCGTCGGCGCCACCGCGTGCGTGGTGCGGACGCGCCAGCATGGCGAAGCCCTGTGCGGTGCGCATCAGATTGCCGGTCATCACCGTGGTCGGCAGACGTTCCTCGCCCAAGAGCCCCGGCAGGGCGAACTGGATGGCCATGGCGGAGACGGCGAATGCGGCGACCGGAATGACATGTTGCGGTGCGTCCAGCGGGAACACCGGTCCGGATATCGCCACGCCGGCCCACCAGAATCCCACCAGCAGCAGCAATTCCATGGTCAGGAACAGCCGCACCCGCCAGCTGCGCGATCTCCTCGTGCAAACACGGGAATGGGCGAGCCAGGTGACCAGCACGACCACGATGGCGAACAGCGCGATCATGGCGATGTCGGCCGTCGCGTCGCGACCGTAGGGCGTGGCGAGATGGGCCGCCGCCAGGATCAGGTCCCCGGTGACCTGCGCGGTGAACAATCCGCTCAATCCGATGATGCTCAGCGTATCGATGAATCCGGCGATGAAACTCAGCCCGATCTGCTCGTGGATTTCGGAAAGGCGCATCGTGATCCTCCGTGCATGCGTTGGTGGCGTGCCTGGCGACATCGCGGGATGGGCCCGCGTGCCTGCAGATCAAATTGTCGATGTCAAAATCCGGGACCGCTTCGCTCGCAAGCCGGCAGGCGTGCAGAAGCGCCACGGCATCGCGCTCAGCGATCCCGGTGGACGATGTAGCGCGCCAGCCAGCGCAGCGGTTCGGCGCGTTCGCCGAA
>DASZTT010000107.1:0-4922 GCA_035547895.1 Rhodanobacteraceae bacterium
CGCGGCCAGCATCCTGCTGCTGAAGCAGGACGGCAAACTGAAACTCTCCGACCCGATCCGCAAGTACCTGCCGGAGCTCCCGGCCAGCGACGACAAGATCACGATCGAAAACCTGCTGACCCACACCAGCGGCCTGATCGACTACGAAGACCTCGTGCCGCCGACCCAGACCACCCAGATCGACGACAACGACGTGTTGCGCATGATCGCCTCGCAGGATCGCCTGTACTTCCAGCCCGGCAGCGCGCATCGCTACAGCAACGGCGGCTACGTGCTGTTGGGCCTGATCGTGCAGCGCGTGTCGGGCATGGACCTGGCCGACTTCATGAAGCACCGCATCTTCCAGCCGCTTGGCATGGACCACACGCTGATGTACGAACACCATCGCGGGCCCAAGCCACCCCACCGCGCCTACGGTTACAGCCTCATCAATGGCAAATGGACGCGCACCGACCAGGACGTCACCAGCGCCACCCGCGGCGACGGCGGCATCTATTCGAACATCCAGGATTTCGCGAAGTGGGACGCGGCGTTGTACACCGACAAGCTGCTCGATGCCGATTCACGCAAGCTGGCGTTCACGCCCAAGGATCCGATCGCCGATCCCGACACCGATTACGGCTTCGGCTGGCGCCTCAGCGGCGACACGGAATGGCATTCCGGCGAAAGCCAGGGCTTCCGCAACGTGATCATCCGCTGGCCCAGGCAACACGTCACCGTGGTGATCCTGAGCAACCGCAACCACTTCAAGCCCTACCCGTTGGCGCTCACGATCGGCGAGTTGTTCCTGGCGCACTGAACGGAGACCGTTGCGCTACTGGCCCGGCGGTGGCTCCCAGAGTTCGACCTTGTTGCCGTCGGGATCCATGACCCAGCCGAACTTGCCGAACTCCGAGGCCTCCTGCTTGTCGACGACGTCGCAACCTTCGGAACGCAAAGCTGAAAGCAGCGCATCCAGGTCCGCGACCCTGAAATTGATCATGAAGGACGCGTTGCTCGGCGCCATTTTGTCCGTGTCCTGAGCGAACGGAGTCCAGATGGTCATGCCCGGTTCGCTTTCCGGGCCGCCCCACTGGAATATCGCTCCGCCCCAATCGGACACGTCCAATCCAAGATGGTCGCGATACCACGCGCCGAGCCGCTTCGGATCTTTCGACTTGAAGAAGATCCCACCGATTCCGGTCACGCGTTTCATGGGTTTCTCCGAAGGCGACTGAGGGTTTTACAGCGGACCCGCAAACGAAATCAAACGATGCGGGCATCGGCCGCGAACAGTCAAGCGGCAACTGCGATGCCCGTTCGTAGCGGCGCACTGTAAAGCATAACCATTTGCCGCGACGGCCAAGCCAGAAATACCAAGCCACATTCCAGGTCCATAGAACGATGACGGCTCCTATGGCCGTGGCTTGCGCTCCCCTCGCACCCCTCTGTCCCTGAACGCCACAGCACCGTGATCTTCCACCCATCAAGAACGAACGCTCGCAAGCATCGTGCCCGCCCCGCACGCAACAAAGAGTCTGGCAAATTCCGACGCCGAAATGCCATGACGCCGCCATCACGCACTTGAATGCATGCTGATTCATCGTCGCCGGGCCATGATCCTTGCCGAACCGGTCCCCCGTCTGCACGGTCGAATTGGTGTCACGGCGCTCCCCGCCGCATCGCGAAAGGAGGCTTCATGAGTAATCAACGTTCGATTCGTCTGTCGCTGGCAGGCGCGATCGCGCTGGCCATGTACGGTGTGGCGTCCGTCGCGACGGCGCAGCCGGCTCCGCAGCAATCCGCGCAGCAGGTTCCGCCTCCGACGCCACCGCCTCCTGCAACGACAGCGCCGCCCGCGCAACCCATGCCGCCTCCGCCGCCGCAACCCGCAGCCCCGCCGCAGGAATCGACGCCTGCACCTTCGCCTGCGCAACCTGCGCAGCCCATGCCGGCGCAGCAGGGGACATCCGGGCAGTCGGGGTCGATGCAATTCCAGCAGGGCACCCAATCCAGTGCGTCGTTTCCGTTGCCGGGCAGCAACGGCGGCACGCTGACCGTGAACTCGGGCATGCCTGCGACCGTCCAGAATTACGGACCGCCGCCTTCGTTCCAGTCGCTGGATGCCAACCACGACGGCCGCATCAGCGAGGACGAGGCCGCCGCGTACCCGCCGCTGGACAGCGACTTCCTGTACGCGAGCGGCCAGGCCAAGACCATCAGCCGCGCGCAATACCAGAAGTGGGTGCAGACCCAGGCCCAGCAGTAGGGGACCAAGGCGTCGGGTGCTGCTGCGCGGCCGTGCTTGCATGGCCGCGCAGCGCATGGGCATGATGCGTGTCATTTCGCCGACGACGCCCGCATGTCCAACCCCTCGCACGAAACGCAAGCCGTCACGTCACGCGCGACGCTCGACGACCTCGACGCGCTCGCCACGCTGTTCGACGGCTACCGCGTCTTCTACAAGCAGCCCTCCGATCCAGCGCGGGCGTGCGCATTCATCGAGGAACGCCTGCGGCGCGACGAATCGGTGATCTTCATTGCCCGCGATCGCGGCAATCGTGAAGCGCTCGGCTTCACGCAGTTGTATCCCATGTTCTCTTCGGTGGCGGCGCGCCGCATCTGGGTGCTCAACGACCTGTTCGTGGCACCCGCGGCACGCCAACGCGGAGTCGCGCGCGCCTTGATGGACCGGGCGCGCGATTTCGCCACGGAAGCTGGCGCGCTGCGTCTGATACTGGAAACCGCCGAGGACAACCATGCGGCGCAGGCGCTGTACGAATCGCTGGGCTACGTCCGCGAATCGGGCGAGCGGCATTATTCGCTGGAGCTCGGTTGACGCGCCTCCAGCAAATCATTTTCACCGTCGCCCCGGCGAAGACCGGGGCCCTGCTGGGTTTTGTGTCGCGGCCACGGGCCGCGGTTCCCTCGTTCACTGGATACCGGCCTGCACCGGTATGACGAGCTAAACGAGAATCCGCCTGACCGGCGCTTCAGCGCTGCAGCGATTGCCGGACGCTGGCGATTTCCTGCGAGCGCAGCCGCTCGTACACGTACACGGTGGCCGGCGGCAGGTTGCGCAGGGCGAAGCCCACGCGACGCATGCGCAGGCCCAAAAGCTCGCGTTCGCGGCGACGCACCGGACTGACCGGGCCATAGGTGAACTGGATGAAGCGGCCGCCGTCATCCATGGCCGCAAACGCGGCGCGCAGGATGTCGCAGCGCATCCGGCTGCTCATCGACAACATGCCGAGCCCGCTGATCACCGCATCGAGCTTGCCGTCGCGCAACAGGCCGTGCTCGCCCGCCAGGGCATCCAGGTGACGCGCATCGGCGCAGGCGATCGAAACACCGGGAAACCGTTCGCGCAGGAATTCGGCGAGGTGCGGATTGATTTCCACCACCAGCAGTTGCGAGGACGGGATGCCCGCGTCGAGCAGCGCGCGCGTGAACACGCCGGTGCCGGCGCCCAGTTCGGCCACCCGCGCGGAACCCGGCACCAATTGCGCCACCATCAGCCCTGCCAGCTGGCGGCCCGAGGGCGCCACCGACGCCGTCTTTACCGGATCGCGCATCCATTGGCGCAGGAACGTGCGGAACGACTGCACGTCGATCGCGGCTTCGCAGCCATCGCGCTCGTTCAAGGAAGGGCCGGAAAACGGATTCATGCGCGGAGTGTTTTAACACACCGCGCGTACAACGTCCGTAAACCGGTGCCGATGACCGCAGGCGCCATCAATGATGGCCGTGGTGGTAATAGCCGCCGTGGTAGTGCGACGGATGCCCGCGATAGTAGCCGCGATAGTAATAGTGGCGCGGGTAATACGGCGCGTAACCGTAGCCGTAGTACACCGGCTGCGGGTAATACACCGGCGCCGGATAGTACGCGGGTGCCGCGTAGGCCGGCGCGTAATACACCGGAGGCGGCGGCGCGTACGCGTACCCGCAGTTCCAGCAGTTGCCCACGCCGATGGCGACGCCCGGCACCGAAATGCCGATGCCCACGTGCACGCGCGCGAAGGCGCTCGGCACGATGAAGAACGACACTGCGAGCACGGCGGCGACCAAGCCTGCACGGCGAACCAATCCACGAATGTTCATGGCATGCCTCCGGGTGAATCCATGGCGCATGCTTGCGCCATCACGCTGAATCAAAAGTGAAACGTTCAGGCAAATCATGCGCCGCCTGGGCGCTTCGCGAGAATCCAGCAACCGTGGATCTGCGGCCGGCGCGCGAAGTCGTGCGGGATGCTGGCGCGGCTCGCGTCCTCGATGCTGAACGTGCGCGACAGCGCTTCCGCATCGAGCCTGAAGCGCCGGAAATTGTTGGAGAACACGATCGCGCCGTTATCGCGCAGGCGGCGCGCGCAGGCTTCCAGCAAGGCGACGTGGTCGCGCTGCACGTCGAAATCGCTCGCACGTTTGGAATTGGAGAACGTCGGCGGATCGACGTAGATCAGTCCGTAGCGCGCAGGCGTTTCGGCGAGGAAGGTCATCGCGTCGGCGCGCGCCATCAGGTGTTCGCGTCCCGCGAACCCGTTCAGCACCAGGTTGCGCGATGCCCATTCCAGGTAGCCTTGCGAAAGATCCACGCTGGTGGTGCTGCGCGCGCCGCCCGCCGCGGCGTACACGCTGGCAGCACCGGTGTAGGCGAACAGGTTCAGCACGTCCTTGCCGCGGGCCAGTGCGCGCACGCGCGCACGCACAAGGCGATGATCGAGGAACAGGCCGGTGTCGAGCCGGTCGTAGAGGTTGACGCGAAAACGCAGGCCGCCCTCTTCCACCACCAGGAATTCGTCGCGCGCATCGAAGCGGCCGTATTTGCTGCCGCCCTTGCCGCGCGTGCGCGTCTTGACGACAAGCCGTTCGCGCGGCACCTCCGTTGCCGCACGCGCGGCGTGCAGCAGCTCGCGCCAGCGCGTCTTCGCGGCATTCACGTCCAC
>DASZTT010000108.1:0-6322 GCA_035547895.1 Rhodanobacteraceae bacterium
GCAGCGAACCGACCAGGCCCGCGCCGATGACCGTGATGCGTGGGCGAATGTTCGAGGTCATGCGTGTCGTCCGCGCCACGCCCGCACCGCTTCGGCATAGCGCAGGCAGTCGCTGAAGGTGTTGTACAGCGGTGCCGGCGCGATGCGCATCACGTCGGGTTCGCGCCAGTCGCCGAGCACGCCGTGCGCGACCATGTGGTCGAACAGCGATTGGCCGGCGGCGCGACCGGCGCGCACGCGCACGGAAAGTTGCGCACCGCGCCGTGCGGGTTCGGAGGGCGTCAGGATTTCCAGCACGTCGCCGAGCTGCGTTTCGATCAGCCACGCAAGATAAGACGTGAGGCGTTGCGACTTGCTGCGCAGCTTCCGCATGCCCGCGCGCTGGAACAGTTCCAGTGATACGCGCAACGGCGCGAGCGCGAGGATCGGCGGATTCGACAGTTGCCAACCTTCCGCGCCGGGCGCCGGATCGAACTCGGGCCGCATCTGGAAGCGCGTGGCTTCGTTGCGGCCCCACCAGCCCTCGAACCGCGGCAGTTTCGCGTGCGTGTGGCGCGCGTGCACGAAAGCGCCGGCCACCGCGCCGGGACCGGAGTTGAGGTATTTGTACGAGCACCACGCAGCAAAGTCGCAGCCCGAGTCGTGCAGCGCGAGATCGATGTTGCCGGCCGCGTGTGCGCAGTCGAAACCGGCGGCGCAACCCTGCGCGTGCGCGAGCCTGGTGATCGCGGCGATGTCGAAAACCTGCCCGGTGAGGTATTGCACGCCCGGCAGCAGCACCAGCGCGATGCGCGGGCCGTGCTGCGCGAGCGCGCGTTCGATCGCGCCAAGCGACAGCGTGCCGCCCGGTTCGTCGCCATCGAGTTCGATCAGGGCTTCGGCCGGATCGTAGCCGCGGAAGCGGATCTGCGAAGCCGCGAGGTCGCGGTCGGAAGGGAACGCGTTGCGCTCAATCAGGATCGCGTGGCGTTCCGCGGTTGGCCGATAGAAGCTCGCCATCAGGAGATGCAGGTTCGCCGTCAGCGAATTCATCGCGACCACTTCGATGGGCTCCGCGCCGACGACCTCGGCGAGTCCGTCGCGCACTTCACGGTGATACGGCAACCACGGATGCCGCGCGTGCAGGTGCCCCTCGACGCCGAGCCGCGCCCAGTCGTCCAGCTCGTCCAGCAAGGCCTGCCGGACGCCGCGCGGCTGCAGGCCGAGCGAGTTGCCGACGAGGTAGGTTTGTTCACCCTCACGGTGCGGCGGGATCAGGAACTCGCCGCGCAGCGGGTGCAGGGAATCGGCGTCGTCCTGGGCGCGCGCCCAACCGGCGTCCGCCCGGAATTCGTTTTGATGTGGCATGTCGACGTGGCAGCAAGAACTATTTTTCGACCGCACCCACGATCGACCGGCATCCCGCGTCGAACGTGGCCAGCCAGTCCGCCGGCGCGTTGACCGGACGCAGGCAGCGCACCTGGATGGCAAGGTTGGAGCGGTACGCGTAGGTTTCGGTGTAGGCGTACTTTTCGTGGTTCTCGGTGGCGGTATAGCGCAGGCTGGACGTGCCATCCAGCGCGCCGGATGCAACGTAGCCGGGCAGCTTGCGCGCGCGCGCGGTGCCGTCGGTGAGGAACTTCTGGAACCCCTGCACGCCATCGACCTGCTCGGCGGTCACGGTGATGCGCGCGAGCGCATTGGCATCGCCGGGATCCTTCACCTGCAGCGCCACGAACTGGCGCGGGCCGTCCAGTTTTTCCATCAGCATGGGCCACGCATCCGGCGCGGAGAACTTCACCGCGTCGTTGGCGAGCGAATAATCCGCCGCGAAAGCGGCGGGGGCGAGCGCCAATGCGCACGCGCCGAACAGCGCGATCGATGATCGTGTCTTGCGATTCATGCAGCCTCCGCAGGCGTGGTGAAACGTTGTTCGGGCAATCCCAGCCATTCCAGCGCGGCGCCGTGGAACAGGCGTTCGCGCTGGCGCGGCTGCAATTTCAGCGCATCGATGCCGCTGCCGGGCTGCTGTTCGCCCAGCGGAAACGGGTAGTCCGTGCCCAGCATCACGCGGTCTTCCCCGACCACGTCGAGAAGGTAGCGCAACGCCTGCGGGTCGTGCACGCAGGTATCGAAAAACAGTTGCCGGAAGTATTCGCGCGGCGCGCGCGAATTGTCCACGGCCACCAGGTCGGGGCGCATGCGGAAGCCGTGCTCGATCCGTCCGATGGTGAACGGAAACGAGCCGCCGCCATGCGCAAACGCGATGCGCAAGCCCGGCAGGCGTTCCAGCACGCCGCCGAAAATCAGGCAGCACGCGGCACGCGATTGTTCGGCCGGCATGCCGACCAGCCATGGAAGCCAGTATTTCGGCATCGTCTCCTTGCCCATCATGTCCCACGGATGGATCAGGATCGCGGCGCCGAGGTCGGCCGCGGCCTCGAAGAACGGAAACAGTTCCGGCGCATCGAGGTTCCAGTCATTGATGTGCGAGCCGATCTGCACGCCCTGCAGGCCGAGCTGTTCGATGCAGTGTTCCATTTCCTCGATCGCGAGCCGCGGCGACTGCAGCGGTACGGTGCCGATGCCGGCGTAATGCCGCGGCTGGTCCCGGCAGATTTCGGCGGTGTGTTCGTTCAAATGGCGGTGCAACTCGCGCGCCTGGTTCGGCTTCGCCCAGTACGAGAAAAGCACCGGCACGGTCGAAATCACCTGCACGTCCACGCCGAGGCGCTTGCATTCCTCCGCGCGGAATTCGGCATCGAACGCGTTCTGCCAGACCTCGCGGAAGAACTTGCGGTCCTTGTAGATGCGGTGGCGTCCGTCCGCGTTGACCATCACCGGAAAACGATCATCGCCGTACTTCTCCGCGAGGTCCGGCCATTCCGGCGGCAGGATGTGCGAGTGGACGTCGATCTTGAGCATCCTGCAAGTATAAGCGCCCTCACCTGTTCTCCGCGGGTTCCGGTGCGGAAGCACCGCCGTGCTGCAGGCCGAGCACGTGCAGCAGGCTGTCGATGGCGTCTACGATCCGGTCGCTGGCGTTGTGAAGGGTGGCGTCGAAGGCATCGTCGCGTCCGGCAAGCGAGGCCGCGAGCGCGCGTTCGCAGTCGCGCAGGTGATGGCCGCCGCGGGGCGCGCGTGATGCGCGCAGCGCATCCGCGCAGTCGCGCAGGGCGGCATCGCAGGTGCGTGCGAACGCATCCAGCAGCGGATTCGCGGGCACGCCGGTACCACCGCGCGAAGCCTCCAGCGCCATCGACGTGCGCATCAGGCGGTTGGCTTGCGCGACCAGCGCCTCGGCGCGCGGCACGTTGGCGCGGCTGGCTGGCTCCGCGCGCAACCGGTCCAGCGAGGCCTGCGCGTCGCTGCGCGCGGCCCGCGCCGCGACCCGGGTTTCGTCGCGCGCCCGCGTGTCGCCGTGCAGCGTCGCATCGAGGTAGTTGGCGTAGGCGTCCAGCAGGTTCGCGAGCACCGCGCGTTCGCGGCCGCGTTCCCACGTCGGCCACAGGAAATACGCGAGCAGCGCGAGCGCGCTGCCGAGCGCGGTGTCGATCGCGCGCGCCTGCACCGAGGCTTCCGCCGGTATGCCATAGAACGACAACAGGATCACCACGAGGCCGGTCAGGCAGACCACCGCGATGCCGTAGTGCACGGTGGCGAGTTCGCGGAACGCGAAACACAGTACCGCCATCAGCGCCAGCGCGAGCCAGAAATTGTCGAAACCCGCGAAATGCAGGAACGCCGTGGTCAGCAGCAGGCCGCCGAGCGTGCCCGCAACGCGCAGCAAGCCGTAACGCCAGGTCGCGCCGAAGTCGGGCTTCAGCACGATCGCGACGGTCATTGGCATCCAGTAACCGCGCGACAGCGGCAGTACATGCGACAGCGCCAGCGCGATGGCCACGCACACGCCGCAGCGCACGGCGTGTCGGCAGGCGGGCGAGGCGAGGCGCAGGTTGGCGCGCAGCGTCGCGAGCGGATTGGCCGGACGCAGCGCGCGCGGCAGGCGGAATTCGGTGGCCTGCGCGCGAATCTCGCCGCGGCTGCCAGCGGTGTCCACGTTGCGCACCGCGGCGCGCAATTGTCCGCCCAATGCCGCGAGGCGTGCCGCCGCGATGCGGGTCACCGTCGCGGGCGGCGCCGATTCGATGGTCGCGGCGGAAGCCGTGTAGGCAGCGAGCGCCGCGCTCGATTGCGGCGGTGCGGCTTGTTCCAGTGCCGCGACGATTGTTTCCAGCACGGCTGCCGCGCAGCCGCGTGCACGTGCAAGCGTGTCGAACACGGCGGGCACTTCGCAGTGCGCCTGCTGGTGGGCCAGCGCAAACAGTTCGATGCGGATGCGTTCGGCGAGTTCGGCCAGGACGCGGAATGCTTCGACCGCACGGCCGCGCGCGCGGCCCGCACCGAACAGCAGCGATTGCAGGTCGTTGAGCGACGGCGGCAGGGCGACGATTGCGTTGCGCGGAACGTCGCTGCGCGCGAAATCGGCGAGTCCGCGGAACGCATGCGCCAGCGCCAGGCGTTCCGGGCGATAACGCTGCAACGGCCAGGCGGCGATCGCGAACAATGCTTGCAGCACGCCGCCTGCGAGGATGAGCAGGGCCGCGGGCCACGCTTGGCGCGCGGCGTGGGGCTCCGCGCCCATGATCACCAGCAACACCAGGCTGGACAGGCCGGCGCGCGTCGCGTCCGGACCGATCGCGACCAGCAGCGCGCTGCCGAATCCCCACAATGCCGCCACGACCGGCAGCGCGGACGGCCACTGGCCGAACACCGAGCCCGCGAACGCCGCGACGCCTGACCCCACCGCGGCCAGCAGCATGCGCTGCAGGCGCAGCCGGTAAGGCCCCGGCTGATCGACGAACATGACGTTGAGCGCGCCCGCCGAGACGCCGAGCCCCGCGCCCAGGTGGCCGGTCAGCGCTCCGAGGGGGAGCGGCAGCACGATCGCCGCGGTATTGCGCAGCGCCACCGGCCACGGCACGTCGCGCTTCTGGGTGGCCACCAGCGAGTGCAGCAACGGGGTATCGCGCAAACGGGCAAGGACGGTCATGCGGCGATTGTGCCGCGACGCTGGGCGGGCGTGTCAGGCGCCGCGCCGATGTTTCGCCCGGCATTTTGTGGAAGTGGTCACACAATTTCTCCGCCCGGAGCCTTGCGTCTTGCAAGAAAAGGGTTTTGCGGTTTAGGGTTGCCGCAGCGGGTTGCGCCGCGCATCAGGGGAGGATGCATGATCAGGATCGTGTTGGTCGACGACCATGAGTTGGTGCGCTCGGGTTTCTGTCTGATCCTTTCGGGGCAACCCGACATCGAAGTGGTGGGCGAAGCCAGCAACGCGGAGGACGGTCTGCGCCTGCTGCGCGCGGTCAAGCCCGACGTCGCGCTGGTCGACGTGCACATGCCGGGGATGAGCGGGCTCGAACTGACCGAACGCGCGCAACGCGCGGGCCTGCGCACCCACATCGTGATCCTGACCGTGGTGCAGGACGCGCAATTTCCACGCCGGCTGCTGCAGTCGGGCGCGCTGGGTTACCTCACCAAGGGATGCACGGCCGAGGAATTGCTGCAGGCGGTACGCACCGTGGCGGCCGGCCGCCGTTCCCTCGACGCGGCGATCGCGCGTGAGATGGCGCTGTCCACCGTGGACGGCGAGGCCTCGCCGCTGGAATCCCTGTCTTCGCGCGAGCTGGAAGTCGCATTGATGCTGGCGCGCGGCCTGGCCGTCAACGAGGTCGCCAATCGCCTGCACTTGAGCGCGAAGACGGTGTCCACCTACAAGCAGCGCCTGTTCGAGAAACTCGGCGTGCAGCACACGATCGCGCTCGCGCACCTGCTGGCGGTGCACGGCCTGCTGAACGAGCCGTCGGTCGTGACCAGCTGAAGCTGGCGCCTGCCCTGGAACGTCCACCGGCGCTTCGGGCCGGCGGACGCAGCGACATCATTCGCCAGGTTTGTCCTGCGCCGGAGCGCTGTCCGGTGCTGGCGCGGACGCCTTCGGCAAGACCTGCGGCGTCAGCATGGGCCGGATCGCTCCGGACAGCGGACGCGGCACGGGAATCGCCGGATGACGCGGCAGCGCTTGCTGCGAGTTCGGACGCGGTGGGGGTGGCGCGGCGAACAGCGAGGGCGTAACCGGTTCCGGTTTGGGCACGGCAGGCGCAATCGGCTGGACGGGCGGTGTCGCGACGGCGGCCGGCGGCAACGGCGAAGGCGCAGCCGAAGCGAAATTCGACGGCTGCGAAGCCGGGGGTGGCGGCGTGAGCGTGCTGGGCGTGACGGGCGCCGAGGCTTGCATCGGCGGCGTGGTGGGCCGGGGCACGTCGTCGCTCGATGCACTTGCTGC
>DASZTT010000109.1:0-3616 GCA_035547895.1 Rhodanobacteraceae bacterium
ATCGATCGAGGGCGGCATGCAGATGTCGGTGATCTGCACGGAAGACGCCTCGCTGCTGACGCCGCGTCCGCAGGACGAAGACCTGCTGCTGGGCGACGAACTGATCAAGGCGTTCATCGCCGAATGCAAGGTGTGGCCGCACGGCGCGATGCCGAAGGATTTCCACGAACCTTTCAAGTCGTCGATCCCCACGCTGCTGATTTCGGGCGAACGCGACCCGGTGACGCCGCCCGCATTCGCGGACGAAGTGTTGAAGGGCCTGTCGAATGGCCGTTCGCTGGTGGTGAAAGGCCTGGGTCACGCCGAAGCGATCGATGCTGGCTGCATGCCCGACGTGCTGGACGACTTCGTCGCCAACCTGCAGCCGAAGCAACTGCAAACCCAATGCCTCGACCGAATCGGCCCGATTCCGGCGTTCGTGAATTTCAATGGAGCCGCGCCATGATCGAAGTCAAGGATCTGCACAAGGCCTTCGGCGAAGTGAAGGCTGTCAACGGCGTCACCTTCACCGCCCGCGACGGCGAGATCACCGGATTGCTCGGCCCCAACGGCGCCGGCAAGACCACCACGCTGCGGATGCTGTACACGCTGATGAAACCCGATTCGGGGCAGGTGCTGGTGGACGGCATCGATGCGGCGGTGGATCCGATCGCGGTGCGGCGGCAACTCGGGGTGCTGCCCGATGCGCGCGGTCTGTACAAGCGGCTCACCGCGCGCGAGAACATCGAATATTTCGCGCACCTGCATGGCGTCGAGACGCAACTGATGCACCGGCGCCGCGAGAGCCTGGTGGACGCGCTGGAAATGCGCGACATCCTCGATCGCCGTACCGAGGGATTCTCGCAAGGCCAGCGCGTCAAGACCGCGATCGCGCGTGCACTGGTGCACGATCCCAGGAACGTGATCCTCGATGAACCCACCAACGGCCTCGACGTGATGGCCACGCGCGGGCTGCGCGCGTTCATGCGCAAGCTGAAGGCGGAAGGCCGGTGCGTGCTGTTCTCCAGCCACATCATGCAGGAGGTCGCGATGCTGTGCGACCGCATCGTGGTGATCGCGGCCGGCCGCGTGGTCGCGGATGAAACGCCCGATGCACTGCGCGCGCAGACCGGCGAGGCGAATCTCGAGGATGCCTTCGTGAAACTGATCGGTACGGAAGAGGGGCTTGCGGCATGAGCGCGATGCTGACGGTGTGGTGGAAGGAAGTCCGCGAGAACCTGCGCGACAAGCGCACGGTGTTCAGCGCGCTGATCTGGGGGCCGCTGTTCGGGCCCGTGTTCTTCGCGATCATGATGAACACGCTGGTCACGCACGAGTTGAACAAGGCCGAAGGCCCGCTGAAGGTGCCGGTGATCGGCGCGCAATACGCGCCCAACCTGATCGAAGCGCTGAAGCAGCAGGGGCTGGTGCCGCAACCGCCGCTCGCCGATCCCGACAAGGCGGTGCGCGAACGCGACGCCGACGTGGTGCTGCGCATCCCGGCGGATTACGGCAAGGCCTGGTCGAGGGGTGAGCCTGCGCAGGTCGAATTGATCTACGACGCCTCGCAGCAAGGCAGCAACACGCCGACCAAGCGCCTCGAAGGCATGCTCAAACAATACGGCAGCGAGCAGGGCGCGTTGCGGCTGCTGGCACGTGGCTTGTCGCCCAGCGTGGGCGTACCGCTGGTCGTCAGCGAACGCGACCAGTCCACGCCGCAGTCGCGCGCGGGCCTGATGCTGGGCATCCTGCCGTATTTCTTCGTGTTCGCGGTGTATCTCGGTGGCATGTATCTCGCGATCGACCTGACCGCAGGCGAACGCGAACGGCAATCGCTGGAACCGCTGTTCGCCAATCCGGTCGCGCGCTGGCGCATCCTCGTCGGCAAGCTGGGTGCGATTGGCGCGTTCTCGCTGGCCAGCCTGGTGCTGACCGCCGTCGCGTTCTCGATTGCCGGGCACTTCCTGCCGGCCGAGAAACTCGGGATGACGTTCGATCTCGGCGTGCGCTTCATCGGGCAGGCCATCCTGCTGGAGCTGCCTTTGATCGCGGTGTTCGCGGTGCTGGAAACGCTGGTCGCGGCGTTCGCCAAGAGCTATCGCGAAGCGCAGACCTATCTCAGCCTGCTGATGATCGTGCCGATCCTGCCGTCAATGGTGATGAGTTTCATGCCGGTGAAGGCTGCGCCGTGGATGTACGCGATGCCGCTGCTGGCGCAGCAGATCGGCGTCAGCGACTTGTTGCGCGGCACCCCCGTGTCGGCGGCCAGCATCGGGATGGCGCTGGTGACAGGCTTCGCCTTCGCGGTATTGCTGGGTCTGGTCACCGCGATGGTGTATCGCTCCGAACGTCTCGCGATTTCGGCGTGACGCAGTGACGCACGGCGCCCGCGTGAACAAACGCGGGCACCGTGCGCATTGCAGAAATAAAATGCCCCGAGAGCCAGGGGGGAGCTCTCGGGGCGGACGAAGCCAAACCTGGGGAGGGGTTTGACTCCGGGGGTTCGCTCAGGGAGGTGAGTGAACCGGGGACGCCGTTGCGTGCGTCCGAAGCGTTAGATGGGGTCCACCCCGGGAAGTTCAAATTCTTTTTTCGGGTGGATTCAGAGAGTGTTCACCCGTCGATCCATGCATGACTTCCGGCAGGGTTTGGACGTCCAAACGCGTCACGAGGCGGATAGCGGGCGCGCGCAACCCCTTGTGCTGCCGTGTCGTGCGCGGGTTGCCATGAAAAAGCCACAAGCCGGCGCCCCTGTTGTTATCGGAGCGTCAACTTCAGTGGGCTTCGCCCCAACTGTTGCCCGAGCCGATATCGACCCGCAGCGGCACGGCGAGTTCAGCCGCGTTCTGCATACGTATGCGGACGCCCTCGCTTACCGCGTCCAGCGCATCCTCGCTCACCTCGAACACCAGTTCGTCGTGCACCTGCATCAGCATGTGCGCATCGTCGCCGCGGTCGTGCAGCCAGCCATCGATTGAAACCATCGCGCGCTTGATGATGTCGGCCGCGGTGCCCTGCATCGGCGCATTGATCGCGGCGCGCTCGGCGCCCGCACGCTGGGCGGCGTTGCGCGAATGGATGTATTCGAGATACAGCCGCCGCCCGAACAGGGTTTCGACGTAGCCCTCGCCTTTGGCCCGCGCACGCGTCGAATCCATGTACGCCTTCACGCCCGGATAACGCTCGAAGTAACGTTGCACGTATTCCGCCGCCTCGCCGCGCGGGATGCCGAGCCGCTGCGCGAGCCCGTGCGCGCTCATCCCATACATCAGCCCGAAGTTGATCATCTTGGCAACGCGGCGCTGCTCCGACGTCACGGCATCCGGCGCGACGCCGAACACTTCTGCCGCGGTGGCGCGGTGCACGTCCTGATCGTGCTGAAAGGCTCGCGTAAGGCCGGGATCGCCCGACATGTGCGCCATGATGCGGAGTTCGATCTGCGAGTAATCCGCGGCCAGCACGCGCCAGCCCTCCGGCGCGATGAAGGCCTCGCGGATGCGCCGGCCCTCCGGCGTGCGCACCGGGATGTTCTGCAGATTCGGATCGGTCGACGACAACCGCCCGGTGGCCGCCACGGCCTGCTGGTAGGAGGTATGGATGCGGCCGGTGCGCGGGTTGATCATTTCCGGCAGCTTGT
>DASZTT010000110.1:0-36595 GCA_035547895.1 Rhodanobacteraceae bacterium
GCGCGCAAGGGGCATCCAGCCGCGTCACCGCGCCTGTCACCATCGCACGCCGACCTCCGGCGTTGCGGCCTGCCCTGTTCGATTCGTCCATCCGCCCAGCGTCTCCACCTGCGCGCACATTCTAGGGCACGCCGCGGACGCGGCGCTGTCGTGCGACGCGTCCGGGCGGTTTGAGTAAACTTGGCGCAAAGTCCGGTATTTGGGCATCCGTGCCAGCCGAAGCCGGCGATCCGTTCACAGGGGCCGCCCAATCACCATGAGCCGCATCACCCGGGGTCACCCGTGACCATCCAGCGATCAAGACGCTCCTGCGCGGCGCTGGCGCTCCTGGCGGCGGGATCCTGGCTGGCAGCGGCAACGGCGGCAGGTGCCGCCGCACCGGCAACCACGCCTTCGTCGGCGACGACATGGCATGCATACCAGCGCAACTTCCATTTCCAGCAGCTCGATGATCGCGACGGCCTCACCCAAAACTCGGTCACGCTGATTTTCCAGGACCACACCGGATTCATGTGGTTTGCGACCCAGGGCGGCCTGTTTCGTTACGACGGTTACAGCCTCAACCGCTACACGCATGATCCCGCCCGTGCGAACAGCTTGCCCGAGGATTACAAGGTCACGGCGCTGGCCGACGCCGGCGAGGGACGATTGTGGGTGGGCTCCACCAGTGGCGGGCTGATCCTGTTCAATCCGGCCGACGACACCACGCTCCCGTTGCCGAAAGCCGTGCAACGCAAGGCGCTTTCGGTCACAGGCCTGCTGGGTCTTCCCGACGGCGACGTGTTGGTGGGTACCCCGCATGGCGTGGATCTGTTGAAGGAAGGCGAATCGCATCCAGCGTTGAAACAGATTTGGGCGAACCCCGCGGGCGGGCGGGATCCGGTTCAATCGATGACCCGATGCGGTGACGGCACGGTATATGCCGAAACCGGCAACGAAGTGATTGCGCTGGAACCTGCAAAGGCTGCCGGGCGCGTGTTGACCGACACCGGCATGCCTGTCAATACCCTTTTTTGCGACCCGGATGGCCGCTTGTTGCTTGGCAACGTGGCAGGCCTTTTCAGCGTGAACCGCAACGACGGATCCCTCGCAACGCTGTGGCAACACGGCGGCGCGGGTGGGGTCGGCGTCGTGTCGATCGTCGCCGACGATGCCAATCGCCTGTGGCTGGGGCTGGCCGACCATTCCTTGTTGCGCATCGGCCCGGCCGGCGCAACGGTCCGGGTCGAGCCGGCTCCGCTCGGGATCGGTGGCGGCCTCCCGGACTCGCCCATCACAAGCCTGTTCGTCGACCGGACGGGACTGTTGTGGGTGGGCACGCTCACGTCCGGCGTGGTGTGGACCCACACCGACAACAGCCCGATCAGCTCGGTGCTCAATCTGACTGGCGATCCGCGCGCCAAGACGTTCGTCAGCGCGTTCCAGGTTGCCCCGGACGGTCAATTCTGGGTCGCGATGAACGGTCCTGGCCTGGTTCGCTACGACCCCGCGAGTCATCAGGTCACCAGTTACAAGAACGCTCTGGAGGAAGCCATTGCGGCCGCCGGGGCATACCCGGACATGAGGGGCCGTGCGGCAGCTTTCCCCGTCTCCGCGGCGCCGGCCCGCTCATCGCCTTCGGGCGAGCGGACCGACTCGCGCGATATCAGGATTTACGACATCCTGCGGGGCGCGAATGGCCATCTGCTGCTGCCATCCAATTACGGGCTTCTGCAGTTGGATCCCAGCACCGGCACCGCTGCATACGCGTATCTCGCCGGCAGGGTTGCGAGCATGCCGGAGCGCACATTGTTTCGCGCCAGCAACGGCGACCTTTGGGTCGCACTGCAGGGCGCGGGACTCGCTCATTACCACGACGGGCAGGTGGTGCAACGCTTTGACACCCGGACGGGCCTGGCCAGCGACAGCGTCGTTGTGCTTGCCGAAGATCACGCCGGCAACATCTGGGCCGGTACGACCAACGGAGTGTCGGTGATCGATGTCGGTACGGGAAAAGTGCGTACCTTTCGGGAAATCCCGGGAAATGACCACTCCCTTGCAGGTGATGCCGTGGCCGGACTTCTGGTCGACAGCCAGGATCGCGTGTGGATCGGGACGCTTTCCGGGATCAGCCGCCTGGAACACCTCGACCCCCAGGGCGCGACGTTCCAGCGCTACGGAATCCGCAACGGCCTGCCCGACACCAGCGTCAATTGCATCCTAGAAGGTGTCGGAGGACGCATCTGGTTCAGCACCAATCTCGGCCTTGGCCTGCTGGATCCCAAAACCGGATCCGTCCGCAGTTTTGGCGTGGCCGACGGAACCCAGGGCAATGAATACACCTCGGGCGCATGTCTGCGCACCACCAGCGGGACGCTGTTGTTCGGAGGCCATGGCTTCGACATCATCGAGCCGCAACGCCTGCACTCCTCGAATCGCACCGCACCGGTCGTGTTCACGGCGTTTTACGCGGGGGAAAACCGGGTCCGGTTGCCGCAAGCGCCGGAACAAACGCTCACGCTGGGCGCCAATGATCGCGGCATCCACGCCACGTTCACCACACTCGATTACTCCGCGCCCGCCCACAACCACTTTCGTGTGCGCCTGCTGGGCTCGTCCCATCCGGAATGGAGCGCACCGACGCTCGATCACAGCGTGGCATTCAGCGATCTCGCACCCGGTACGTACCGGCTTGAAGTCCAGGCCGTCCTGCGCGACGGCACGCCCGGAAGCACCGCAAGCCTGCAGTTCCACATCCCGGTCGTATGGTGGTGGAGCTGGCCCATGCGCATCGTGTACGCGTCAGCGCTGGTGCTGCTGGTGCTGATCGCGGTGCTGGGCTGGCGCAGCCATTACCAGGAGCAGGCACGCCACCGGCGGCAACTGCGCCTGAGGGAAAGCCGATTGCGCCAGGCCTTGTGGGGGTCCGGCGATGAGTTCTGGGACTGGAACCTGGAACACGGCACGATCCTGCGCCTGGGCCCCGAAGGCGCACCCGGCGGACACCACGAAGAATCCATCGCCGCCGACGAATGGCGTGCCACGATGGTGCATCCCGACGACCTCGCCAACCTCAACCGCGCCCTGGCCGAACACATCGCGGGCCATACGGAACACTTCGAGGTCGAACATCGGGTACGCGCGCGCGACGGCGAATGGACCTGGGTAATTTCGCGCGGCCGCATCGTCGAGCGCGACGCAGACGGCAAGCCTTTGCGGATATGCGGCACCGAACGCGACATCAGCGCATTGCGCGCGGCGGATCGCGATCGCCGCATCGCGATGGAGGTCATCCGCAACATGAGCGAAGCGGTCACGGTCACCGACCTCGATTTCCGTTTCGTGTCGGTCAATACCGCTTTCACGCGGATGACCGGATATGCAGAGCACGAGGTGCTGGGCCGCGATGCGTCCGTGCTCAACGGCAGCCGCCATGCGCCCGCCAGCTACAACCAGTTGCGCCAGACGCTCGCGGAATCCGGCCACTGGCGCGGCGAATTGTGGCAACGGCGCAAGGACGGCGAGGAATTCCTGTGCTGGGTCGAGCTCAACGAGGTGTGCGATGCCTCGGGCCAGCGCACCCACATGATCGGCGTGCTCACCGACATCACCGACCGCAAGCGCGCTGAACAGGAACTGCGCTACCTCGCCAACTACGACACGCTGACGGGATTGCCCAATCGCGCGCTGCTGGGCGAGCGTCTCGGTGCCGCGGTGATCAGCGCGCGACGCACCGGACAGAAGGTCGGCTTGCTGTTCCTCGACCTCGATCGCTTCAAGCACATCAACGATTCGATGGGCCACAGCACCGGCGACCGCACGCTCAAGGCCGCCGGTGCGCGATTGCGTCAATGCGTACGCGAAACCGACGTGGTTGCGCGCCTCGGCGGCGATGAATTCACGGTGGTGCTGGAGAATCTGGCCGACGCCCGCGGCGCGGAAGAAATGGCGCAACGATTGATCCAGGCCTTTGCGCGGCCGCTGCCGATCGCGGGAACGCAGGAAGCCGTGATCTCGCCGTCCATCGGCATCGCGTTGTATCCGGACCACGGGCAAACGCCGGCCGATCTTCTGAAATGCGCGGACACCGCGATGTACCAGGCCAAGGAACGCGGCCGCAACACCTGGGCGGTGTACCACGCCGGCATGGACGCGCGTGCGCGCGACCATGCCACGCTGGTCACTGCGCTGCGCCGTGCGCTGGAACGCAAGGAATTGAGCATGGTCTACCAACCCAAGCTCGCGATCCACGGCAACCAGGGCATCACCGGCATGGAGGCGCTGCTGCGCTGGCACAGCCGCGAACTGGGCGAAGTGCCGCCCAGCGTCTTCATCCCGCTGGCCGAGGAAACCGGCCAGATCCACGACATCAGCGCCTACGTGTTCGCGACCGCCTGCGCGGACTTGCGCCGCTTCCGCGAGGGCGGGCACCGCAACCTGACGATGGCGATCAACCTTTCGGCGGCGCAACTCAACCGGCCCGACCTCACCCTGCACATTTGCGACATGCTCGCCGAGCACGACGTCGCGCCCAACCAGGTCGAGCTGGAACTCACCGAAAGCATGGTCATGGCCAACGCCGAACAATCGGTGCGCCTGCTGGGCGAGTTGAAATCCATCGGCGCACGCCTGGCCATCGACGACTTCGGCACGGGCTATTCCTCGCTTGCCTATCTCAAGCGGCTGCCCATCGATACCCTCAAGATCGACCAGGAGTTCGTCGGCGACATCACCACCGATCCGGACGATGCGGCGATCACCTCCACCATCATCACCATGGCGCACTCGCTGCAGCTCAAGGTGGTGGCCGAAGGCGTGGAAACCGCCGAACAGCTGGCATTCCTGCGGGCGCAGCACTGCGATGAAATCCAGGGTTACTGGTTCTCGCGCCCCCTGACGGCCGAAGCCTGCCTGGAGTTCCTGGACCGCCGCGCGGCGACCAGCTTCGACTTCGCCTGACGGTACATGCCACGCATCGCCTTTTGCCTTATAGTCGACCGCCATGGACACCCGACACTTCGAAGAAGAGCTTGCCGCGTTGTCGCGCGCCCTCGACGCAGCCCTCGAACGCATGCGGCGATTGGCGGAGGAAAACGCCAGCCTGCGCCGCGGGCGTGACCAGATGGCCGGAGAACGCGCCGCCCTGATGGCGCGCAACGAGCAGGCACGCACCCGCGTCGAAGCCATGATCGAGCGGCTCAAATCCCTCGAAGCCGCGGGGTGATGCGCAGCATGAGCGACGAATCCGTCACCGTCACCGTGAAGCTGCTCGACCGCGAATTCCTGGTCGGCTGCAAACCGAGCGAACGCGAAGGCCTGCTGGGCGCCGTCGAGCATCTCAATCAGAAGATGCGCGAAATCCGGCATGCTTCGCGCAGCCCCGGCTACGATCGCATCGCCGTGCTGGCGGCACTCGACATCACGCATGAACTGTTGACGTTGCGGCGCAACCAGAGCGCGCTCTCCGACAGTGCAGGCGAGCACATTGCGATGCTGCGGCGCAAGCTTGAAGATGCCCTGCAAGCCCCCCTAGAATGATGTGGCTGGCGTCCCCTGCGATGAACGACAGCGCGCCCCCAGCAATGTGCCTTGTTCCTAATGTACGACCTGGGGCCGGTGGTTACCGGGTCCTTGTGCAAGTCCGCCGCGTGCGGAAAGCCTGAAAATCCGGCCAGCCTGCCCACTTGATCCTCGGGATCAGGGTCGCTCGGCGCGCATCGGCATCGCGGAGGACGCTGGTTTTTTTCGATCGCCCATGATCGCGCCCCTTTGCTTGCGCTGCCGTACAGGTCCCGGCTTCGGCAACTCCACCACGGCCATCCGTGGCCTGACTTTCACAACAGCCGCTTCGAATGGGGCCGACAAGCAGGTAGCCCGGATGAAGCGAAGCGTAATCCGGGAAACACTTTGCAAATGGGCCACCGCGCATGAACTATAGCCGCGAACTGCTGCGCGCGCGCATGGCGGTGCGCCGCAACGAGCTCGATGCGAAACAGCGCGTCGCCGCAGCGGCGGGATTGATGCACAGCCTCGAAAACCTGCCGGAGTTCATGACCGACACCAACGTAGCGGGTTATTGGGCCGTGCGCGGCGAGCTGCCGCTGAATCTCGCGGTCGCATCGCTGGCCCGCCGCGAACAGCACTACTTCCTGCCCGTGCTCGGCGCAACCCGGCAACTTTTTTTTGCCGAATATTCGACGGGCGCCGCCATTACCCACAACCGTTTTGGAATTCCCGAACCCGTCGCCCCAGCGGACGGTCGCCTGTCTCCACAGGACATGGACGTCATCCTGTTACCGCTGCTGGCATTCGACCGGGAGGGCCACCGCCTCGGTACCGGCGGCGGCTGGTATGACTCGAGCCTTGCGTTCCTGCGGGCAGGACCGCGTCCCGCCGCGCCGCTGCTGGTGGGCATCGGGTACGCGTTCCAGGAAGTGGAAGCCATTCCCGCCGAACCCTGGGACGTCGACCTCGACTACATCGCCACGGACTCGGAACTGATAGCCTGCGGCCCGGTCGACGCGACGACCTGAAGGGGATGCCATGCAACGGTGGTTGATGAAAACCGAACCGGATATGTTCTCGATCGACGACCTGCGCGCGCGCAAGGTCGAACCATGGAACGGTGTGCGCAACTACCAGGCGCGCAATTTCATCCGCACGATGCAAAGCGGCGACGAGGTGATGATCTACCACTCGAGTTGTGCAGTGCCAGGAGTCGCGGGGCTCGCGAAAGTCGCCAGCGCGCCCTATCCGGATCCGGGCCAGTTCGATCCGGATGACGAATACTTCGACGCGGGCAGCGATCGCGGCAATCCGCGCTGGATGCTGGTGGACGTACGCTTCGCGCGCAAGCTGAGGCGCGTGATTACGCTGGATGAGATCAAGGCATTGCCCAGGCTGGGCGATTTCGCCTTGACCCGGCGCGGCAACCGCTTGTCGGTATTGCCGGTGACGGAAGCGCAGTGGCACGCGATCCTTGCGCTTGAGTGAACATCACGGACAACCGGGGACACCATGGATATCGAAGCACAAAAGCGCGCAGCCGCCGAAGCCGCGATCGAGTTCGTCGAAGACGGGGGCGTGGTCGGCGTCGGCACGGGCTCCACGGTCAAGTACTTCATCGACGCGCTGGCCGGGATCAAGCATCGCATCGACGCTGCGGTTTCGAGTTCGGAACAGTCCAGCCAGTTGTTGCGCGCGCATGGCATCCAGGTGCTGGACCTCAATGCCGTAGGCACGCTGGGCGTCTACGTCGACGGCGCGGACGAGTGCGACCCGGCGCGCAGGCTGATCAAGGGCGGCGGCGGTGCACTGACTCGCGAAAAGATCATCGCGGCCGCTTCAAGGAAATTCGTCTGCATCGTGGATGCGCACAAATGCGTGGAGGTGCTGGGCAAATTCCCATTGCCGGTCGAGGTGGTTCCGATGGCCCGCAGTTACGTCGCGCGGGAAATCCAGCGCCGCGGCGGCATGCCCGTGTGGCGTGCGGATTGCGTCACCGACAACGGCAATTGCATCCTCGATGTTCATGGTCTGCGCATCACCGACCCTGCGACCATGGAATCGGAATGGAACCAGATCACCGGTGTGGTGACGGTGGGCTTGTTCGCGCACCGGCCGGCGGATGTGGTGCTGGTCGGTGATGGCCGGCGGTTTTAACGCACCGGAAGTACGCTTGAGCCGTCGGCGGCGATCGGCGACTCCCTGCGAGGGAAACGCCGGGCCCGGTTGCGGCCGGACCCGGCACCGGAGGATCGTCTCTTCGGCAACTTCGCCTTACGCAGCCTTTTGCAGTGCGGCCAAGGCACCACGCATGCCCGCCACCAGCTGGTCACACGCGGACGCACCGATCGCTTCGCGGATCTGGTTCAGCACATCGGTACCCGTGTCGTTGGCTGAAACCAATGCACTACGACCTGCCTCCGTGATTTGCCACGTCTCGCCATCGCGGACAACCAACCCCTGTTCCAGCATCTGGCTCAAGTTGTCCTCGACGACACGAATGTTCTGCCGCACCTGTTCCGACAACACGGCAGCCGTCTGGGGTCCGGCAAACGTCAGCCGCTTGGCGAGCACATAGTTGTAGTAATTCGTCAAACCACTGGATTGGATGCCCTGCTCAACGCGCTGCATCAGGGCGCCGCGCAGGGCGGCAGTCATAGCGACGAGATCGTGCTGCGGGGTGCGGGGTGCCTCCATCGAGACATTCATGGTCATGCTCCGGGGATTGATTGGGGGAGTGCCGCCAAGAGGCGACCCCTGCACGATACGTCCAACCCGGCGACACAAATTTTGACATTGATCTCAAAACCGGTATCGCGCCAAAACAAAAAGCCCGCCAATGGCGGGCTTTTCTTTGGAGCCGATGACCGCGAGCGGTCGGCGGATTGGCAGCCCCGGATGGATTCGAACCACCGAATGCCTGAGTCAGAGTCAGGTGCCTTACCACTTGGCGACGGGGCTTCTGTGACTGATTTTAGTGCGATTGGCGATGTGTCGCGAGCGAAGCGGTTGTTGTGGAAAATCCGATCCCGAAGCTTCTGGTCAAGAGTGGCGGCCCCGCAGGCCGCCCCGACCTCAACAACCGCAGAGAACCCTGCCGGCTTGCCTTCCCGACGCCGCCGCGAGGCGGCCAGGCGCCATCGCAAAAATCAGCGCTTGGAGAACTGCGTTGCGCGACGGGCTTTGTGCAGGCCGACTTTCTTGCGCTCCACCGCGCGGGCGTCGCGTGTCATGAACCCGGCGCGGCGCAGCGGCGCCTTCAGGGTTTCGTCGTATTCGACCAGCGCGCGCGCGATGCCGAGACGGATGGCGCCCGCCTGACCGGTGATGCCGCCACCGGCCACGTTGACCTTGATGTCGAACTTGTCGGCCATCTGGGTCAGCTCGAGCGGCTGGCGCACGATCATGCGCGAGGTCTCGCGGCCGAAGAACTCGTCCAGCGGCTTGCCGTTGACCATGATCGCGCCGCTGCCCTTGCGCAGGAACACGCGCGCGGCGGAGGTCTTGCGGCGGCCGGTGCCGGTGTTTTGTTGCAGGGTCGCCATGATCAGATCTCCAACGCCTTGGGCTGCTGAGCGGTATGCGGATGTTCGGCGCCCCGATACACCTTGAGCTTGCGGAACATCGCACGGCCCAGCGGGTTCTTGGGCAGCATGCCCTTGACGCCGATTTCGATCGCGCGCTCGGGATGCGTGGCCAGCATGTCCTTCAAATTGGTGGCCTTGAGGTTGCCGACATAGCCCGTGAAGCGGTGATAGTTCTTCGCCTCCAGCTTGTTGCCGGTCACCGCGACCTTCTCGGCATTGACCACGACGATGTAGTCACCGGTGTCCACGTGCGGGGTGAACTCGGGCTTGTGCTTGCCGCGCAGGCGGCGTGCAACCTCCGAACACAGCCGGCCAAGAGTCTTGTCGTTGGCGTCGACGATGAGCCAGTCACGCTTGACCGTCTCGGCCTTGGCACTGAACGTCTTCATAAGAACGATCCGTAGAAAGTTGTCTGATCCGCACATGAGGCGGCGCCGCGCCCAAGGGCGCGACAAGGGTTGGCAGCAACGAAAGACCGCCAAGGATACCGGCCTTCGCTGCGCCACGCAAGCGCCAGGCCGCATGCACCGCGCCATCCGAATTGAACACCCGTTGACGCCGATTGGGCACAATGGGCGTCATGCAGACCCGCCATCTTCCCCCCTTCGATCGCCTCCTCGCGGGTGCGCAACGCGCCCTCGATACGGTTGCGCGCGCGGCCGTGGCGACCCGCGTCTCCCCGGGCAGTGCGTTGCCGTTTCCAGAGCTGGACGCCGGGCAGCGCCGCCTTGCAGCCGGACTGATGCGCGTGAACCACACCGGCGAAGTCTGCGCGCAAGCGCTGTACGACGGACAAGCCGCGCTGGCGCGCGACCCGGCGACGCGCATGCACCTGGAAGCAGCCGCCGCCGAGGAAACCGATCACCTCGCGTGGTGCGCCCAGCGGCTGCAGGAGCTGGACGATCGACCCAGTCTGCTCAACCCGCTGTGGTACACCGGCAGCTTCGCGATCGGCGCGCTGGCAGCCATGGCCGGCGATCGTTGGAGCCTCGGCTTCGTGGTCGAAACCGAGCGCCAGGTCGAGGCCCATCTCGGCGAGCACCTCGAGCGCCTGCCGCGGGAAGATGCGCGCTCGCGCGCCATCCTCGAAACCATGCAAGCCGACGAGGCGCGCCATGCCTCCAACGCGCTCGCGCGCGGCGGCGTGAAGCTGCCTTTCCTGATCCCTGTGTTGATGCGCGGCGCATCGGCGGTGATGAAAGCCGTCGCTTATCGCCTGTAAGACGGGCCACGCCCGCGGCAGCCAGCGCCGCGGCGGCCCATCCATCCGCACGGCCCGCTCCTACATCAGATTGCGGCCGTGGAACAGTTCCTCGATCTCGCGTTTCAGCAACGTTTCGATGCGCTGGCGATCCTTGAACGACAGATCGTCGGCATGGGCCTCGAACAGATAGGTATCCAGGTCGAAGTCCTTCACGTGCATCTTGGTGTGGAACATGTTCTCCTGGTACACGTTGACATCGAACATCTCGTACTTCTGGCGGATGTGCTTGGCCAGGTAGTCCTGAATCGAGTTGATCTTGTGGTCGATGTAGTGCTTCTTGCCATGGATGTCGCGGGTGAAGCCGCGCACGCGGTAATCCATCGTCACGATGTCCGACTCGAAACTGTCGATCAGGTAGTTCAACGCCTTCAGCGGCGAAATCACCCCGCATGTCGCCACGTCGATGTCGGCGCGAAAGGTGGCAATGCCGTTGTGCGGATGCGTTTCCGGATAGGTGTGCACGGTGATGTGCGACTTGTCCATGTGCGCGACGACGGCGTCGGAAATCACGTCCTTGCCGAGCTTGTCGACCACCGGGTGCTCGGAGATCAGCATCGTCACCGACGCGCCCTCGGGGTCATAATCCTGGCGCGCGATGTTGAGGATGTTCGCGCCGATGATATCGGCCACGTCGGTAAGGATCTGCGTCAGGCGATCGGCATCGTAGGCTTCATCGATGTAATCGATGTAGCGGTCGCGCTGGTCCTTGGTCACCGCGTAGCAGATGTCGTAGATGTTGAAGCTGAGGGCCTTGGTAAGGTTGTTGAACCCCTGCAGCTTCAAGCGGGGCAGCGGCTTGACCACGGCAGTATCCTCGGAAACAGGTGGAAACGAACTCACGCGCGGCGGGCCGGCACCCATCGCGCGCATCGGGCAGGAAAACACGAAGTATGCGGGAAAGTGGGGGGCGACGCATCCCTTCGGGCTTTCTCTCTGGTAATGTGTGGAAAATCCCGCAAAGGTGCTAGACTCCCACACGAAAAGTGTGACGCAGTCCAAAGACCCAATGTCTGAATTGCGCTACCTCCTCCAGCAAGTCTATGAACGGTCGCAAGCTCCAGCGATGCTTGCGCCCGACCCCGCGGCGATGCAGCGATTGCTCGAACAGTGCCATCGCCGCCGCTACCCCGGCAAGACAGCCATCCTTCGGCCGGGCGATCCCGCAAATACCTTGTTCTACGTGATCGACGGTTCGGTCACCGTTTGCAGCGAGGACGAGCAGGGCCGCGAGTTGATCCTCGCCTACATCAATCGTGGCGAGTTCATCGGTGAAATGGGGTTGTTCGTCGAACAGGCGCAACGCGAAGTGCTGATCCGCACCCGCAGCACCTGCGAGCTGGCGGAAATCGGCTACGACAAGTTGTTCCAGTTGTTCGCCGGTCCCTTGCGCGAGGATTGCCCGCGCATCCTGTTCGCGATCGGGCTGCAGCTGACGCATCGATTGTTGCGCACGTCGCGCCAGGTCAGCCGGATGGCATTCATGGATGTCACCAACCGCATCGCGCGCACGTTGCTGGACCTGTGCCAGGAACCCGACGCGATGAGCCATCCGGACGGCACACAAATCCGCATCTCGCGGCAGGAGCTTTCGCGCATCGTCGGCTGTTCGCGCGAAATGGCCGGCCGCGTGCTGAAGCAGCTGGAGACCGACGGCGGAATCGACGTATCCGGGAAGACCATCGTCGTCCGCGGTACACGTTAGTCAGTGCCACTCGGCGCGCGTGACGCTGCGCGCCAGCGCTTTCTCCATGCGCTTGCAGAGCTTCGGCGTGGCATTGACCAGCACGGCTTCCGCGGCCAGCGCGAGCATCGGCAGATCCTGGTTCGAATCGCTGTAGGCCACGTGGCAAGACTCGATTCCGTGCCGCGCCAGCAGTTCCACCTTGCGGCGCCCGACGTTGTGCCAGTCCGAACGCATGCCCAGGCTGCCGGCGCGCAATCGCGAGGCCAGTACCTCCACATCGGCCACGCCCAGTTCGGCCAATATGCTGCGCGCGAGCAACTCCTCGCAGCCTGTCACGATCACGACGCGGTCGCCGGCGGCTTGATGCCTGCGCAGCATGGCGAGTCCTTCGCGGCAGAAGTGCCCGGGCTGGCGAACCAGCATCTTGGCGAATGCCTGTACCAGCTTCCGGTAGCGCGCCTCATCGAGCCCGAGCAGGCCCAGGTGCACCAGCGAACGCAGTACACGGCGGCGCGAAAACGGCAGCACCAGCAGGAACCACGGGCTCAGCAGCAAGACCAGCCCCTTGCGCCAGTGTGCCCGCGCGTAGTGGTCGCGTATGAACATCGCGAAGGTGTCGCCGCGTATCAGCACGCCATCGAAATCGAACAGCACGATCCGCCGCGCTGCGCCCTCAGCCCCCTGCTCCATCGTCAAGCCCCGGCGAACAGCCGCGCCAATTCCGCCCCCGGATCGGGCGCACGCATGAAGGTTTCGCCAACCAGGAACGCGGCCACGCCGGCGGCGCGCATGCGCTCCACATCATCCCGGGTTGCGATGCCGCTTTCGGTGACCAGCAGCCGCTCGCCGGGCACGGCAGCCTTCAACGAAAGCGTCGTTTCGAGGCTGGTTTCGAAGGTGCGCAGGTCGCGATTGTTGACGCCGATCAGCGTGCGCGGCGGGTTCGTCAGCATCAGCGCACGTTGCAGGTCCACCGGATTGTGGACCTCGACCAGCACATCCAGCTGGCACTCGATGGCCAGGGCGTGCAGGTTCACGAGTGCGGCGTTGTCCAATGCCGCCGCAATCAGCAGGATCGCGTCGGCGCCGATCGCACGGGCCTCGTGTACCTGATACACATCGATGGTGAAATCCTTGCGCAGCACCGGCAGCGAACATGCATCGCGTGCTTCTTGCAGGTATGCATCGCTGCCCTGGAAGAAGTCCACGTCGGTGAGCACCGACAAGCACGCCGCGCCGCCGTTTTCGTAACTGCGTGCAATGGCCGCGGGATCGAAGTCGGAGCGGATCAACCCTTTGGACGGACTCGCTTTCTTGATTTCCGCAATCACCGCTGCCTGTCGGGCCTCGGTGCGCTGGTGCAGCGCCGCGGCAAAGCCCCGCGCCGGCGGTGCCGCCGAATTGCGTGCACGCAATTCGGCGATCGACACGCGTGCCTTACGCTCCGCGATTTCCTCGCGCTTGCGCGCAAGGATCTGCTTCAGGATGTCGTTCATGTCTGCGGTGCTGCGGCCAAGGTCTGCGTGGCCGCCACGAACTGGTCGAGCTTGCGCCGCGCCGAACCCTCATCAACCGCGCGCGTCGCACGCTCGACACCATCCGCGATCGTTGCGGCAACACCGGCCGTGTACAACGCCGCACCGGCATTCAGCAGCACGATGTTGCGGGCCACCCCATCAATTCCATCAAGCACGTGCAACAGCATGGCCTTCGATTCGCCCGAATCAGCCACGCGCAGGTTGCGGCTGGACGCCATCGGGATTCCGAACTGTTCCGGATCGACCTCGTATTCGCGCACCGTGCCGTCGCGCAATTCCCCGACGAGCGTGGCTCCGCCCAGCGAAATTTCGTCCAGCCCATCCTTGCCGTGCACCACCAGCGCGCGTTCGACACCCAGCCGCTGCAGCACGCGCACCTGGATGCCGACCAGATCCGGATGAAACACGCCCATCAGGATGTTCGGCGCATTTGCCGGATTGGTCAGCGGGCCCAGGATGTTGAACAGCGTGCGCACGCCCATTTCGCGGCGCACCGGCGCCACCGCCTTCATGGCGGGATGGAAACGTGGCGCGAACATGAAGCCGATGCCGGTCTCTTCGATGCAGCGTGCGACCTGTCCGGGGCCGAGATCGATCTTCGCGCCCATCGCCTCCAGCACGTCGGCACTGCCCGACGACGACGACACGCCGCGATTGCCGTGCTTGGCGACGCGCGCGCCGGCCGCCGCCGCGACGAACATCGATGCGGTCGAGATATTGAAGCTGTGCGCGCCATCGCCGCCGGTGCCGACGATGTCCAGCATGTGCGGATGCGACGGCACCGTGACGTGTTCGGCCAGCTCGCGCATCACGGTCGCCGCGCCCGCGATCTCGCCGATGGTTTCCTTCTTCACCCTGAGGCCCGTGAGGATCGCCGCCGTCATCGCCGGCGATACCTCTCCACGCATGATCTGGCGCATCAGGTCGATCATCTCGTCGTGGAAGATCTCGCGGTGCTCGATCGTGCGCTGCAGCGCTTCGTGCGGCGTGATGGGCATGTTCATGCCGCCCTGGACAGGGGCGCGCTGATGAAATTGCGCAGCAGGTCGTGACCGTGGCGGGTCAGGATCGACTCGGGGTGGAATTGCACGCCCTCCACCGGCAGCGCCTCGTGACGCAGCCCCATGATCTCGTCGAAGGAGCCGTCCGCGTGCTCGGTCCACGCGGTGATTTCCAGACATTCCGGCAGGCTTGCGCGTTCGACCACCAGCGAGTGATAGCGCGTCGCCTCGAACGGGTCGGGCAACCCCGCAAACACACCGGCGCCGCGATGCCGAATCGGCGAGGTCTTGCCGTGCATGATTTCCTTGGCGCGAATCACCTTGCCACCGAATGCCTGGCCGATCGCCTGGTGGCCAAGGCATACCCCGAGGATCGGAATCGCGCCCGCAAGCTCGCGCATCAATTCCAGTGAAACGCCTGCCTGGTCGGGCGTGCCCGGCCCCGGCGAAACCACGATGCGTTCCGGCGCCAACGCCCGGATGCCGGCGACATCCACCGCGTCATTGCGAAGCACTTTCACGTCCTGCCCGAGCTCGCCGAGATACTGTGCGAGGTTGAACGTGAAGCTGTCATAGTTGTCGATCAGCAGCAGCATGGCCGTCAGGCTGAACCCGGCCTCCCGGGAAAGAAGCGCAAGTGTGAATGCCCACCGCCCACGACACAAGACGATCCTGCGGACGCTCGCGGCGGCCGGCGTTTGCGCGGCGCTGGCGGGCTGCTCGACGCTCGGCTACTACGCGCATCTGGCCGCGGGCGAAATGGCCGTGCTGCGAGCACGGGTGCCGATCAGGAAGATGGTCGCAGATCCGCAGGTCGACCCGGCTTTGCGCGCGCGACTGGAACTGGCGCTGCGCGCCCGCGCCTTCGCGTCCGACACGCTCAAGCTCCCGCGCAACCGAAGTTACACCACCTACGCCTATATCCACCGTCCGTTCGTGATGTGGAACGTGTTCGCGACGCCCGCACTGTCGCTGCAGCCGGTGGAGCACTGTTTCCTGATCGCGGGCTGCGTCGCATACCAGGGGTTCTACCAGCACGATCGGGCGGAAGCCCAGGCGGAAAAGCTGAAACGCCAAGGCGACGACGTCTGGATCGGTGGCGTCCCGGCGTATTCCACGCTGGGCCATTTCGCCGACCCGCTGCTCAGCACGATGGACCACTGGAACAAGGACGAGATGATCGGCACGATCTTCCACGAGCTTGCGCACCAGCAGTTCTACGTCAAGGGCGACACGGCGTTCAACGAATCATTCGCGACGTTCGTGCAGCGCGAAGGCTTGCGCGAGTGGCACGCCGACAATCATCTGCCGCCGCCCGATTCCGTCGGGGCGGAGCGCCAGACGCAGTTCACCCAACTGGTGCTGGCGACGCGCCACAAACTGACGGCGTTGTACGCCAGCAATCTTCCAGATGCAGTCAAGCGCGAGCGCAAGGCGCAGGCATTCGCGGAAATGCGGCGCGACTACGAACACCTGCGGGACACGCAGTGGCACGGCAATGCGGAATACGATCGCTGGTTCGACACGCCGCCCAACAACGCCAAGCTGCTGCCGTTCGGCCTGTACGATCGCGGCGTGCCGGCATTCGCGGCGCTGTTCAAGCAGTGCGACGGCGACTGGACGCGCTTCTACGCAGCGGTGCGCAAGATGGGCAATCGGCCCGCCAAACAACGCGACGCATTCCTTGCGGCAACGCCGTCGCTGACGAGCGCCGCGTTGCCGCAACTGCATTCCGCGGAAGCGAAGCCGGCGGGTCGATTCGCGCCCTCCGCTGCGTCGACGTCGCGTTCCGGAACACGCATCCGTTGACGCTGACGGTCAAAGCCCCCGCACCGCCTCGGCCACCGCACGGAACAGCGCGCGGCCCTTGTTCATGGTTTCTTCCCACTCGGCCGCGGGATCGGAGTCGTACACGATGCCGGCGCCGGCCTGCACGTGCAGGCGGCCGTCCTGGATCACCGCGGTGCGGATCGCGATGGCGGTGTCGGCGTCCCCCCACCAACCGATCCAGCCGATCGCGCCCGAATAGATGTTGCGCTTGAACGGCTCGAGTTCCTGGATGATTTCGATGGCGCGGATCTTGGGCGCCCCGGAGAGCGTACCGGCGGGGAACGTCGCGCGCAGCACATCCATGTAGCTGGTGCCGGGTCGCACCTTGCCCTGGACCTGCGACACGATGTGCATCACGTGCGAGTAGCGTTCGATCGCGAACGAATCGCTGACTTCCACGCTGCCGGTTTCGCTGATGCGGCCAATGTCGTTGCGGCCGAGATCGATCAGCATCAAATGCTCGGCGCGCTCCTTGGGATCGGCAAGCAAATCCCTTTCGAGGGCCGCGTCTTCTTCCGGGGTCGCGCCGCGTTTGCGGGTGCCGGCGAGCGGCCGCACGATCACCCTGCCGTCCTTCAGGCGCGCCAGGATTTCCGGGGACGAGCCGACGATCTGGGTTTCGCCGAGATCGAAGAAGTACATGTACGGCGACGGATTCAGGGCGCGCAACGCGCGGTACACATCCACCGGCCGCGCGTTGAAGCCGATGCTGAGGCGTTGCGACGGGACCACCTGGAACACGTCGCCGGCGCGGATGTATTCCTTGCAGCGTTCGACCATCGCTTCGAAGGCTTGCCTTGTAAACGACGATTTGAAATCGCGTTCATCCAGCACTGCGCCGTGCGTGGGTTGCGGATAGGCCGCGCCGCCCTGGTGCAGGTGATGGGCCAGCGCATCGAGTCGCCGCTGGGCGCGGGCGTACGCGTGCGGTCGCGAAGGATCGGCGTGCACGATCAGGTACAAGCGCCCCTTCAGGTTGTCGAAGACCGCGACTTCTTCGGCCAGCACCAGCAGGATGTCGGGTGTGCCGAGTTCGTCCGCGCGGGTCCAGTTCGCAAGGCGCGGTTCGACGTAACCCACGGTTTCGAACCCGAAGTAGCCGACCAGGCCGCCGGTGAAGGCGGGCAGGTCCGGCAGATGCGGCACGCGATACTGCGCGCGCAGGCGTTCGACTTCGGCGAGCGGATCATCCACTTCGCGGGTTTCGATGACCGCGCCATCCTCGATCACCGAAAGGGTGTGCGCACGGAAACTGAAAGCGCGCCGCGCCGGCAGGCCGATGATCGAGTAGCGCCCCCAGTTCGCGCCGCTTTCGACCGACTCCAGCAGGAACGTGTACGGACCGTCGGCAAGTTTCAGGTACACCGACAGCGGCGTGTCGAGGTCGGACAACACCTCGCGCACCAACGGTATGCGATTGTGACCCTTGCGGGCCAGCGCTTCGAATTGGACCTGGCTGATCACGTCGCTTTTCCTGGAACGCGCTCCTTCGGAGCGGCTTTTGTTGAAAGTCAGGCCGTGGAAGGCCGTGGTGGTGTTGTGCAGATGGAGCGGTCCTGTTTGCACAACGTCCAACTATGCAGCGTTCAGGGATGAACGCAAATGAATTTCCGTCTATTCGGCCTCGGAACGCCGCATGCCGCGCAGGCTCATCTCGAACACCACGCCGTCCTCGTCGTTGCGGCCGGAAGCGCGCCCCTGGTGCAGTTCCGCGACCAGCCTCACCACGTAGAGGCCAAGCCCGAGGTGCGGTGCGCCCGCTTTTGCACCCGCGCCGCGCACGCTGACCAGCGAGTCGAACAACTGCTCCTGCATGGAGTCGGGCAGGTGCGAGCCCTTGTTGGCCACCACGATGCGCGATTCGCCGTCCTCGCCTTGTTCCAGCCCGATGCGAATCCAGCCGTCGGGCGCCGTGAACGACAGGGCGTTGTCGAACAACTTGTCGAGCGCCTGCGCAATCAGCTCCGGCGCACCATACAGCGGCACCGGCCGGGCGGGGATCTCGCACCTGAGTTCGCGCGGCGCGGCCAGAGGCTTGTACGCCTCCGCGCATCCCCGCACCACCTGCGCGAGATCCATGTCCTCGCCATCGGCCGACGCCATCGCGCGCTCCATGCGGCTGGCTTCGCTCATCGCACGCACGATGGCGCCGATGCGCGCGGTGCCGTCGCGGGCGCGCGCAAGATAGGACATTGCTTCGCGCGGCAGCTCGGCGTGCTCCAGGTTTTCCAGCGACGAACGCACGATCGCCAGCGGCGTGTTCAACTCATGCGACAGGTTGGAGGCGAGCTTGCGCAGGTATTCGGTGTAGGTGCCGATCGATTCCAGCAGGCGCGACAGGCTGCGCGCGAGATCGCCCAGCTCGTCGCGATCCTCGACCAGGGGCAGTTTCGCCAGTTCCAGTCCTTCATGGTGCTGCGCCTGCTCGGCCGCGTCGCGGAGGCGACCGATGCGCACCGACAGCCACGTCGCGAACGCGAACAGCACCGCACCCGCGATCAGCAGCACGGCGATGCTGGCCAGCATCAGTCCCAGCAGCGCGCGGTTGGTCAGCAGGGGCAGGGCCTGGCTCGACTGTTCCAGCACCAGCGCGCCACGGTTCTGTCCGCGCACGTCGAGGGGTACCGCCACCGTCAGCACCACGCTGCCGGTGGTATCGCCGCCGCGCCAATTCGCGGTGGCCTGCCCATCCAGGGCCTGCTGCACGTCCGGGTCCGAAAGCCGCGGAAGGTTGCGCGGCAAGCGCTGGCGCTGATCGAGCGACGGCACCACCAGCAGGTCCGACAGCACTTGCTGCAGCCACGGGAAACGGCTCACCCGTGGCTTTTGCACCTCCAGCATGCTGCCGCCCTCGCCGATCACCCAGCCGTCCCCGCTCAACAGGCGCACGCGCACGCCGCTGGGCGCGAGCTGGGTCAGGTCGTTCGAGAGCGCCGGCGACAGGTTGAGCAGCGGGCGCAGGTCCGGCTTGCCGCCGTTGAAACGCGTGGGCGCATCGGCATCGAACACGCCGATGCCCAACTGATCCGGCGCCTGCGCGCGCGGAATCCGCAACTCGATGCGGTAGCTCTTGCCGGAATCCTGCCATTGCCCGCTGATCTCGTCGGGCAGGCCATGCTCGCGCAAACCGAGCGGGTGCGCCAGGAATGCGCCCGGACTCGCGCTGGCGAGCAGGTAGCTGCGCTGGCGCTTGCCGCGGGTCAGTTGCAGCACCACGTGGTCCGATTCGACCGCCGTTGCATCGAACGCACCGACCCTGGTGTGCGTGGCATCCGCCACCTCGATGCGCATGTACAGCCACGCCGAATCGGCCGCGAACTGGACGTCGACGCCGGGCCATGGATGCTGCTCCCAGCGCGCGAAGGCCTTCCAGTCGGAATCATCGCCGTCGATCACGATCGGCTGGCTCGCATCCTGCACGTACCAACCCCGGTCGGCGTGCGGCAGTTGCGCGCCCACCGCCACCAGCCCGCGATCCAGCGCGAATGCAATCGCGAGCAAGGCCTGCTCCTGGCTGTTGCGCAGCAGGTGCTCCATCTGGCGCACGTAGAGCCAGCCCGCCCACGGCAGGGCCAGCGTGGACAACGCGACCAGCAGCAGTTTGCGGCGGAGGGTCATGCGGGACGGAACACCTTGCCTGTCAGACCATCATGCCGTCATTCCGGGCGCCGCGCAGTGGCGGTCCGGAAGCGACGAGGATTTCCGGGCGCCCGCGAACCCGGATCCGAAACTTCAGGGTTTCCAGCGGTAGCCCACCCCGTGAACCGTCTCGATCGCGTCGAACTCAGGGTCGATGGCCAGGAATTTCTTGCGGATGCGCTTGATGTGCGAGGTGATGGTGGCATCGTCCACCACCAGTTCCGCATCGCGCATCAACTGGTCGCGGTTCTTCACGTGGCCGGGGAAACGCACCAGGGTGTGCACCATCCAGAACTCGGTGACGGTCAGCGGCACCTCGGCGTCCTTCCAGGTGACGCGCATGCGTTCCGCTTCCAGCTTCAGCGGACCGTGCTCGACCACCGTTTCGGCCGCGACCGGCGCACGCTGCGATTCGGCACGGCGGAACAACGCGCCGATGCGCGCCGCGAGCTGGTGGAAGCTGATGTCCTTGCTCAGGTAATCGTCGGCACCTAGGCGCAACCCCGAAATCACGTCGAAGTCGGAATCGCGCGCCGTCAGGAAAATGATCGGCAGCGTCGCCGAACGCGCGCGCAGTTCGCGACAGAGATCGAAACCGCCCTCGGGTTCGTCGCCCAAACCGATGTCGATGATCACCAGCTCCGGCATGCGGTTGGCGAAGGCACCCGACGCCTCCGTGCGCGAGGCAAACCCGTGCACGTCGTAGCCGAAGCGCGAAAGCGCCTCGACATAGTTGGCGCGTATGGAAGGTTCGTCCTCGACGATGGCAATGGCGCGGGCCATTCGGTTCTCCTGGGATCTTCGTCTTGCCGCTTGCGAGCGGGCGCATGGCGAGCCTGCGGCATACGCCCGCAGTGCGCAAGTCCTGGGCCGGTCTGCCCGAAATTTGCCACAAATTGCCCGCGCTTCGCCCTTGACCGGCCCCCCGGTCGGCGCCGGCGGAAGGCCAAATGACAGCCGTCGGTACTCCTGCCGTGGATGTCGACTGTGGAACACCCCCGCGCTGGCGCCGGAGACGCACCCGGCCACTGACACCGGAAGGCGTCCAGCGCGGTGGACCCCACCCAATCGAGGCCCTCCCCTCCAGCCTCGCGTTTCATTCCTCTCCTGGTCGGCCGCGGTCTCGATGCGCAAGCATCGAGGCCGTTGGTCTTGGGATTAATTTGTGCGTTCGACCATGAACGCTGCTCCGTTTGGCGCCGCACGAACGTAATTGCGTCCTGTCGGTCCACCACGGACATCCATATCCTGACTTTCTACACAGCCGCTTGGGGCATGCCCTTACGGCATGCTTGAAAAAGCCTTGGGCTGTGTTTTCAATTGCGTTATTCGCTGACTGCTCGCTTTTCAGCCTACCGCCTTGCGCATGGCCGCGATGGTTTGCTTGTAGTCGTCGCTGCCGAAAATCGCGGAGCCCGCGACGAAGGCGTCGGCGCCGGCGCGCGCGATATCCCCGATGTTGCCCACCTTCACGCCGCCGTCGACTTCGAGATGGATCGGGCGGCCGCTGCGATCGATGATTTCGCGCGCATATTTCAATTTCTCCAGCGCCGATGGGATGAATGACTGGCCGCCGAAGCCGGGGTTCACGCTCATCACCAGCACGATGTCCACCTTGTCCAGCACATAGTCGAGCCAGTCGAGCGGCGTCGCGGGATTGAATACCAGCCCGGCCTTGCAGCCGTGTTCACGGATCAGCGACAGCGTCCGGTCCACGTGCCGCGTCGCTTCGGGATGGAAGCTGATCGAAGTGGCGCCGGCCCTGGCGAAATCCGGCACGATCCGGTCCACGGGTTCCACCATCAGGTGCACGTCCATCGGCGCGGTGATGCCGTAGTCGCGCAACGCCTGCAGAACCATCGGCCCGATCGTGAGGTTGGGCACGTAGTGGTTGTCCATCACGTCGAAATGGATCCAGTCGGCGCCCGCATCGATGACGGCATCCACTTCCGCGCCCAGCTTGGCGAAGTTGGCCGAGAGGATGGACGGGGCGATCACGCAAGGTTGTCTGGCCATATCGCGGCACCGCGCTGTCAGCCCTTAGGTCAAGGGACGATCGAGCTCCGCTGTCGAGCGGCTCGACGGGTTGTGGGAGCACGCCTCATGGAAACGGAGCACGTGCCTCAACTGCTATGAACAGAGTATCGCCGATTATCGAAAACCACGCTCCGCCTGGATGCGCTCCCACGCCGCATTGATTTCGCTGGCGCGCGCCTCGGCGCGTCGGCGCAAATCCTCCGGCATGTTGCCCAGCCGGTCGGGATGGAATTCGCTGATCAGCTTGCGGTACGCCCGCTTGATGGTGCGCTCGTCGGCATCGCGCGGCACGCCCAGCACCGTGTAGGGATCCGGTCCGTTGCTGCGCGGCGCGGGACGATAGCCCTGTTGCGAATACGCGCCGGAGTGCGCCCATTCGCCGGGGCGCGGGCCGGTGTTCCAGGCAAAACCCTTCATCGCCAGCAGCGCCACCAACTGGATTTCGCTGATGCGCAGGGAAAACGCAACGCGCTTCAACACGCGCACCTTTTCGTCGGTCAAGGGGCCGTCGGCCATCGCCACGTCGCACAGCATGTCGAGGAACGGCATCACCGAACTGCGCCGCGGCAGGCACCACGAACGCAAGTCCACCAGCGACCGCGAAAGATCGAAGCCCGGCGCCTTGCCCTTGTTGAATGCATCGATCGCGCGGCGGCGCCACAGCGCGTCCAGTTCCAGCCGCGTCATCAGCTTCTCGACGATCGCTACTTCGGCTTCGGAGACGCGTCCGTCACTCTTGGCGAGCGTACCCATGATCGAGAACAGCGGCTCGACGTAGCCGTCCTTGCCACCGGTCTGGGTGAGTCCCGCGAGCCACCCGCTGTCGAACACCAGGTGCCCGATCAACAGCCCGATCAGCGCGCCGCCGAAATCCCGCGTCACCACCAAACCGATCACGAAACCGACCAGCTTCCCCCAGATCCTCATGGACTCCCCGCCTGGCCGGGCTTGCACGGCGATTGCGCGGAAAACCATCGCGCCAGTGCCTGCATGTCCTTTTCCGTGAGCGGTCCCGCCGCGGCGCGCATTACCGGCACGCTGCGCTCGCCGTTGCGGTATTCGTGCAGTGCCTGCAAGAGGTATTGATAGGGCTGACCGGCCAGATTGGGTGCACCCGGAATGCGCGCGTGGCCGTCCTCGCCGTGGCAGGCCGCGCACAGCCCGAGCTGCGCGGGGGGCGCCGGTGTCCCGGCCGCGGCCTGCGCGATCGCAACCGGCGCGGCTGCAAGCAGCAGGATGATCGAACACGTTCTGCGCATCAGCCCAGTTTATCAGCGGCCATGCGGAGTTCGGGCTCGCTACAATGTCCGTTTTCGCCTGCGGAGCGCTGCCGTGCCGACCACCCTGCTTGAATCCGACCTGCCCGGCCTCGAACTCCTGCATCGCGGCAAGGTGCGCGACGTTTACGCGCTGCCGGATGATCGCCTGCTGATCGTCGCCAGTGACCGGCTGTCGGCCTTCGACGTGGTGCTGCCCGACCCGATTCCCGGCAAGGGCGAAATGCTGTGCCAGATTTCGAACTTCTGGTTCGACAAGACCGCGCACCTGGTCCCGAATCATTTGACCGGAACGCCGGTCGCCGAAGTGTTGCCGGCGGGCGTCGATCCGAAGCTTTACGAAAAACGCGCGGTGGTGGTGAAGCGCCTCAAGGCCGTGCCGGTTGAAGCGATCGCGCGTGGTTACCTGATCGGCTCCGGCTGGAAGGATTACCAGCAAACCGGGTCGCTGTGCGGCATTGCGCTGCCCGCGGGTTTGCGCCAGGCGCAGCAACTGCCCGCACCGATCTTCACCCCTTCGACCAAGGCGCCCAAAGGCACCCACGACGAGAACATTGGCTTCGACGAAGTGGTGAAGCTGGTCGGCGCCGACCTCGCGGCGCGAGTGCGCGACGCCACCCTCGCGATTTATCGATTTGCCGCGGCTTATGCAGCCGAGCGCGGCATCATCATCGCCGACACCAAGTTCGAATTCGGCACCGACGCCGATGGCAAGCTGTACGTCATGGATGAAATGCTGACCCCGGATTCCTCGCGCTTCTGGCCGGCCGACCAGTACCGGGTCGGCATCAGTCCGCCGTCCTACGACAAGCAATTCGTGCGTGACTATCTCGAAACGCTCGACTGGAACAAGCGCGCCCCGGGCCCGAAACTGCCGCGCGAAGTCATCGACGGCACCGCGGCGAAATACGCCGAGGCACTGAAGAAGCTCGCCGGCATCACCGTTACATGATTGCGTGCGTGGCGGGCGATCTGCGACTGGCGTAAATTCGCATCACAAAGCCTGCCGAGAGCGCGATGCGCACGATCAACGACTGGTTCGCGGACTACAGCACGGACCACCAGAACCCCACGAACCGCGCGATCCACTGGGTCTGCGTGCCCATGATCATGTGGTGCGTGATCGCGGCATTGTGGACGGTGCCGGTGATCCCGCAATGGATGAAGCCCGGCTTCTGGGCGGCGGTCGCGATGTTCTTCGCGTTCCTGTTCTACTACCGACTGTCGCGCAAACTCGGACTCGCGATGGTGCTGGTGTTCGTGATCAGCGGCGCGATCGCATGGGCACTGTACGACGCGCTCGGCGCGCGCGACCTGTTGATCCTGGCCGCCGTGCTGTTCGTGCTTGCATGGATCGGGCAGTTCATCGGACACGCCATCGAAGGCCGGCGCCCCGCGTTCCTCACCAACATCGTGCAACTGCTGATCGGCCCGGCGTGGTTGATGGGCAAGCTGCTGCGGAGGCTCGGCGTCGGCTATTGATGGGCCGAGCGGCGCATCGTTCAACCGTTCGCAAGGTCCCGGTTGAGCAACGCCGCCAAACGCGCGCCCGCCTGCCGCAGGCGCTGCGCGGCCACCGGCAATTCGCGTTCCACATAAGTTGCATCGATGCGCCGCGAAGGCGGATAGACGCCATCGTCGCGATCGATGCGGCAACCCTCCTCGGCCCATTGGACCGGCGTGCCACCGGTTGCGATCGGCACACGCTGCGCTTCCAGTCTGGCCGCCCATTGATCGGCCGACAGCCGCGTCGAATCCAGCATCAGTGAATCCCAGACGTGGTGCAGGTTGGTGCCTTGTCCGCGCCAGCGCACCTGGTAGTCGTTGCCGCCGGCATCATGGCGGTAATCCGCGTGCAGCGGCTGGTGGATGTCGCCGACAAAGTGCACCACGAACGCCAGCGCCTGCGCCCGTTGCGCGGGCGGGTTCGCGCGGTCCGCGAGGATCGCCGAGTATTTCTCGATCGCCGCCACCGCGCACTCGCCGTTGCGGCAATCGCGCGGCAGATCATAGAGGCAATCGCGCGAATGGAAATTGACGAAGTGCAGCCGCTTGGTGCGCTGGAACAATTCCGGATCGGCATCGCGCAGGTCGTCCGCCCAGTTCGCGACCTCGTCGAGGTGGTGCGCGCCACGCATGGCCAGCAATTTCTGCACGGCCGCGCGAGCCTGCGGCGTCAATTTCGCCTCGGCCAGTTCCGCCACGATCCGGTGTCCGCGCGGCCCCCACGCCCGGGCAACCGGCATGCACGAGAGCAACGCAACCAGCGCGACGGCGAGTCTTTCCGCGTGTCCTCGAATGTGTAAACGCACGTGCATCACGATTCCTGCGAAAGCACCAGTTTGCCATGCGTCGAGCGGCCACCGGCCATGAAGCGCCGCAGGAAATCCGCTAAAATTGGCGGTTCATCCCCAGCTTCTGCAAAGGAACACACCATGGCGATCAAGGTCGGGATCAATGGCTACGGCCGCATCGGCCGCAACATCCTGCGCGCGCTGTACGAGTCGAACCGCAACGGCGCGATCAGGATCGTCGCGATCAACGATCTGGGCGACGCCGAAACCAACGCGCACCTGACCCAGTACGACACGGCGCACGGCAAGTTCCCGGGCACCGTCAGCGTCGAAGGCGGCGACCTCGTCGTCAATGGCGATCACATCAAGGTGTGCGCCGAACGCGATCCGTCGAAGCTGCCCTGGAAGGATCTCGGCGTCGACGTCGTGATCGAATCCACCGGCCTGTTCACCAAGCGCGACAAGGCCGCGGCGCATCTCGCCGCGGGCGCGAAGAAGGTGATCATCTCGGCCCCCGGCGAGGGCGTCGATGGCACCTTCGTGTTCGGCGTCAACGAGGACAAGATCAAGCCCACCGACACCATCATTTCGAACGCATCGTGCACCACCAACTGCCTTGCGCCCCTGGCCAAGGTGCTGCACGAGAAGATCGGCATCGTGCATGGCCTGATGACTACCATCCACGCCTATACGAACGACCAGGTGCTGACCGACGTGTTCCACAAGGACCTGCGCCGCGCGCGCTCGGCCACGCACAGCCAGATCCCGACCAAGACAGGCGCCGCCGTCGCGGTGGGCCTGGTGCTGCCGGAATTGAACGGACGCCTGGATGGCTTCTCGATGCGCATCCCGACCATCAATGTTTCGTGCGTCGACCTGACCTTCGTCGCCCAGCGTGAAACCAGCAAGGACGAAATCGACGCCGCCATCAATGAGGCCGCCAACGGCAAGTTGAAGGGCGTGATGGCCGTCAACACCAAGCCGCTGGTGTCGATCGACTTCAACCACAACCCCGCTTCGTGCACCTACGATGCCACGCAGACCCGCGTGATGGGTGGCACCTTCGTCAAGGTGCTGGGCTGGTACGACAACGAATGGGGTTTCTCCAACCGCATGCTCGACATGACCGAGGCGTTCGCGAACGTGCGCTGACACGATCGCGAACGGCGCAGCCGGAGACAACACGGACCCGCAGCGGCAACGCTGCGGGTTTTGTTTCGAGAGATGACTCAGCCCAGTGACTTCAGTGCGGCGGCGTAGTCCGGTTCGTGAGTGATGTCGTCTACCATCTGCGCGTGGATCACCTTGTCGTGTTCGTCCAGCACCACCACGGCGCGCGCGGCCAAGCCCGCCAGCGGGCCGTCGGCCATGTCCACGCCGTAGTCCTTCAGGAACCCTCGGCCGCGCATCATCGACAGCATGGTGACGTTTTCGATGCCTTCGGCGCCGCAGAAGCGCGCCTGCGCGAATGGCAGGTCGGCGGAAATGCACAGCACCACCGCGTTCTTGAGCCCAGCCGCGTCCTTGTTGAAATGCCGCACCGAAGCGGCGCACACGCCGGTGTCCACGCTCGGGAAAATGTTCAGCACCTTGCGCTTTCCGGCGAAATCGGCCAGCGATTTTTCCGACAGGTCACCCGCGACCAGTTTGAAGGGCGGCGCCTGGTCGCCGACTTTCGGGAACGTACCCTCGACGCGGACGGGGTTGCCTTTGAATTTCGTGCCGGACATGACTCGACTCCTTTGATTCGGATCTGAAAGCGAGGCTACAGACATTGGCGTCCAGCCAGTCTAGCCGACCGTGATCAAGCCGGCGTCACGACGCGTGCGGGGGCAACGGTTCGGATAACTGACGCTCAGCCCGCGGGGCGGGGCGTCGCGCTTAGCTGCTGCAGCATCTGCTCGACTTCGTGCGCGACGACCACCTGGTCGCGCCCGCGCGCTTTCGCTGCATACCTCGCGTCGTCGGCAGCGCGAAGCCAACTGCCGACGTCATGGCAGCGCGTGCCATCGAACAGCGCCATGCCGATGCTGATGGTGACCTCCAGGTTCTCGGGTGCGTCCGGAAACACCAGCGCGGCCACCGCCGTGCGCATGTCTTCGGCGAGCCGCAAGGCCTCGGCGCCGCCGAGGCGCGGGCACAGCACCACGAACTCCTCGCCACCCAGGCGCGCAAGCTGGCCACGGCTGCCGACCACGCCGCCCAGGCATTGCAGCGAAACATTCAGGACGATATCGCCGAACGGATGTCCGTACTGGTCGTTGATGCGCTTGAAATGGTCGAAGTCGAACAACAGCAAGGCGTGCAGCGGCGCCGCATCGGCATCGCGATCGAGCAGCGCCTGCACGCGCCGGAAGAATCCGCGCCGGTTGTCCACGCCGGTCAGGGGATCTTCCTGGGCCTGGCGCCGCAGCTCGCGGCCATGCCGCCACTGCAAACGGAGCAACAGCAGCAACGAAACAATGCCGACCACGAGGCCGATCGCCGCGATCAGCACCGCAATGAGGGTGCCGTGCTGGCGGCGCAGCTGCATCGCGTTGCGCCCGGCGTCTGCTTTGGCGGCCCGCAATTTCAGGTTCTTGATCTGGTTGTTCCGCTCCAGTTCCTGGATGCGGATTTCCTTTTCACGCGCCGCGTAGCGCACCGCCAGTTCGGCCTGTTGCGAGCCCAGGCTGGCCTTCCAGTATCTGCCGGCAATCTGCATGGCTTCGCGCTCGGCGGCTAACGCCAGCTTGAGATCGCCGTTGGCCTCGGCCATGCGCGATTGCTCCTGCAACAGGTCCGGGAGCTGCGCGTCGAGATGCGCCTTGCGCGCCTCGTCCACGGTCGCCGCGATCATGTCCAGGGCGTCACGGTGCTTGCCCATCGCCTGCAACGCGCGCGCGATGTCGTACTGCGAGTTCAGCGCGTCGGACTCACGGCCCGCGGCGCGCTCATCCGCAAGCGAAGCGCGCGACAACGCGATCGCCTGCTGCGGCTCGCCGCGCTTCAGGTACACCTGTGCGAGATTGTCCCCGACCATCAGCGCCTGCGAGTGGTCGTCGACCTTCTGGTAAAGCGCGCGCGCCTGCTCATAAGACTGGGCGGCTTGCGTGTACTGGCCCAGCGCATAGGCGTTGTTGCCTTCGTCGTTCAGGGCCTGCGCCCGGTTCCAGTCATCGTGCAGCGCGGCGAAGGCCGCGTCGGCCTGCTGGCAGAGCGGCTGCGAGCGCTCTTCCTGGCCGGTCATGCTGTAGGCGTCGCACAGCTGGAACTTGGCCAGCGCGCGGCGCGCGGGATCTTTGCTGTCCAGTTGCAGGGCGGCAGCCTTCAGGGCATCGCTGATGCCCCCGCCGTCACCATGCAGGATGCGCTGGTCGGCGGACAGGAATCCCGCATACGATTCCGCGAGGGTGTCGTGCCCGACGCTGCCGAGGCTCTTCAGGCGCGCGACGGCCTCGGTCACCGCCGCATCGTCGGAGATGTTGACGCCGGCATGGCCCATCCACCACAACGCTTCGCGCTCGCCGGCGGGATCGTTGACATAGGTGCCGGCGTCGAGCGCTGCGCGCACGTCGGCGATCAGATCGCGCGGGTTGCTGGTGGCCCGGGTGCGCATCTGCTGCGCGGTCATGGCCGTCGCCGCGATGGCGACACCCCCCGCCAACCACAACAGCAAGCCTGGCAGAACCCTGCGCATGCCCTATCCCCAATGCCCGGCGATCCGGCGCCTACAATCTAGCAAGAACCGCGCCGCTAAAATGCGGCGGATGTTCATCGGCCCCCTCCAGATCGACCCGCCCTTGGCGCTGGCCCCCATGGCTGGCGTCACCGACAAGCCGTTTCGCCAATTGTGCAAGCGACTGGGCGCGGGGCTGGCCGTCTCTGAAATGACGGCTTCCGATCCACGCCTGTGGCAGACCCGCAAATCGCTGCACCGGATGGACCACGCGGGCGAACCCGATCCGGTGTCGGTGCAGATCGCGGGCTCCGATCCCGCGATGCTGGCCGAAGCCGCCCGCCACAACGTCGCCAACGGCGCTCAGTTGATCGACATCAACATGGGCTGCCCGGCAAAGAAGGTTTGCAACGCCTGGGCGGGATCGGCACTGCTGGCCGACGAGGCACTGGTGGCGCGGATCTGCCGCGCCGTCGTCGAAGCAGCCGAAGTGCCGGTGACGCTGAAAATCCGCACCGGCCAGTTTCCCGAACACCGCAACGCGCTGGCCATTGCGCGCATCGCGGAGGATTCCGGCATCGCCGCGCTGGCCGTACACGGCCGCACGCGTTCGCAGAAATATGAAGGCTTTGCCGAATACGACACCATCGCGGCGGTGAAAGCCGGGGTTTCGATTCCGGTATTCGCGAATGGCGACATCGACTCCCCCCAAAAGGCGCGTTTCGTGCTCGATTACACGAAAGCCGACGGGCTGATGATCGGCCGCGCCGCGCAGGGCCGGCCATGGATCTTCCGCGAGCTCGCGCATTTCCTCGCCACCGGGGAGATCCTGCCCGAGGCCGGCGCCGCCGAAGTGCGCGACATCCTGCTCGGACATCTCGATGCGCTGTACGCCTTCTACGGCGAAGCCGCGGGGGTGCGCATTGCGCGCAAGCATCTCGGCTGGTACGCGAAGGATCGGCCCGAAAACGCGGCCTTCCGCGCGGTCGCCAACGCCGCGGAGAGCGCGCGCGAGCAGCGGCGCCTGACCCGCGACTATTTCGACGCGCTCGCGGCCGGCGTGCCTGGTGAATTTGCCGCGGCGGCTTAGCCAGATGGCGCAGGCGACCCGCCGCTGAACACGTTACCCTGCTCCGCTGCAACGACGCCCCTGACCCTGTATCATGCGTAGTTTGTTCCATCCTTCCATCCGTATCAAAGGATATAACCCACGATGAGCCGTTACCTGTTCACTTCCGAATCGGTCTCCGAAGGCCACCCGGACAAGGTCGCCGACCAGATTTCCGACGCCGTGCTGGACGCGATCCTGGCGCAGGACAAGCGCGCGCACGTGGCGTGCGAAACGATGGTCAAGACCGGCGTCGCGATCGTCTCGGGCGAAGTGACCACCGACGCGTGGGTTGACATCGAGGCGCTGGCGCGCAAGGTGATCCTCGGCATCGGCTACGACTCGTCGACGGTCGGTTTCGATGGCGCCACTTGCGGCGTCCTGAACCTCATCGGCAAGCAATCGCCCGACATCAACCAGGGCGTCGCGCGCAAGAAGCCCGAGGAACAAGGCGCAGGCGACCAGGGCCTGATGTTCGGCTACGCCTGCAACGAGGCGCCGGAATTCATGCCCGCACCGATCTACTACTCGCACCGGCTGGTCGAGCAGCAGGCCAGGGTCCGCAAGGCCGGCAAGCTGAAGTGGTTGCGCCCGGACGCAAAGTCGCAGGTGACGCTGCACTACAACGACGACCACACGGTTGCCGGGCTCGACGCCGTGGTGCTGTCGACCCAGCACGACCCCGAGGTGAAGTACGCCGACCTCGTGGAAGGCGTGCGCGAGCACATCCTGAAGCCGGTGCTGCCGAAGAAGTGGTACCAATCGCTGCCCAAGAACAAGGTGCACATCAACCCGACCGGCAAGTTCGTGATCGGCGGGCCGGTGGGCGACTGCGGCCTGACCGGCCGCAAGATCATCGTCGACACCTACGGCGGCATGGCCCGCCACGGCGGCGGCGCGTTCTCCGGCAAGGATCCGTCCAAGGTCGATCGTTCGGCGACCTACGCGGCGCGCTATGTGGCCAAGAACATCGTTGCTGCCGGCATCGCGGATCGTTGCGAGGTGCAGATTTCCTACGCGATCGGCGTGGCCGAACCCACCTCGATTTCGGTGACGACCTTCGGCACCGGCAAGATCAGCGACGACAAGATCGAGAAACTGATCCGCGCGCATTTCGACCTGCGCCCGTACGGCATCATCAAGATGCTGGACCTGATCCATCCGATCTACCAGTCCACCGCCTCGTACGGACACTTCGGCCGCAAGCCGTTCCAGCACACCTACCGTTGGGAAGAACGCGAGGGCGGCAAGCTGGTGAAGAAGTCCGAGACCGCCACCGCGTTCTCGTGGGAAGCGACGGACCGCGCCGACGTATTGCGCAAGGCCGCGAAGATCAAGTAATGCATGTACTCATTCCCCTTCGCTGAAGGGGAATGAATCCGCCGAGGGGCGTTGCAGCCCGTGTCGTGAGAACGAATGGGCGAGGCTCGGCTTCCTTTCCAACAACGCCCATCCATCGGAGAAAACCCATGAACGCCGTAGCCAAGGAAACCGCTTCGCACGATTACAAGGTACGCGACATCTCCCAGGCCGAGCTCGGCCGCAAACGCATCACGATGGCCGAGCAGGAAATGCCCGGCCTGATGCAGATCCGCGCCCGCTACGCCCCGCAAAAGCCCCTGAAAGGTGTGCGCGTCACCGGTTCGCTGCACATGACCAAGGAAACCGCGGTGTTGATCGAGACGCTCGCCGCGCTCGGCGCCTCGGTGCGCTGGGCGTCGTGCAACATCTTCTCGACCCAGGACGACTGCGCCGCCGCGATCGCGGCGAGCGGCATTCCGGTGTTCGCATGGAAGGGCGAAACGCTGGAGGAATACTGGCAGTGCACGCTGGATGCGATCACGCATCCCGGCAATCGTGGTCCCGAACTGATCGTCGACGACGGCGGTGACGCGACGCTGCTGATCCACAAGGGCGTCGAAATGGAAGACGGTTCCAGGTGGGTGGACGAGAAAGGCGCCAACCACGAAGAACAGGTCATCAAGGACCTGCTGAAGAAGACCCGCACCGAACGTCCGGGCTTCTGGAAGAAGGTTGCGTCGGAATGGCGCGGCGTATCCGAAGAAACCACCACCGGCGTGCATCGCCTTTACCAGCTCGCCGAGGCCGGCAAGCTTCTGGTGCCCGCGATCAACGTCAACGATTCGGTGACCAAATCCAAGTTCGACAACCTGTACGGCTGCCGCGAATCGCTGGCCGACGGCATCAAGCGCGCCACCGACCTGATGGTCGCGGGCAAGGTCGCGGTGGTGTGCGGCTACGGCGATGTCGGCAAGGGCTGCGCGCATTCGCTGAAAGGCTTCGGCGCGCGCGTGATCGTCACCGAGATCGACCCGATCTGTGCATTGCAGGCCGCAATGGAAGGCTTCCAGGTCGCGACCGTCGAGGACACGCTGGGCCAGGCCGACGTCTACGTCACCACCACCGGCAACCGCGACGTGATCACGCTGGAACACATGCAGCGCATGAAGAACCACGCGCTGGTGTGCAACATCGGCCACTTCGACAACGAGATCCAGGTCGACCGCCTGCAGAAGGCCGCCACCCGGACCAACATCAAGCCGCAGGTCGACCTCTACACGTTCCCCGAGGGCAATTCGATCTACCTGCTGGCCGAAGGACGGCTGGTGAACCTCGGCTGCGCGCACGGACATCCATCGTTCGTGATGTCCAATTCGTTCTCGAACCAGACACTCGCGCAGATCGACCTGTGGACCCACAAGGACGAGTACGAAAAGACCGTCTACCGCCTGCCCAAGAAGCTCGACGAGGAAGTCGCGCGCCTGCACCTGGAGCAGATCGGCGTGAAGCTCACGAAGATGACGAAGGAACAGGCCGACTATCTGGGCGTGCCGGTGGAAGGGCCCTACAAGGCCGATCATTACCGCTACTGATCAGGTTTTCCGGCGAAGGTACACAAGGCGCGGCGCAAGCCGCGCCTTCGTTTCAGCCCTGCTCGGCGAAATTTTCCAACTCAGGAACGTACGGAGCATAGTGCCGCCAGCGCCCGACCGAGGTCCGATAGACGGGCTGACGCGCCTGCCAGACGCTTGCCGATTGCACCGGCGCATCGTCCTCCGGATGGTCCGGCTCACGCACAGGCGCGCCGATGAAGCTGCGGAGATCCACAAGCGTCGCCTCCGTGTGGGCCACCAACTTTTCGTACTCGAGTTCGTAAATCGGTATGCGCAATGACACGTGCCAATGGCGCATCAACGCGTCATGGCCCTCCATGAAAGCGGCCATGTCTGCAAAGTCGTATGCAAACGCCATGTCGGGATGGGCAAAATCCTGGCTCCACAATGACAGCGCGGTATCCCGCGGATTCCGGCGCACGTGGATTACCCGGGCCTGCGGAAACATCGCCCCAGCGATGTGCAGGTATCTGAAATTCAGCGGATCCTGATCGAGGTAATGCGCGACTGGCGCATCATCCTGCACCGCCAGCGTGCGATACAGGCTTGCGGCTTCCGCCATCGCCGCAGCATTCGCCAGATGACCCCCCGAAAGGAGATTGTCGGCAATGAACCGCAGCGCACGCAACTCACCGCGATCCCTTGCCCCCGAACCGCGCGCGAGGAGACTCGCGGTGAGCGTCGTACCGGAGCGTGGAATCCCCACGACGAAAACCGGCACGAAGTCGCTGGCGCCGCTTGTCGGGATTGGCATCGGACGCTCATGCGTTCGCTCGTCGACGAACTGCTTCCATGTGGCACTGTTCCAGCGGCTGTGATGAGCCATCGCATTGGCTTCGCGCAATACCTGCGCTGCCGCCTTGTAGTCACCGAGGTCATCGCGGATCTTGGCCAGCGCAAACCCTGCCGATGCCCGCGAACGGGCCGGATGTGCCGTGTCGCTGAAATGCGTGACACATCGCGCGAGATCGGGGTCAGACGCGTCGGTGTACCGGCGGGTATTGGTCAAGGCAGACAATACATGGTGGCGGTCAAGGTCGACCCCGGCATCCAACGCGGCCAGATAGCGTGCACGCGCCGCCGGAAAATCGCCGGATTCCCGAGCGACATGGCCTGCCAAAACGAGCAACTCCGGGGACGTCGTTGCCCTGCGCTCCAGCGCGCCATCACAAATTTCGCGCGCGATGGCGTGTCGATCACACTGCTGGGCGAAGCGCGCCGCACGCAAACTCAGATCCGTCTCGAAGCCTTTGATGCGGCACAGATCGCGCATAACCTCGGACGCCGCACCCAAGCGTCCCTGGCTTCGCAAGATCTCGGCAAGCAACGTGGTTGCGTCCTCTCGACCTGGCTGAAACGTCACCAGATCGCGCAGCACCGTTTCGGCCTCGGCCATCCGGCCTCCATGCCAAAGTTCGCGAGCGGCGGCCAGTCGTGCGTCAGTTTGCGGAATAGGCCCTGGGTTCATGCGGCTCCATTGGTGGCGTCCCCGGTATCATAGCCATTACCTCCGGTTGAGTTTTTGCATGCAACACATATCTTCTCCCAAACCAGCGTCGCCCGACGCCGCGAAGGTGACCGCACCACGACTTCAAGGCCTTGACGACGAGGCAATGAGAAACGTGGTGGCAACGGCCCAGGCGTTGGGGCTAGGCCGTGCCGATCAGGCGGCAATGCGACTGGCTCCGGCCCTGCTCTCACATCCTGAACACCCTGAAGTGCTGCGTTTGCAGGCCGGGATCCTCAGTCTGAAAGGCGACCAACCGGGAGCCCGTGCCGCAATCGAGCGAGCGGTTGCGTCCCGACCAATGGACGCCCTGTATCACAACACCCTTGGCACAGTGCTGGGAGCGGCCGGCGATTTCGATGCCGCCATCCACGCCCTGCGCCGTGCCTGCGAATTGCAGCCAAGTCTTTCGAGCGGTTGGTACAACCTCGGCGTAATGTTGACCCGCTGCGTGCGCAACGACGAAGCCGCGGAGGCTTTGCGGCGTGCAACACAGCTTGCGCCCGACAACATGGACGCGCGCGCCCTGCTCGCCGATCTTCTGCGGATGCGCGGGGACATCGAAGCCTCTGCGGCGGAATACCGCAAAATTCTTTCGGAACGACCTTGGACCGGCATGGCGTGGTGGGGATTGGCCGACCTGCGGGTTGGCAACCTGGCGGGTGACGACCTTGAACGCATGCGAGCAGCACTTCGCGACAGCCGGGCGACAGATGATGACCGCATTGCGATAGGTTTCGCGCTGGCCAAGGCCCTCGATGAACAGGGACGTTATCGCGAATCATTGGACGAATTGAAAAAGGCCAACGCGATCGCACGATTGCGGCAGCACTGGAATGCGCCTGCATTTTCGGCCGGCATCGACGCCGTCAACGCCGCGTTCGATCCGCCGCCGGCGGGTGCCACGACGCCGGACCTCGGCCACGAAACCATATTCATCGTGGGATTGCCGCGCTCCGGCACCACCCTGGTCGAGCAGATACTGGCCTCGCATTCGAGCGTGGAAGGTGCCGGCGAGCTGCTCGATCTGCCACAAGTGATCGCGGAGGAGTCGCGCCGCCGTGGCAAAGCGTTTCCTCACTGGGCCACCGAAATGCAGCCAGCGGACTGGCAGCGGCTGGGGGAACGCTATCTGGAACGCACTGCGCGCTGGACCCGGCGCCGCCCGTACTTCACGGACAAGCTTCCAAACAACTGGATGTACATGGGCGTCATCCGCGCGATGCTGCCCGGTGCACACATCGTGGTTTGCCGCCGCGACCCGCTGGAAACCTGCTTCTCGTGTTACCGCCAGCACCTTGCGGGTAACGAGTACACCCGGACCCCGGAAGATCTCGTCGCTTTCTGGCGCGATTTCGATCGTACCGCCGAACGCTGGGCCAGTCGTTACCCCGCTCATGTGTACCAGCACAGCTATGAGCAGCTAGTGGCCGATCCGCAGCAGGCCATTGGAAAATTGCTCGACTCATGCGGGCTGCCGTTCGAGGAAGGCTGTCTGCACTTCCACGAAACCACCCGCGAGGTACGCTCGCCCAGTGCCACCCAGGTGCGGCGACCATTGGATTCGGACACCGCCCGCGCGCAGCAGTATGGCGCGTTACTCGATCCGTTCCGGGCGCTGCTGGGCCTTCCGTTGTCGGGAGCCTGATTCTTGGAGCCCCAACGCGCCGCGCAGGAATGGTTGGCGATCGCGCAAGCGCAGTTGTCCTGCGGCAATCTGACCGCGGCGCAGGCGACCCTTGCGCAGGCGTTGTCGGAGCATCCCGGCGCAC
>DASZTT010000111.1:0-21347 GCA_035547895.1 Rhodanobacteraceae bacterium
CGCTGGCCGACGTGGTGCCGGTGGAGGCCTTCCTGACGCCCGCGAACCTCGATGCGCTGCTGGGCGGCGGCTTCGACCTCGTGCTCGACGCCTGCGACAGCTTCCGCACGAAGGTGGAAGCGATCGCGTGGTGCCGGCGCCGCAAGCTTCCGTTGATCGTGTGCGGTTCGGCAGGCGGACGCACCGACCCCACCATGGTCCGCGTGCGTGACCTTTCGCGCACTGAGCACGATGCGCTGCTCAGTCTCATGCGCCGCAAGCTGCGCCAGGAGTTTCGCTTTCCTGGCAACCGCGACCGCTACTTCGGCGTGCCGGCGGTGTATTCCCTCGAGAACGTGCGCTATCCGCAGGCCGACGGCAGCGTATGCGGCACGCGTCCCGAAGGTGTGGATTCGCTGAAGCTGGATTGCGGCGGCGGCCTCGGCGCCGCCACGCACGTCACGGGGGCATTCGCGTTCGCGGCCGTGGGGCGCGCGCTGGAAATGCTGTTGAGGCGGAAAGCCTGACGTTCACGCACAGCGGAACAGGCGGCGTGCATTGTCGGTTGTAAGGCGCGCGAGGTCATCGGGATGGTCGCCGCGCAACGCCGCCACGCAATCCAGCACTTCGCGCAGGAATGCCGGTTCGTTGCGCTCGCCCGGGTGCCGGGCGCCCGGTTGATCGGGTGCATCGGTTTCCAGCAACAGGCTTTCGGCCGGAAGCGCCGCCACGGTTGCATGCAGCCGCCGTGCGCGCGCGTGGGTCACCGGACCGCCGATGCCGACGAGGAAACCGAGCTTCCACAACTGCGCCGCTTGCTGCGCGCTGCCCGAAAAGCTGTGCACCACGCCGCGCAGCGGCTTGCCGAACGCGCGCAATTCGAGGATCACGGCTTCGAACGCGCGGCGCGCGTGCAGCACCAGCGGCAGATCGAAGCGATGTGCGATTTCGAATTGCGCGCGCAGGAAGCGCAGCTGTCGCTCGCGGTCGGGCTGCATGCCATCGAGGCCGCACTCTCCCACCGCGGCTGCCGGGTGGGTGTGCAGCCACGCCTCGAGTGCAGCAAGGTCGTCCTCCGCGTGCTGCTCCAGATAGCAAGGATGCAGGCCATACGCAGGATGCAAGCCAGGCTCGGATGCGCAAAGCGTCTCCAGCTTCGGCCAGCTTGCCGCAGTCACGGCCGGTACCAGCATTTCCGCGACGCCCGCTGCCCGGGCATCGCGCAGCACCCGCGCGCGATCGCCGTCGAATTCCGGCGCGTCCAGATGCGCGTGGCTGTCGAAGAGGGCGGCGTGTGGGCAAACTTCCGTCATTGCGTTAGGCTGCGACGAACATGAACCGGTCGGCTGCGTTGATGAACGGTTCATTGTCGGGTTGTTTGAATCGCAATGTCATCAGGGGCCGTGAGGCCGGGAGAGCACGATGGGACGTCAGTCGAGATTGACACGCGCAATAACCGCTTCGTTCGGTGTCGTTGCCATGGCCGCGCTGGCGGCGTGCGGAAGTGGCGGGAATCAACAGGCCCAGGTCACGCCGGCCAACATGACCACGGCCACTTCCGCGGCCACCGCGGCCTTGCCGCCGGGCCAGGACTCTGCCAGCGGGACGGCGGCACAGGCACCGCAAGCCGCGCCCGCGGCGCCGCAATTTGCGGAGGTCGTGGCGGTACAACCGATTACCGAGTCCTCCACGACCAGCAAGCCGCGGCAGGTTTGCCGTAACGAGCAGGTGGCCGTTCCGGAAACCTACAAGGACAAGCACCAGATCGGCGGCGCCGTGGTAGGTGGACTGGTCGGCGCGCTGGCCGGCCACCAGGTCGGCGGCGGCAAGGGCCGGACCCTCGCGACGGTGGGTGGCGCAGCCGCGGGCGCGTTCGCCGGACACGAAATCCAGAAAAACCATCAGCAGAACAACGCGACCAGGATGGAAACCCGCAACGTCTGCCACACGGTCACGGACAAGACCACGTCCACCAAGACGGTCGGCTATGACGTCACTTATACGTTGAACGGCCAGGCCGGGCATGTCCGCATGGACCACAACCCGGGTGTCGGCACGGGACTTCCCGTGCGCAACGGCGTCGTGGTTGCGAGCGACAAACAGAGCGGCAGCTACTACCGGTAATTCGCGTCAGAGGACCACCTACGACAAGGAGCAAAGGCATGTCGAAACCAGCGTTCGTGAAATTTCCAGGGACTTTGCGCCACGCTTCCATGCTGGCATGCGCGGTGGCCACGGCGGTCGTGCTCGCGGGCTGCGGGCCCACCTACAACACGCGTCCGGCTTACGGTCAACCGCCGCCGCCGGCGGGCTACTACGGTGGTGGCCACCAGTGCTACCAGGGTTGCGGCTACGTGCGTGACATCCGCCAGGTGCAGTTGGGCAACAGCAATGGTGCCGCGGTGGGGACGGTGATCGGCGCGGTCGTTGGCGGCCTGCTGGGTCATCAGGTCGGCAAAGGCAACGGCAAAACCGCGGCGACGGTCGCCGGCGCGGTGGGCGGCGGCTTCGCCGGCCACGCGATCGGTTCCCGTTCCGGGAACGGCGATTACGGTTGGCAGGTGGTCGTGCAGCTTCGGAATGGCCAGTACGCGACGGTCACGCAGCGCAATCCGCCGCAGGCGCAGGTGGGCGATTACGTGATGATCCGGGGCGACCAGGTGTACCGGTACTGACGCTCCGCTGACCGATGAAGAAAAGGCCCTCTCTGTGAGGGCCTTTCTCTTTGCTGTTCGCGCCGAATCAATCGACCACGTAGAACTCGTGGTCGCCAATCGTGGCGACCGGATTTTTCGCCCACGTCGCGGTCGAGCCCAGGCGAATGAAATGGTTCGCGTGTGGCACCACCAGCTTGCGATCCGAAGCGGGTTCGGACCAGATCGCGATAGCCTGTCCGGCAATCCGCCATGCCTTGTTCCAGGCCACGGTGTTGTCGAACGCGAAGTCTTTCGGCGTGGTCGTCAATGCGAATTGGTGGGGCGACGTCACGACGTCGCAGATGGTGTTGCCGTAGCGGCCCATGTCGAGGCGGTCCAGCGCAACCTCCGCGACCGCCAACTGGCCGCGGGTCGGCTGGCTGCGAGCCTCCATGTACACGGTGGCTGCCAGACAGGTTTGGTCGGCGACCGGCCGGGGAAGCAGCGCGATCATTCCGAGCAACAGGCCCAAGGTCATCGGGTCGTTCTCCTATGAGGGCACCACATGCCGGATCAGGCCGGCACCTGGCTTGGATCACGGCGCGCCTGCAGGTCTGCGCCGCTGGTGGATGGATACTGGCCCGGGCCTGGAAGCGATCGCCGGCAAAGGGCCGGGGCTGGCAGGTTCCGCATTGCGCCAATACGTTTGTGCAATCGGCGAACGTCGCCGTCTGGAACGTGGTGCGGATCTTCCGGACCGCATCCAGACCGGGTCACGATTCAAACCCGGCTTGCGAAGCTGCGCGAAGGGTAGGGGTGGCCTAGCAGCCACGCAAGTGCCAGGAGGTAAAAAATCCGTAAGGCATTCGCGGGCGTTTAGATCACGTTACGCGTCGTATCTCGATATGACATCGAATTGATGATCCAAGATGCTGATCGTGCGGGAATCAGATTTGGGGATCACGGCCAGAACTTCGACTGAATCGCCGGCCCTTGCGCCATCCAGCACCCGGACAGGACCGATGCCTTCGGCCTCGGGTGTGTCACCGGGTTCCAGCCAGTCCGGCCCGCGCAGATGGCAGAGGCCGGATTTGTGGCCGCCGCGGTAATGCAGCCGGGCCGCGATCTCCTGACCGGGATAGCAGCCTTTGTCGAACGACACGGCGCCCAGCCGTTCCAGTCCCAGGGCGGGAGGCAGGAAAAGTGCCTCTCCAGTCGGCAAGGTGGGCCAGCCCGCGCGGATGTCCGCCAACCGCCATGCGTTCGCGGCTTCAGGGTCTGCGTGGCCGTTGGGTGGTCCCAGGCGCAGGCTGCGACTGCCGTAACCGAGTGCAATCGCGCCCTGCGCGTCCGCTTCGACTTCTCCCGCCGGCATCGCATCGCCGGCCATACCCGAAAACACGCGTGGCATCACCGCTGCTTTCGAGCGCAACAAATAGCCGCCGAGATCCGCGCGCAGTTTTTCGGCATCGCCTCCGCGCAGGATCGCCAGGAGTCGATCGTCATCCACGCGGGCGAGCTGCATCAATGCCTGCACGCGCCCACGCGCGTCCAGCCATGCATTCCATTGCCATTGGCCTTGCGCGAGGGGCTCCACGTTGCCGGAAAACTGCGCCTGTGCGAAGCGACGTGCGTCGCGGCCTTCGATGGCGAGGCAGTGGACTTCGGGCAGGACGATGGTCATGGGCGGGCAGGCGGTGGTGCGGTGTGTAAGGTAGCAGTGGCGGGCGCACGCATCGGCGATGATGCGACAATGTGCGCGACTTCGCTCGAACGGCACCGCGGTGATGGCAGAAACGAACGACGAACGGCCCGATGCGCAACCCGATGGCAACGGCGCGCCTGCTGCGCGGCCCGGCACGGCGCCGCGTGAACGCCCCACGCCCGAAGGCGATGCGCTCGATCCGACGCGCTACGGTGATTGGGAAAAGAACGGCCGCTGCATAGACTTCTAGTGCGATTGCGATCGTCCCTGATCGCCGTTTCTTTCGAAGACGGATGAATCCCGGCATCCCGATCGTGTGTGCATCAAGGTGGCCGTCCATCGCGCCACTTTTCGTGCGTGCCGCTTCGAGCCGCAAGCATCCGCGGATGTGATCTTCGCAGCGAGGGTGCGTTCGTGCGAGAATGGTGGGTGATCGTCGGCCGTCATGCCGGCGTGGGGGCAGCACCCGCAAGCCGTGACCAGGAACCCGTCCATGCCCAATACCCGTCCGCTTTCCCCGCATCTCGGCATCTATCGCTGGCGCGTCAACATGCTGCAGTCGACGCTGCACAGGTTGACCGGACTGTTCCTCTGCCTCGGCGCACTGCTGGTGGCATGGGGACTGATTGCGGCGGCATCCAGCGGCGCGGCATGGGATGTGTTCGCCGGGTTTTGCGGCAGCCTCGGCGGCATGATTCTGCTGTTCCTCTGGACGTGGTCACTGCTTTTCCATCTCTGCCATGGCATCTACCACCTGCTGCACGACGCAGGGCAAGGCTATGGGCCCGCGAACCGTGATCGCGAGTTCGCGCCGGTTTACTGGAAGGTCGGCTGGAGCGTGCTCGCGCTCAGCGTGGTGCTGACCGTGATTGTCTGGATTCTGCTGATCGTTCGCATGGGCGGAGGTGCGGCATGAGCGCTTATCCCGGTCAGGAAGGCCTGCGTGCGCCGCTGAAGGTTGCGCGCGGCAACGGCGCTTCGGGCACCGGCGTCCATCATTGGTGGGTCCAGCGCGTCACCGCGATCGCGTTGATCCCGCTGTCCATCTGGTTCCTCTTCCTCGTCGGTGGCTTGCTGCATGCCACCTATCCGGAAGTGCTGGCATCGATCGCGCAGCCGGTGCATGCGGTCTTCCTGATCGTGTTGAGCGTGTGCCTGTTCTGGCACGGCGCGCTCGGGCTGCAGGTGATCATCGAGGATTACGTGCACACGCGCTGGCTGGAAGTGACCCTGCAGGTCGCGCTTCGCTTCGGCGCCGTGCTGGCGGCGCTGGCCTGCGTGCTGGCCGTGCTGTCGGTGTGGTTCACCGGCACCGGCTACTACTGACAATCCCGGAAAAGGGAAGCACATGCCTTCTGAAAGTTACAAGGTCGAAACGCATCAATACGACGTGGTGGTGGTCGGCGCAGGCGGCGCGGGCTTGCGCGCGACGATGGGACTTGCCGCGAAGGGCCTTTCGGCAGCTTGCGTCAGCAAGGTGTTCCCGACGCGCTCCCACACCGTCGCGGCGCAGGGCGGCGTGGCCGCCGCGCTCGGCAACATGGGCGAGGATGACTGGCGCTATCACTTCTACGACACCGTGAAGGGCGGCGACTGGCTGGGCGACCAGGACGCGATCGAGTACATGTGCCGCGAAGCGATTCCGGCGATCATCGAACTCGAACACTTCGGCGTGCCGTTCTCGCGCACGCCAGAAGGCAAGATCTACCAGCGTCCGTTCGGCGGCATGACCACGCGCTACGGCGAGGGCGTGGCGCAGCGCACCTGCGCCGCGGCCGACCGCACCGGCCACGCGATCCTGCACACGCTGTACACGCAGGCGCTGAAGCACGACGCCAAGTTCTTCGTCGAATACTTCGCGACCGACCTGGTGAAGGATCCGCGCAGCGGGCGCATCACCGGCGTGCTCGCGATCGACTTGAACGAAGGCACGCTGCACCTGTTCCAGGGCCACGCCATCGTGCTCGCCACGGGCGGCTACGGGCGTGCGTATTTCTCATGCACCTCGGCGCATACCTGCACCGGCGACGGTGGCGGCATGGTGCTGCGCGCGGGCCTGGCGCTGCAGGACATGGAATTCGTGCAGTTCCACCCCACCGGCATCTACGGTTCGGGCTGCCTGATCACCGAAGGCGTGCGCGGCGAAGGCGGTTACCTGACCAACTCCAGGGGCGAGCGCTTCATGGAACGCTACGCGCCGAATGCGAAGGATCTGGCGTCGCGCGACGTGGTCAGCCGCGCGATCACGATGGAAATCCGCGAGGGCCGCGGCGTCGGCGAGCATGCCGACCATGTGCACCTGAACCTCGCGCACCTCGGCGCCGACGTGCTGAAGGAGCGCCTGCCCGGCATTTCCGAAACCGCGCGCATCTTCGCGGGCGTGGATGTCACCAAGGAACCGATCCCGGTATTGCCGACCGTGCACTACAACATGGGCGGCATTCCGACCAACTACCACGGCGAAGTGGTGCAGAAGGTCGGCGGCGATCCCGATGTGGTGGTGCCGGGCCTGTTCGCGATCGGCGAAGCCGCGTGCGTGTCGGTGCACGGCGCCAACCGCCTTGGTTCGAATTCACTGCTGGACCTGGTGGTGTTCGGCCGTGCGGTCGCCAACCGCTGCGCCGAACTGATCAAACCCGATACGCCGCACCGCGACCTGCCTTCCGACGCGCTGGAACCGGCGTTGACGCGGCTCGACAAGTTGCGGCACGCCAATGGCGGCACGCCCACCGCCGAGCTGCGGCTGAAGATGCAGAAGACCATGCAGGCCGACGCCGCCGTGTTCCGCACGGCCGAATCGCTGCAACAGGGCTGCGCGAAAATCGACGAGGTCTACGCGGGTTTCGCCGACATCAAGGTGACGGACCGCTCGCTGATCTGGAACTCCGATCTGGTCGAAACCTTCGAGCTTGCCAACCTGCTCGGGCAGGCCGTGGCGACCATGCATTCGGCGCGGCAACGCCCGGAGAGCCGCGGCGCGCATGCCCGCGAGGATTTCCCCGAGCGCAACGACGCGGAATGGATGAAACACACGCTGGTGAGCGTCGATGACAACGGCCGCTGCGCGTTCGATTACCGGCCGGTGCATTCGAACACGATGGATGACGAAGTGGCGACGGTGCCGCCGAAGAAGCGGGTTTATTGATTGACTTCGCGGGAACGCGCCCGCGCGCGATGGTCGCACGCTGGCAGGCTCCTGCAGCCAAGGGAAGAACGATGGCCGAATTCACATTGCCGCAGATGTCGAAGGTGCAGAAGGGCCGGCATTTCGCCGCGAAGCCCGGCGCCAAGAAGGTGCGCAGTTTCAAGGTGTATCGCTGGGATCCCGACGTCGGCGGCAACCCGCGCGTGGACACCTATGAAGTGGACGTCACCGGCATGGCGATGGTCCTGGACGTCCTGCTGAAGATCAAGAACGAACTCGACCCCACGCTGACCCTGCGCCGTTCCTGCCGCGAGGGCGTATGCGGCTCGTGCGCGATGAACATCGACGGCGAGAACACGCTGGCCTGCACCAAGGGCCTGGACGAGCTGCCCGACGGACCGGTCAACATCTATCCGCTGCCGCACATGCCGGTGGTCAAGGACCTGGTGCCCGACATGACGCATTTCTATGCGCAGTACGCGTCGGTCGAACCATGGCTGCAGACCGCCAGCGCGGCGGGTTCGCGCGAGCGTCTGCAGTCGCCGGATGACCGCAAGAAGCTGGATGGCCTGTACGAATGCATCCTGTGCGCGTGCTGTTCCACCTCGTGTCCCAGTTACTGGTGGAACCCCGAGCGTTTCCTTGGCCCGGCGGCGCTGCTGCAGGCGTATCGCTGGATCATCGATTCGCGCGACGAAGCCACCGGCGAGCGCCTCGACCATCTGGACGATCCGTTCAAGCTGTACCGCTGCCACACCATCATGAACTGCACCAACACGTGCCCGAAAGGCTTGAACCCGGCCAAGGCGATTGCCGGGATCAAGCTCATGCTCGTCAACCGCACGGTCTGACGGCGGATTCCGCAGGGCGCAGAAGGATGCCTTCGGCCGATGCGCGATTGAAGCGCCTCCGGTGGCGTTGCCGGCGCGGAACGCGCGAACTCGACGCGCTGCTGGGCGGATGGGTGGAAGCGCACGCCGCGTCGATGGACGACGCGCAATTGACGGTGTTCGATGCGTTGCTCGATCGCCAGGATCCGGAACTCTGGGATTGGCTGACGGGACACGCCGAACCGCCACGCGCGGAGTGGCGCGCGATCGTCGACGAAATCCGCCGGCGCGCCGGACTTGCACCGTGAAGCAGGCCCCGGCCATCGGCTTCACCTGCCGCGTGTCGTGGCTGCTGGTGATCGCGACGCTCGTGGTCGGCTTGCTCGCCTTGGTGGCGATACAACTGATGCGCGGCCCGCCCTGGTTGCACCACGTCCTGCACCTCGGGACCGTGGCCTACATCGCCGCCGTCATCGCCGGCATGTTGCGGCCGCAGGTCCGGGCGCTGGTGTGGCGCGCGGACGGAAGCGCCGAAATCACGCTGCGCGACAACCTTGTCGATTCCGGACGAACCGTCCAGGGTGTCGTCGGCAGCGCGCGCGTGCTCGGGCCACTGATCGTGCTGACGCTGCGCTGGCCGCCGCGTGGACGCGCGCACCTTTGGCTGTTGCCCGACAACCTCGATGCGGATGCCCGGCGCAGGTTGCGCATGCGGTTGGGTACCGGATCCGCCGGCACGGCCGCGTCAGGGAACGCCGACAGCCGCTGATGGTCTGAACCGCTTGCCGCGTTGCTGCTTTTCCGTCACGCTGCGCGGCGGCATGGACTTGCGATGGCCGGCGCGGTTGCCGATCCCGAGTCCCCGATCTCACGTCCCGGCATTCATCGCATGTTCCGTCCCCTCGAACTCTACATCGGCACCCGCTACATCCGCGCCAAGCGGCGCAACCACTTCATTTCCTTCATCAGCATCGTTTCGATGCTGGGATTGGTGATCGGCCTCACCGCGTTGATCACGGTGATTTCGGTGATGAACGGATTCGACGGCGAATTGCGCTCGCGCACCCTGGCGATGGTGTCGCAGGCGACGATCAGCGGTGTCGGTGGCAGCATGTCCAACTGGCAGCAGGCGCTCGCGATCGCGGAGCAGAATCCGCACGTGCGCGGCGCGGCGCCGTACGTGGAGCAGGGCGGCTGGCTCGTCGGCAACGCGGCGAACGCCGGCGCGCTGATTCGCGGCATCCTGCCCGACCAGGAACCCAAAGTCGCCGACATCGGGTCCAAGATGATTGCCGGCAAGCTGTCGGCGCTCACGCCTGGATCATGGAATGTCGTGCTCGGCCGCGACCTCGCGCTGCAGCTCGGCGTCAATGTCGGCGACAAGGTCGTCGTGTACGCGCCTGGCGGCAGCGTGTCGCCGATCGGCGTGCTGCCGCGGTTTCGCCGTTTCAACGTCGCAGGCATCTTCGAGGCAGGGCTGCAGCAGTACGACTCCGGGCTCGCCATCGTCAACCTGCACGATGCCGAAAAGCTCTACCAGATGAGCGGCCCCAGCGGCGTGCGCCTGAAGCTGGACGACGTGTTCGCAGCCAACAAGGTGGCGACCACGCTGGCCAACAAACTGGGCGATGCCTACCGCGTGCAGGGCTGGATGCAGCAGTACGCCAACATCTTCACCGCGCTCGCGATGGAAAAGATCGTGATGTTCATCATCCTGTCGCTGATCGTCGCGGTGGCCGCGTTCAACCTGGTTTCGTCGCTGGTGATGCTGGTCACCGACAAGCAATCCGACATTGCGATCCTGCGCACGCTGGGCGCGACCCCGCGCAGCATCATGGGCGTGTTCATGATCCAGGGCATGCTGATCGGGCTGATGGGCATCGTCATCGGCGGCGTCTGCGGGGTGCTGCTCGCGACCTACTTGCCGGCGATCGCGAATGGCATCCAGAACCTCACCGGCTACCAGTTCCTGCCCGAGTCGGTCTATTACATCAACAGTGTCCCCAGCCAGTTGCGTTGGAGCGACGTCGGCTGGATCACCGGCATGGCCTTCCTGTTCTCGCTGCTGGCGACCATCTACCCCGCGTGGCGCGCGTCGCGCACGCAGCCGGCGGAGGCGTTGCGCTATGAATGATCCGGCCGCGAACAACGGCGCGGTGCTGCGCGTCAGCCACGTCGCCAAGACCTACAAGGAAGGCAAGCTGCGCACGCCGGTGCTGCACGACGCGAGCTTCGACGTGGCGCGCGGCGAGACGCTGGCGATCGTGGGCGCGTCCGGTTCCGGGAAAAGCACGCTGCTGCACATCGTCGGCGGCCTGGATACGCCGAGCAAAGGCTCGGTGGAGTTGCAGGGCCAGGAGCTGTCCAAGCTGCCCGACGCCGAACGCGGACGCGTGCGCAACCGGTTGCTGGGCTTCGTCTACCAGTTCCATCACCTGCTGCCGGAATTCACCGCGCTGGAAAACGTCGCGATGCCGCTGCTGATCCGCGGCACGGCGATTCCCGAAGCGCGCGCGCAGTCGCAGGCGCTGCTCGAACGCGTGGGACTGGGCCATCGCCTCGAACACAAGCCCGGCGAACTTTCCGGCGGCGAACGCCAGCGCTGCGCAATGGCGCGCGCGCTGGTGACGCGTCCCGCCTGCGTGCTGGCCGACGAGCCGACCGGCAACCTCGACGAGCAGAATGCTTCGGCGCTCTACGAGTTGATGCTGGAACTCAACCGCGAAATCGGCACCGCCATCGTGCTGGTGACGCACGACCGCAACCTCGCACGCCGCATGGACCGGGTGCTGGAATTGACCGGCGGCGCATTGCAACCGATGCCGCGCGACGGCTGATCCGCATGCCCGCGCGCACGGAACGCCGCGCAATCCATCACGGGCCGGGGCTGCCGGGCATCGCGCTGGCGGTTCTCGCCGGCGCGGTGCTGGTGCAGGGTTTGCCGGTGCTTCCGCCGCGCTGGCTGGACTGGTTGTTGCTCATCGTCATCCCGGCGCAGGCCGGGATCCATTGTTTACTTGCCCGCCACCGGATGGATTCCGGCCCGCGCCGGAATGACGGCACAAAAAAGTCACCGGCTTTCGTTGCATGGACGCTGCTTGCGCTGATGTCGGCAGCATTCGGCTGGACGGCTTTGCGGGCGGATCTTGCGATGCAGGCGCGCCTGCCGCACGCATTGGAAAAGCAGGACATCCTGGTGACCGGCACGGTAGCGGATTTGCCGCAGGCGCAGGACGGTTCGACGCGCTTCGACTTCGATATCGCAAGCGCCGAATTCGAAGGGCGCGTGGTCCCGCTGCGCGGCCACGTGCGTTTGTCATGGTACGCGTCGCGCCAGCACGCAGCACCCGTGATGCTGCCGTGTTCGACCTGGCGCCTGCGCGTGCGAATGAAGCGTCCGCACGGGCTGCTGAATCCCGGTGGCATGGATTTCGAGCGCTCGGCATTGCAGAAGGGCATCGTCGCGACGGGTTATGTGCGTGCGGATCCAGCCAACGCGTTGTTGGCAAAGGGCGCTTGCGTGGACGGCCTGCGCGCGCACATCGCCGCCATGATTGGCGGCGCGTTGCCCGACGACGTGCACGCCGCGCGCCTGTTGCGTGCGCTCAGCGTCGGTGACGAACGCGCGCTCGACGAGCGCGACTGGCAGGTGGTGCGCGCCACCGGCATCAGCCACCTGATCGCGATCTCGGGTTTCCACGTCGGTCTTGCCGCGGTGTTGGGTGCGTGGCTGGTGCGGCTGGCATGGTGGTTGTTTCCGTCGCTCGGGCTGCGCCTGGCGAGGCCGCTGGCGGAAGCTGCGGTCGCGTTTCCCGCGGCGCTCGCCTACGGCGCGCTCGCGGGTTTCGGATTGCCTACCACGCGTACGCTGCTGATGATCGCGGTGGTTGCCGGCTGGCGGCTGCTGCGGCGCGGCGGTGGCTTCGGCGAAGGTTTCGGTCTCGCGCTCATCGTCATCCTGGTCGTGGATCCATTGTCGGTGTTGTCCGCGGGGTTCTGGTTGTCGTTCGCGGGCGTGGCGCTGCTCGCGTGGACGCTGGCACGGGACCGCGGCTGGCGTGGTCATTTGAAGGAAATCGGATTCGCGCCGCTGCTGATGACGCTGGCGCTGCTGCCACTGACGGTGTGGTTTTTCGGGCAGGCCTCGCTGGTCGCGCCGCTCGCGAATCTGGTGGCGGTGCCGTTCGTGAGCTTCGTGATCGTGCCGATCGATCTCGTCGCGTGCGCGCTGCTGTTCGCGTGGCCGTTTGCGGGACGGATTCTGTTGCACGCCTGCGCGCATCTGGTCGATGCGTTGTGGTGGGTGTTGCAGCATCTCGCGGCCTGGCCGGCCGCGATGCAATACCTGCCGCAGGCATCCTTCCTCGCCTTCGTGCTGGCCTGCGTGGGCGTGGTGTGGCTGCTCGCGCCGCGTGGAGTGCCGGCGCGAGCGCTGGGTGCGTTGGCATTGCTGCCGCTGTGCTGGCCGCGGACCCCGTTGCCGGTGGATGGCGCATTTCGCGCGACCGTCATCGATGTCGGCCAGGGCTTGTCGGTGCTGGTGCGCACGCGTTCACACGCACTGCTGGTCGATACGGGCGCGCGTTATCCTTCCGGGTTCGACCTCGGCGAGGCGGCGGTGGTGCCGACCCTGCACGCACTCGACGTAACACGTCTGGATGGGCTGATCATCAGCCATGGCGACAACGATCACTCGGGTGGCGCGGTGTCGGTGCTGTCGGCGTTTCCGGGCACGCCGGCCTGGGGCGGCGAACCGGCGCGCGGGCCGGTGCCGATGCGGCAGTGCGGGGCGGGCCAGCACTGGCGCTGGGACGGCGTCGATTTCCGCATGCTCCGGCCGCCGGTGCCGGTGACCGCGCGAGGCAACGATGCCGGCTGCGTGTTGCTGGTCGGTGGCGCCGGAGGACGCCTGCTGCTGCCCGCGGATACATCGTCGCAGGTCGAGCCGGACATCGCGCGCGCGGTGCCGCCGGGACCGCCCTTGGTATTGGTGGCGCCACACCATGGCAGCAAGACATCGTCGAGCCTCGAATACCTGGAAGCGCTGCATCCGAAACTGGCGATCGCCTCGACCGGTTACTTGAACGGTTACCACCATCCGGCACCCGAAGTGGTCGAGCGTTACGCCAGCCTCGATATTCCACTGCTGAACACGCCGGACACCGGCGCGGTGCGCATCGTGTTTCCCGTCGGCGCGCCGCCGCGCGTGGTTTCCGAGGAACGAATCCGCCAGGCCCGATACTGGCGGGAACACGGCACAGCATCACGCTGAAGCGCGCGGCCGCACTGCTATCATCCTGCGCAAATCCACGGGTTGGCGGAGCTTCACGTGTTCGAAATCCTGAAGGCGGGCGGCTGGGGCATGCTGCCCATCCTGGCCTGTTCGGCGGTCGGCCTTGCGATCGTGCTGGAGCGCTTCTGGACCCTGCGCCGCAGCGCCGTCCTTCCGCTTGGCCTTGGCGAACAGGTGCGCGGCTGGGCGCACTCGCAGCAGTTGAACCCGTCGCACATCCAGGCGCTGCGCGAGAACTCGCCGCTGGGCGAGGTGCTGGCGGCGGCGCTCGACGTGCGCAACCGTCCGCGTGCGGAGATCAAGGAACGCATCGAGGATACCGGCCGCCATGTCGTGCATGGGCTGGAGCGTTACCTCAACACGCTCGGCACCATCGCGTTGATCGGTCCGCTGCTCGGGTTGCTCGGAACCGTGTTCGGCTTGATCCGGATGTTCCTGGCGGTGATGGTGTCCGGCGTCGGCGACCCGATGAAGATGGCGGGCGGGATCGGCGAGGCGCTGGTGTGCACGGCGTCGGGCCTGGTGGTCGCGATTCCCGCGTACATTCTGCATCGCTATTTCCGTTCGCGCGTGCGCGGCTACGTGGTGCAGATGGAAAAGCAGGCGACCGCGTTGCTGGACGAGCTTTCGCTCACCCGCCAGCCGCCCGTCGAGACGCGCCCCGCGCCCGCCGGGACGGCCGCGGCCGGCGCGCCGCGCGTCGCGCGCGCCACGAGCTGACGGACGCCCGATGCGCATCGGCAACGACAACGCCGACGAATTCGAAATCAACGTGGTCAGCCTGATCGACGTGCTGCTGACCCTGTTGATGTTCTTCGTGCTGACCACCACCTTTGTGCAGCAGGGGCACCTGAAGGTGTCGCTGCCGCAGGCCAGCGACAAACCCGCGGCGCCCGCCGCGGACACGCTGGTGATCGTGATCGACAAGCAGGGGCACTTTTTCGTGGCCAACAACCGGGTACTGGGTGACGACGAATCGACGCTGTCGCGCGCCATCCAGGCGGCGGCCGGCAGCAACCACGAACGTCCGGTGCTGTTGCGCGCCGACGCGATGACGCCGCACCAGGCCGTGGTCACCGCGATGGACGCGGTGGGCAGGCTCGGCTTCACGCATCTGTCGATCGCGACGACGCCTGCTTCGGGTGCGCCGGCATCATGAGCGGAGCCGCGTCCGACGCCGCGACGTACCGGCGACTGCTGACCTTGCTGCGTCCCTACCGGTGGGTAGTGGCCATCACCATCCTCGCGATGGTGGCCGATGCGGTGTGCATGACGCTGTTCGCGAAAGAGGTCAAGCCGCTGGTCGACAAGCTGTTCGTCAGCCGCGACCCGCAGATGATCTTCTGGATGCCGATCATCATCGTCAGCATCTTCTTCGTGCGCAGCATCGCGGTCTACATCGAGAGCTACGGCAGCGCCTACGTCGGACGCAGCGTCGTGCAGGACATGCGCCGCCGCATCTTCGGCAAATACCTGCGCATGCCGACGACGTTCTTCGATCGCGAATCGTCGGGCCAGCAGATTTCGCGCATCACCTACACCAGCGAGCAGGTCGCCCAGGCCACCACCGATTCCGCCAAGATCGCGATCGTGGACGGGCTGACGGTGGCCGGCCTGGTCGCGATGATGTTGTGGACGAGCTGGCTGCTGACGCTCGCGTTGCTGGTGATGGTGCCGTCGATCGGAATCCTCGTCACCTACGTCAGCCGCCGCTACCGACGCATCAACATCACCATCCAGGACGTGGTCGGACGCGTCACCGGCGTGGTCGAGGAAGTGGTCGGCGCGCATCGCGAAGTGAAGGTGTTCGGCGGCCAGGATTACGAAGCGAAGCGCTTCGACGACGTCACCGATCGCACGCGCAAGTTGAACATCAAGGTCGCGGCTACCAATGGATTGTCCACGGCGTTCGTGCAGCTGGCTGCCGCGATCGCGCTGGCGCTGATCGTGTTCTTCGCCACGCGGCCATTCATGGCCCACCGCGGCCTGACGGCGGGCGGCTTCATGCGCCTGTTCATGTGCATGGGCGGCATCCTTCCTTCGTTGAAGCGCCTGACCACCGTGCAAGCGAACATCCAGCGTGGACTCGCCGCGGCGCAGGAACTGTTCGGCATCATCGACGCGCCGGTCGAGCGTGATGACGGCAGGCGGAGGGTCGAACGCTGCAGGGGTGATGTCGAATTCCGCAACGTGCACCTGACCTATGCCGGATCCAGCACCGCCGCCTTGCGCGGCATTTCGCTCGAATGCCCGCCCGGCTCGATCACCGCGCTGGTCGGACGCTCCGGCAGCGGCAAGTCGAGTCTCGCCAGCCTGATCCCGCGCTTCTACGAACCAACCTCGGGCGAGATTTTGCTGGACGGCCATCCGCTCGCGGACTACAGCCTGCGCAGCCTGCGCGCGCAGATCGCGTGGGTGGGCCAGGACGTGGTGCTGTTCGACGACACCATCGCCCGCAACATCGCCTACGGCGCGCTCGCGGACGCAAGCGAAGCGGAAATCACCGCGGCCGCCGAGGCCGCGAACGCGATGGAATTCATCCGCGAGTTGCCGAATGGCATCCACAGCCGGGTGGGCGAGGGCGGCACGCTGTTGTCCGGCGGCCAGCGGCAACGCGTCGCGGTGGCGCGTGCCTTGCTGAAAGATGCGCCGATCCTGATCCTGGACGAAGCCACCAGCGCGCTGGACACCGAGTCCGAGCGCCTGATCCAGCAGGCGCTGCACAAGCTGATGGAAAACCGCACCACGCTGGTGATCGCGCATCGCCTGTCAACGGTCGAGCACGCCGACCAGATCGTGGTGCTGGATCAGGGCCACGTGGTCGAGCGCGGCACCCACGCCGAACTGCTCGCGCACGGCGGCAAGTACGCTTCGCTGTACCACCTGCAATTCCGCGACGCGGCGACGGTCGCGGCCTGAGCGCGGACGCCGTGGCAATCGCGGACGATCTGCAAGGCTGCTGGTACGGAGATCGCGCGCCGCCATGGTGGACGCGGCCGCTCGCCTGGTTGTACGGCGGTGTGACCGCTGCGCGCCGCGCGATGTATCGCCGCGGCTGGTTGCGCAGCGAACGGTTGCCGGTGCCGGTGGTCGTGGTCGGCAACATCGTGGCGGGTGGTGCGGGCAAGACGCCGCTGACGCTCGCACTGGTCGAGGCACTGCGCAACCGCGGGTTCAGGCCCGGCGTGGTCAGTCGCGGCTATGGCGGAAACGCCGTTGCGCCGCTCCTGCTCGGGGCCGCGCCCGATCCCGCAGTGACAGGCGATGAACCGGCCTTGATCAAATTGCGCACGGGCGCACCGGTCGCGATCGGCGCAAGGCGCGGCGAAGCCGCGCGGCTGCTGTTGCCCGAAGGCGTGGATGTCATCGTCGCCGATGACGGCTTGCAGCATTACGCACTGGCTCGCGACATCGAGGTTTGCGTGATCGATGGCGTGCGCCGCTTCGGCAATGGGCGCCTGATGCCAGCCGGACCGTTGCGCGAACCCGGGTCGCGCCTGCGCGATGTCGATTTCATCATTTGCAACGGCGGTGTCGCGCGCGACGGCGAAATTCCGATGCAGCTCGTGCTTTCGAATGCCTGCGCGCTCGCCGGGCCGGCAACGGTCCGTCCACTCGCCGCCTTTTCGGGACAACGCGTGCACGCGGTCGCCGGCATCGGTCATCCGGATCGTTTCTTCGATTCGTTGCGCGCGAATGGCATCGACGTGATCCGGCACCCGTTCCCGGATCACCATCGCCATGCCGCGACCGATCTGGATTTCGGCGACGGGTTGCCTGTCCTGATGACGGAAAAGGATGCGGTCAAATGCCACGCGTTCGCGAGGGAGAATGCATGGGTGGTGCCCGTCGCGGCCGAATTGCCGGCGTCGTTTTTCGACGCGGTCGCCGACCGCCTGGCTGTGTCACGCGCAAAATCCGATCCCTGACGCCTTCCTCCCGCTGCGCCGGTGTAACGAGTCGGCTAACCTTTTTCGCGATGCTGCGGCTGCCCGGCCGCCCGCTCGAGATCCTCCGGCGTGTCGATATCGGGCAGCAGATCCACCGCAAAGGTTTCGAGCCGGCGCGATTCCCGGCGCAGCAACGCCTGCGCACCGGTTGCACCCGACCGCACGGACAGTTCGGCGAAGCAGTCGTGCGGAAACAGCACCGGCGGGCCGACGGTGCCGCCTTGCGCGACGGCGAGCAGGCGATCGGGCGCCTGCGAATGACGGCGCAGCATCCGGATGGGCAGTGTTGCATCGGGCATTGGTTGATCGGCCAGGCAGAGCAGCGCGCCGGTCACGGCAGTGAAGTGTTCGCGCACGTGACGGAACCCGGCCGCGAGCGACGTCCCCATGCCTGTTTGCCAGTCTGCATTGCGGACCCGGTACACGGGCAGGTCTTCGAGCGCGGCTTCCACGTCCTCGGCGTGCGCGCCGATAACCACGACCACCGGCGCGCCCGTTTCTGCCAGCAAGCGCGTCGCGCGATGCACCATCGGCTCGCCATGCAGGATCGCCAATTGCTTGACGCCTCCGAAACGCCGGCCTTCGCCCGCGGCGAGCAGCACGATCGTGGCGTTCGCGTTGGTTGCCTGCTGCAGAGACATTGGCTCCTCCTGCTTCACGATGCGGACTCGGCATCGCGGTCGCGCAACGGCCCGCCGCCGTGGCCATTGAGCACCGCGGTGATTTCGGCGGCGATCGCCAGCGCGATCTCGGCGGGCGCTTCCGAACCGATGTCCAGCCCGGCCGGCGCGCGCACGTTGCGGCCGTCCAGCGCGGCGCGAATACGGGCGGCGCGTTCGCGTGAACCCAGCGCGCCGAAATAGGCCACCGGTGCATCGCGCAAGGCAGCTAGATACGCAAGGTCCTGCTCGAGATTGTGGGTCATCGCCACCACGGAACTGTTCGCATCCAGGACGAGCTTCGCGCGCACGTCGCGCGGAGTGGCGCACAGCGTACGTACTTCCTCCGGCGGGGCCGCCGCGCGCAAGTGCTGCGCATTGCCGTCCACCAGCGTGACCTGCCATCCGAGTGTCCGGGCGACCGGCAACAATGCCAGCGCGGTGGCACTGCAGCCAATGATCGCCAGCGCGTGTGGCGGCGACACCGGTTCGAGCAGCACGTCGGCGATGCCGCGGGAAGAGGTCAGGCGCAGGGTTTCCGATCGGTCCGGCTGTCCGCCGATCGCTTCGAGGATCGATTGCAGCAGCAGCGCGTCGCCGATTTCGTCGTGGCAAACGCGACCATTCTCGATCACCAGGCGCCGTGGCGGGATGACAGCGTGTCCATCGGCGAACCAGGTTGCCAGCCACGCCGCACGGCGTTCCTGGGTGCATCGCTGCAATGCCGCGAACGCGCCCGCGCCGGAATCGGCCAGCGGTTCGATCAGCACCTCCAGTTCGCCGCCGCAGCCCATCTCCATCAGGACATCGAGCCCGGATTCGGCGTTGTAGTCCACTAATCGTGGCTGTTGGAACTCGATCACCTGCAGCGCACGCTGCACGATGTCGCGTTGCGGACAGCCGCCGGAAAGTTCGCAGACAACCTGGCCGTCGCCGCGCACCAGCATGTGCGTGCCTGCGTGGCGAAAGGTCGAGCCGCGGGTGCGCGTGATCGTCGCCAGCGCCGCCCGCGTGCCGGCATTGCGCTGGAAGCCGCCGAGGGCCGCGAGCAGGAGGCGAAGTTCCCGCCCCGAGTTCATGGCCGAAGCGGTTTCGTCATTCCGGACCGCGCGAAGCAACGATCCCGCTTTCGCGGCAATGACGAAAAAGTTTTCATGCCACCTGCGACGCCAGCAGATCCTCGATGTGGATCGGCAGGTCGCGCACGCGCACGCCGGTGGCGTGGTACACCGCGTTCGCGATGGCCGCAGCCACGCCGGCCAGGCCGATTTCGCCGATGCCGCGCGCACCCATCTCGTTGAGGTGGGTGTCGGGGTAATCGAGGAAAATCACTTGCATCGGCGGCGCGTCCGCGTGCGTGGTCATGATGTAGTCGGCGAGGTTGCTGTTGACCGGCATGCCGTTGCGCGGGTCGTAGCCGGTTTCCTCGAACATTGCCATGCCGATACCCATCGCCACCGCGCCTTCGATCTGGTTGGCGCCGGTGAGCGGATTGATGATGCGTCCGCCATCGATCACCGTGAGCGTGCGGTTGACATGCAGGCGCGCGATCGCCGGTTGCCAGGCCACTTCCACGAAATGCGCGCCGAAGGAATGCATCGAGAACTTCGGGTTCTTCTGGCCGAAAGTGCCTTCCGATTTGCCGCGGCCTTCGACGTGGCCACGCCGCGCGGCCGCCAGCACTTCTTCGAAGGAGCGGCCGGTTTCGGGCGGCTGGCCCTTGCGGTGCACACGGCCCGCATGGAAATCGAGTCGACCGGCCGGTGTCTTCTCGAAATGGCTGTCGCCTTCGCTGGCCGCCGCCAGCAGTTGCCTGATGGCCTCGCGCGCGGCTTGCGCCACCGCCGGCACCAGTGACCCGGTGGCCATCGAGCCCCCGGAAATCGGTCCGGGTGGAAGGTTGCTGTCGCCGATCACCACTTTTATTTTGGACAGCTCCACCCCGGTCAACTGCGATGCCATCTGCGCCAGCACGGTGTAGGTGCCGGTGCCGATGTCCTGGGTGCCGCTGGCGACGCGCACGGTGCCGTCCGCGTTGAACATGATGCTGACCTGCGATGGCCAGCGCGCCGCCATCCACGTGCAGGCCGCCATGCCCCAGCCGAGGACCGTGTCGCCGTCGCGCATCGACCCGATCGCCGGATTGCGCCGCGACCAGCCGAACCGGTCGGCGCCGGTGGTCAGGCACTCCTTCAGGTGACGCGAAGAGAACGGAATGTTCTTGCTTTCGTCGGTGAGCGTGTCGTTCCTGAGTCGCAACTCGACCGGATCCATTTCCAGCGCGACTGCCAGCTCGTCCATGGCCGATTCCAGGGCGTACAAACCTGGGACCGCGCCGGGTCCGCGCATCGAAGTGGGAACGCCCACGTTGCGGGTCGCGTGTGCTTCGGTGACCCGCAGATTGGGTGTCGAGTACATGAAGCCGGAGGATTCGCCGCAGTCTTCCTCGTAGTCGCATTCCAGTGCGCGCGAGTAGATGTAATCGTGCCGCAGCGACACCAGCTTGCCGTCACGGTTGGCACCGAGGCGGATGCGCTGCCGGGTGTGCGGACGATGGCCGGTCGATTCGAAATCCATCTTGCGCGTCACCACCAGCTTGACCGGCTTGCGCAGGTCCCGCGCTGCCGCCGCCGCAAGCGGAGATTGCGGCCAGGGCCACAGCTTGCCGCCGAAACCGGTGCCAAGGAACTCGGTGACCACGCGGACGTTTTCGCGCGGCACGCCGAGCATCTCGGCGAGCACGCCGTGGAAATTCGCCACCGCCTGCGTGGTTTCGTACAAGGTGTAATGCGTACCATCGAAGGTCGCGACGCTGGCGTGCAGTTCGATCGAGGAGTGCGTTTCGATCGGCGTGCTGTAGACGTGGTCGACCTTCACCGGCGCGGACGCGAACGCCGCGTCGGGATCGCCGCGCTCGGTTTCGACCTTGGACAGGGCGACGTTCCATTCATCGGGATTGCCGTGCCGCGTTTCGGTTTTGGGAGAGCCGTCGGGCCGGAGCACGGTCGAGACGTCGGGCTTCTTCGCGTCGTAGCTGGCCTTGACCTTGCGCGCGGCCGCGGTGGCGTGCTCGAAGGTGTCGGCCACCACCAGCGCGATGTATTGGCCGTAGTAGCGGATCGTGTCGTCCTCGAAAGGCGGACGGCGTTC
>DASZTT010000112.1:0-11634 GCA_035547895.1 Rhodanobacteraceae bacterium
TGGTGCCCCTGGATGGCCTGGCCAAGCTGGTCGGCGATCGACTGCACGATCTGTTGCGGGGTCTGGTCGGCGGCGGCGAATGCGGGCACGGCGCACGCGGCACCGAACAGCATCGCCACCAGCCACAACATCGGACGTTTCAACATGGAGTTCTCCTCAGGCCTGCGAAGCAGGCGGGGCAAGTCAGGGATGGCCGGATGCAGGCGGCGTGCTGGCCGGCGCCGAATCGGGACTGCTCGATTTCGGGCCGCCGTTGACGAGAAACTTTCCGATCAGGTTTTCGATGCTCATCGCCGATTGGGTAAGCACCATCTCGTCGCCGTTCTTGAGGAACGTGGGCGAGCCGCCCGGCTCGATGCCAACATATTGGTCGCCCAGTAAACCGCTGGTGAATATCGCGGCCGACGAATCGTCGGGAATGTCGTTGTATTGCTTGTCGATCGACATCGTCACCAGTGCATCCATCCGCTGCGGTTCGAGCTGGATGGATTGCACGTCGCCGATGCGCACGCCCGCGATCTTCACCGGTGCGCGCGCCTTCAACTGGCCGATGTCCTGGAAGCGCGCCTTCAGCGTGTAGCTGTCGCCACGATGGATGTTCGCCACCGACGTGGTCTGGGTCGCGAGGTACGCCAGTGCGGCGAAACCGAGCAGGATGAACAGGCCGGTGCCGATGGCGTAGGAAGGTCTTGGGTTCATGCGATCACCAATGCTGCGTGCAGGTCAGGTCATGAAAGCCGTCATCACGAAATCGAACGCGAGGACCACGATCGACGAAAACACCACCGTGCGCGTGGTCGAATACGCCACGCCCTCGCTGGTAGGCGGCGCGGTGTAGCCCTGGAACACCGCGATCAGGCTGACCACGCCGCCGAACACGATGCTCTTGTAGAGGCCGTCGAGGACGTCCCTGTGCAGATCGACGGTGGAGGTCATGTTGCCCCAGAACGTGCCGTTGTCGAGGCCTAGCCAGGTCACGCCGACCAGGTGTCCGCCGAAGATGCCCATGGCGTTGAACACGCACGCGAGCAGCGGCATCGCGATGACGCCCGAGAGGAAACGCGGCGAGGCGACATACGCCAGCGGATCCACCGCCATCATCGACATCGCGTCGAGCTGGTCGGTCGCGCGCATCAAGCCGATCTCCGCCGTGACCGCGGTGCCTGCGCGGCCCGCCACCAGCAATGCCGTCACCACCGGGCCGAGTTCCCGGAACAGGCTCAACGCGACCACGGTGCCGAGCGCGGCGGTGCCGCCGAAGATCGACAGCGTGTAGTAAAGCTGCAGCGCCAGCACCATGCCGACGAACAGCCCGCAGGTCATCACGATCACGAGGCTCATCGCGCCGACGAACCAGACCTGCCGGCAGGTTTCGCGCCAATGCCGCAGGCTTTTCGGCAGCGCGCCCAGCACCGCGACGAAGAACAAGCCGCAGTCGCCGACCGAAGCGATGCCTTGCAGCAGCCAGTTGCGGCGCAGGTTCGCGTTCATCGCCCGAAGCCCAGTTCAGTTGCGTAATCCGGCGCCGGGTACTGGAACGGCACGGGGCCGTCCGCCTCGCCGCCGAAGAATTGCCGCGTCCACGGTGAATCCTGCCGCGCCAGTTCGTCCGGCGCGCCCTGCGCGACTAGCTTGCCGTTGGCGATCAGGTAGACGCGGTCGGCGACCTGGCGAATCGCGGCGAGTTCGTGCGCGACCAGGATCGAAGTGATCCCGAGCGTCTTGTTGAGCGTCCTGATCAGGCGCAGCACCTGGTTCAACGCGATGGGGTCGAGCCCCACGAACGGTTCGTCGTACAGGATCAGCATCGGATCGAACACGATCGAGCGCGCCAGCGCCACCCGCCGCGCCATGCCGCCGGAAAGTTCGCTGGGCATCAATTGCGCGGCGCCGCGCAGGCCGACCGCCTGCAACTTGGTCAGCACAATGTTGCGCAGCAATTCCTCCGGCAGTTTCGCGTGCTGGCGCAGCGGGAACGCGACGTTCTCGAACACGCTGAAGTCGGTCAGCAGCGCCGAGTTCTGGAACAGGAAACCGATGCGCTCGCGCAAATCGAACAGCGCGCGCCGCGAGAGCTTCGGGACGTCCCGGCCATCCACGATCACCTTGCCGGCATCGGGCCGCAGCTGACCGGTGATGTGCCGCAGCAAGGTGGTCTTGCCGGTGCCCGACGGCCCCATGATTGCGGTGACGCTGCCGCGCGGCACGTCCAGGTCGAGTCCGTCGAAAATCATCTTCGTGCCGATGCGCGTGCGCAGGCCGCGCACCTGCACCAGTGCGTCTTCCACAGGGTCCTGATTGGCGGCAGCGACGTTCATTGCGAATCAACGACCCGGATCGGGGGGGGGGAGCGGAAAAAATATTGCGGCCATTCCCGCGAACGCGGACTGCGTTTGCAGGATTGCAAACGCGAACGCCGCGGGCGGCCCGGAAGGCGAGCGCCATGGATGGCGCGAGTTTATCCAAAGGATCTTGTCTTCAATGGACGCCCGCTTTCGCTGGCATGACGTCAGGGTGAAAGAACCTTCATAGGGTAGCGGAGAGGCCGGACCTCAAGCCAGCAGCCGGGCGATCAATGCGGCGTGGCGCTCACCCGGCAACGGCCGGCGCTCGCGCGCCGCGTGCACGATGGCCTGCAACGCGGCGACCGCGTCCTCGAAATGATCGTTGACCACGATGCAGTCGAACTCGCCGGCGTGCGCGATTTCCTCGCGCGACGCGGCCAACCGCTTTTCGATGGTGGACTCGCTGTCGGTGGCGCGCGCCCGCAGGCGGCGCTCGAGCTCCGCGCGCGACGGCGGCAGGATGAAGATCGACACGCACCCGGGCATCGCACGCCGCACCTGTTCGGCGCCCTGCCAGTCGATTTCCAGCAGCACGTCGCGACCGGCTTTCAGGGTCGGCTCGACGGCACCGCGCGAGGTACCGTAATAGTTGCCGAACACGTCCGCGTGTTCCAGGAAATCGCCCCGCGCAACCATCGCCTCGAACTTCGCGCGGTCGACGAAGTGGTACTGCACCCCATCGACGTCGCCCGGCCGCGGCGCGCGGGTGGTGTGCGAAATCGACAGCGCGATGCCGGGTTCGCGCGCCAGCAGCGCATTCACCAGCGTCGACTTCCCCGCGCCCGACGGCGCCGCGACGATGAAGAGGATGCCGCGCGTCATGCCATCTCCTTCTGCGCTCCGGGACCGTGCCACCACCACTGCTCTACCCTGCATGTCATTTTGCGGATTGCCCCTGTCTGCGATTTTCGCAGTCGCGCATGCCGCGGCCGAGCGGCTGGATTGTCAACGCCTCGTCTCCCGGGAGCGCAAGGATTCCTTCGCGCATGCGGAGCCGGATCCGTTGTGCGGACGACCAGTAACCGGAGCAACCGGCTCAGGCGCGCGACCCCGCTGGAAGCCTCTTGCGAACGTTGCCAACATCTCAACCTTCATGCAGCCATTGGCGAAAATTCACGCCGACCTTAGTCTTGTCCAGCATGGCGAATTCGCGCGCACCCCACGGCTTGAGCGTGACGCTGCTTGAATTTGGATGCAAAAGATGTGGAGCGCGTGCAGACATCTCGTTGAATATCTCGTCTACGTCATCCGTATCGACGCTGAGTTCGGGGCGATCCTTTGCGGCGTACTCCGGGCTCTGGATGATGTAGGCCTTGGCGCCGTCACGCGCAACGACAGCCATGTCCGCGTCCCGATACCGGATCTCGAATCCCAGCCCGTCCACGAAAAACTCCAGCCCATCTTGCAGGTGCGCATAGAAGATCTTCGGGATGAGGTTCTTGAACATGGCGGCAGTCCACGAAGGGGAAGGATCGAGCCGTTGCCCTGCGGCCTACGGGTAGGCGGCGATGATAGCGGTGCGGGCTTTGGCGAAATTCTTGATCACGTGGGGCAGGCGTTCCCGGGTGAAGAAAATGCCGTACACGCCGCTTTTGCGATCGATCCACGGGAAGGTGCCCAGTGCCCCCGGACTGGACGTCATGATGCAGGCCTGCGCCGCATCCCAGGATTCGCACCAGTTGCCGAGTGCATATTCGGCGGTGCCTTCCGCGATGCCCGCACGTGCGGCGGTTTTCCCGCGCATGCCGGGAGGCACGTAGCTTTTCGGTTTGCCGATGGTCTGGGCCGTTTCCATCTCTCGAACGGCCCTTTCCGACAGCACGCGTTTGCCGTCGACGCTGCCGTTTTCGGCCAGCATGGTCAGAAAGCGCATGTAATCCTGCGCGGTCGTCACGACGCCACCCTGCAACAACGGGTTCAGTGTTTCGCTCGCAGGCACGCCGTGATTCGGAAGATGTTCCCAGTAGGTATGCGTCATGCCCAGTGGTTGCGCGATGCGCTCGTTGAAAAGCTGCGCCCAACGCTTTCCCGTGACAGCCTCGACCGCAGCGCCGGCAACCTGGAAGCCCGGGCCGCCGTAGCTGAATACCGTTCCCGGCGGATGTTGCAGCGGCCGCCTGGCAATCAGCGCGGCAGACTCCGCCAGGGTGATGCGCGGATCCTGTTTGATATCGACCATGTCCCGGAGGCTGCCCTCGCCGGAGGTCTGCGCCAGCAGTTCGCGCAAGGTGACTTTCCCGGCAGCTCCCGTGAACACCGGGAGGTATTTTGAAATCGGCGCGTCCAGCGAGAGCTTTCCCTCGTCGACCACGCTCATGACCAGGGCGGCGGTCATCCACTTCGATGCCGACGCGACCGGCAACTGCGCGTTCTCGTCGATCTTCCCGACGTTCATCCGGAGCAACGGATGGCCGGCCCGCATGACGATGACCGAAACGCCGGGTGCGCCATTGCTTACGGCCTGCTGCATCTCGTCGTGGACTTGCTGCCATACACGACTCTCGGGAAGCACTGGCAACTGCGGTGACGATGCCGCCTTCGAGGCTGCCGATATCGCCTTGTACGCACCCCTGCCCGCATACACCAGCGTGCCCACGCACGCCGAAAGGCTGAGCAACAGCCATGCTCCAAGCAGCAGCCATCCGGGCTTCAGGTATTTCATTGAAGAGTCTCGTCGATGGCAGCCGGGCAGTTCGTCTTCATGAGCATCTCCCGGAGGGTTCAGTCGCGCCCGCGTTGTCCTCGAGCAGGGTTCCGCCCCATGCTTCCGGATCGACATCGGCCACGGTTTCGGAAAACACCCAGACGTGGCCCCACGGATCAACGGCGGTGTATTGCCGCTCTCCATAGGGGTAGGTCGTCACGGGGCTGACGATGCGGGCGCCCGCGGATCCGGCCTGCCGATGGTGGCGCGCGAGATCGCCGACACGAATCATCACCGCATGTGTCGAATCGATGGGCAGCCAGGGTTTCGGACCCTGGCTGACAACGACGCCCTCGCCAGCGGTGCCCAGCTGCAGTTGCGAGCGATGATCGGCGATTCTCAGCCGCTCCCGAAAACCGAATGCCTTGCACAGCCAATCGGCCGCGGCTCGCACGTCGGGGTAATTGAGGCAGGGAACAACCGCATTGGCCAGCATGGAGCGGTTGTCAATCGGAGGCACCGGAAACCGGGTCCCGGCCGCGTGCCCATCGCGTCGGTCGGCTGCAGGCTGGCTCATCAGCGTGAACCCCGCCGCTGCTGGATGAAAGCGATGATTTCCTGCTTGGAAAGCAGCCCGTCGTGATCGCTGTCGATCTCGTCGAAATGCGCTGAAAGCCTGGGGGTTCCCTGGGCGGCTTCATCGCGACTGAGGTATCCATCGTGATTGGTGTCGGCGGCGGCGAAACGCTCTTGCGCCTTTTCGGCAGCCGCCTGCGATCGTCCGCCGCCTGTCGCGGCGCACGCGGTCAGCGACAGCGCCGCGAGCAGACCGACGAGTGGGAGTTTCACGATGTTCTGGCAGATGGTTTTCATGCTGGATCCTTGGAAAGCGGCCGGGCAAGCAAAAGGCCGTTCGCGTGGATGAAAGGTGGCGCGGGCCGGGGGAGGCGGCCCGCGCCTAACGCGCAGCGAGCAGGGGTCAGTTGCTGCGCGTATACGTGGACGATCGGCTCATGGAGGCGCCCGATCCGGTCGTCAGTGACTTGTTCACGGTCATGCTTCCGTTGGCGAAGGAGACGCTTCCTGCTTCGGTCGCCGACTTTCCGCTCGACGTGGTGAAGCCTCGCGTTCGGCCCATCCCGTCGTCTGTCCGATAAATCGTGCTCCAACCCGTTTGGGTGTTGCCCGCGACACCGGTATGGCTGCGGGTCGCGGTGACGGATCCGTCGCCGTTTCGGGTAATCGAACCGGTTCGTGAAGCGGTTCGCCCGTCGTCGTACGTACGGGTGACCTGGTTGGTCAGGCTTCCGTCGCCATGGGTGGTGGTTCGGGTGGTCTCGAAGCCGTGGCCACTATTGGTCTGGACACCGCGCGACGCAGTGGTCATTCCCGGACTGCGCGAAATGCCGCGGTGGGCGGAGAAGCCGCGGCCACGTGGGCCCTGGACCGACACGTACCGTCCATGGCTGGCTGCTTCCGCCGGCTGCACGGTTCCGAGGGCAACCGCGAGCCCGATCGTCATGAAGGTGGTTGAAAGGAAGGCTTTGTTCACTGGAGGACTCCGATGGGTCACGCACTGCGTTGTGCGATGTCAATTTCCTCCTCCCAGGCAAACCCCTCGTGAGCGTTCGGTAACAAAGTGCAGCAAAGTGTTTCAACGCCGCTTGCACGCCATCGAGCGGTTTACACTGCGGCCCTGAGCTGCAGTTCGCACGTCCATGACTCGCCCGCCTTTCATTGCAGTCGTCGAAGACGATCCGGAGATCCGATCCCTGGTCGGCGATTTGCTCGTGCGAGAGGGATTCAAGGTGGGCCTGTGCGAAGGCTCGGAAGACCTGGACCGCGCGATGGAAGGCCAGACGGTCGATCTGGTCGTGCTCGACCTGATGCTGGCAGGCGAAGATGGCTTGTCGATCTGCCGTCGCCTGCGCGGTGGATCGAAAAGCACGCCCGTCCTGATGGTCACCGCCAAGGGCGATGATCTCGACCGCATCATCGGACTGGAGGTCGGCGCCGATGACTACCTTCCAAAACCGTTCAATCCGCGTGAACTGCTGGCGCGCATCCGCGCCATCCTGCGGCGCACGCGCAGCCCCCTGCAGTCGGCGAATCCGCAATCGGACGTATATGCGTTTTCCGGATGGAAGTTGAATGCCGGCTCGCGGATGCTCCACGACCCCGAAGGCAATCCGGTCGAGCTGACCGGCGGCGAGTTCGACCTGTTGATGGCGCTGCTGCGGCATCCGCAACGGGTACTCAATCGCGAGCAGCTTCTGGACTGGACGCGGGGGCGCGGCGCGGCCCCTTTCGACAGGACCATCGACGTCCAGCTCAGCCGGCTGCGCCGCAAGCTCGGCGACGATTCCAGGCCGCCCACGATGATCAAGACGGTACGCGGAGGCGGCTACTTGTTCGCCGCCTCCGTCGAACGCGAACAGGCCTGACATGCGACGGTTCTTCGGAAGCCTCGCCGTCCGGATCGGCCTCGTGTTCCTGATCGGCTTCATGCTGCTTCTGATGGTCGTCGTTACCGCCACCTTCTGGAATGATGGCCGCCCTACCGTCTTCCGCCTGGTGTCGCCGCGCCAGGCCGCGGCCATCGCTGCCGCGCTGGAAATAACCTCACCACCCCAGCAGGCCAGGTTGATCGCGGCATTGAACGACGGTCCTCTCGTCGTGTATCTGCTTCCATCGTTTCCCGGCGATGGAAGCTCCGGTACGCAAGCGCACGCCCCGTACCTGGCGAAGCTCTACAAAAAGTACGCTTTCGAGATGGGAGGCCGACCCTTCCAGGTTCAAGCCCGCCGCGATGCCAGGCTGACTTCGCTGACCGGAGGCTGGATCGGCAAACCAAGCGACGTGAGGTTGCTGGTCGGTTTGAAAACCGGCGGCGTGGTCGTGATCGAACGTGCACCCGTGTTGCTGCAGCGCCTGATCGCGCGTTTTGCCCTGGTCGCGGGCGTCACCGCTGCGATCCTTTTGTTGATCATGCTCTACAGCTTCCAGCAACTGATACGTCCTGCCCACCGCCTTGCACGCGCTGCGCACCAGCTCGCAGCGAACATCGACATACCCGATCTGCCGACGCGCGGTGCATCGGAAATGCAAATGCTGGCGACCGCATTCAACGACATGAAACGGACCATCCGCGGGTTGATGGAGGAACGCACACGGATCCTCGCTGCGATCGCCCACGATCTGCGTACCTACCTCACCCGCCTTCGACTGAGGGTCGATTTCGTCGACGACCCGGATCAACGGAAGCGCGCAATACGCGACCTGGACGAGATGGGCTTGCTGCTGGAGGACACGTTGCTGTTCGCACAGGACACCACGACGCCTCGACCCGCACATCCTCACCCGATCGATGCATCCAATGAGATCCGCTCATTTGTCGAAATGCGCCGGGAGCTCGGTGAGCCGGTGGATTGCCGGATCGAAAACGACTCGCCACTGTGGGTGGACTGCAGCCCGCTGGCGTTCCGCCGCATGCTCGCAAACCTCACCGAAAACGCCCTGCGTTACGGGAAAGCTGCCCACCTCAATGCTTGCAAGCAAGACGGTTGGGTCCGGATTGCCGTCGAGGATGAAGGGCCGGGCGTGCCACCCGAAGCGTTTGCGCGGTTGATGAATCCGTTCGAGCGGTTGGAGTCCTCGCGTGGACGACAAACAGGAGGAGCCGGGCTTGGATTGTCGATCGTATTGGCCCTCGCCAAGGCGCAGGGCGGCGAGCTGACCATCGAAAACGTGCCCGGTGGCGGCCTGCGCGCAACGATCAGCTTGCCGGCAGCGCAGTCAGCAGCGTCGATTCAGACGGAACCGACGGCGCTGCAACGCTGAGCGTTTCCGCTCATTCGAGGTTTTGCACCTGCTCGCGCATCTGCTCGATCAGTACTTTCAGATCGACGGCGGCGCGCGTGGCGCGGGGGTCGACGGATTTCGAGGCCAGCGTGTTGGCTTCGCGGTTGAATTCCTGCATCAGGAAATCCAGCCGGCGGCCGACGGGTTCGTCGAGCGCGAGGATGCGCCGCGCCTCGCCGACGTGCGCGTCGAGACGGTCCAGTTCCTCGTCCACGTCGATGCGCGAGAGTTGCAGCACCAGTTCCTGCTCCAGCCGGCCGGGCTCGGCGGCCTTCGCCAACTCGGCCAACCTGGCCTCCAGCTTGGCCCGCAGCGCCGCGCGAACCTGGGGCAGCATCGCGCGCACTTCGCCGACGATGCTTTCGATGCCATCCAGTCGCTCACCCAGCGCCTGCGCCAGTTTGGCGCCTTCGCGCTCGCGGCCGGCGATGAATTCGTCCAGCGTGCGCTCCAGCAATCCTTCCGCGGCTTGCGCCAGGCCGTCCTGGTCGAGTTCCGGTTTCACCAGCAAGCCGGGCCACTCCAGCAGCGCCGCGAAATCGGTGGCGAGCTGCGGGAAGTTGTCCTTGAGCGCACCCGCGACGGTGGCGAGCTGCGCGGCGGTGCGTTGGTCCAGCAGCAAATCCGCCGCCGCTGCGGGGGCGCGGTAGCGGAACGTGGCATCGACCTTGCCGCGCGACAGGCGCGCCGCGATGCGCTCGCGCACGGCGGGTTCCAGGGTGCGCAGTTCGTCCGGCAGGCGCACGCCGGTTTCGAGGAAGCGCGAATTCACCGCGCGCACTTCGCACGCCAGCCAGCCCTGCGGCGTCGAATCTTCCCTGTTCGCATAGGCGGTCATGCTGCGGATCATGCGGGCGTTCCGGATCGTCGTGACAAGCCGCGATGGTAAACTGTCACGCTGCCAGCGGATACCTTTCCAGGATGCCCATCATGCGACCTTCCGGCCGCGCGCCCGATGCCCTGCGCGCCGTGACGATCGAGCGCGGCTACACCCGGCACGCCGAAGGGTCCGTGCTGATCGGCATGGGCGACACGCGCGTGCTGTGCACCGCCAGCGTCGAGGAACGCGTGCCGCCGTGGCTGCGCGGCAAAGGCGAGGGCTGGGTCACCGCGGAATACGGCATGCTGCCGCGCGCGACCAGCGAACGCACCCAGCGCGAAGCCGCGCGTGGCGGACAAGGCGGCCGCACCATGGAAATCCAGCGCCTGATCGGGCGCAGCTTGCGCGCCTGCGTCGATCGCGCGGCGCTGGGTGAACGCGTGATCACGCTCGACTGCGACGTGCTGCAGGCCGACGGCGGCACCCGTTGCGCGTCGATCACCGGCGCCTACGTCGCGCTGGTCGATGCGGTGAATGGGCTGATGCAACAAGGCCTGTTGAAGCGCAACCCGATCCACGGCGCGGTCGCGGCCATTTCGGTGGGCGTGTACCAGGGCGTACCGGTGCTGGACCTCGATTACGCCGAAGACGCCCACTGCGACACCGACATGAACGTGGTGATGAACGACGGCGGCGGTTTCATCGAATTGCAGGGCACCGCCGAAGGCCACGCATTCCGGCGCGATGAGCTGGATGCGCTGCTGGCGCTGGCGCAAAAAGGCATCGGGGAATTGATCCAGGCGCAGCGCGCCGCGCTGGCATCGTGAAACTCGTGCTGGCCAGCAGCAACGCGGGCAAGCTCGCGGAACTGGGCGAGCTGCTGGCGGGCAGCGGCATCGAACTGGTCGCGCAATCGCAACTCGGCATCGGTGACGCCGAGGAAACCGGCCTGACCTTCGTCGAGAACGCGATCCTGAAAGCGCGCCACGTCGCGCGTGCGTCCGGCATGCCCGCCTTGGCGGACGACTCCGGCCTTTGCGTCGACGCGCTCGACGGCGCGCCGGGCCTGTATTCCGCGCGCTACGCCGGCGTGCACGGCGACAACGCCGGCAACAATGCGAAACTGCTGCGCGAACTCGAAGGCGTGCCGGATCCCGAACGGACGGCACATTTCGTGTGCGTGCTGGCGCTGTTGCGCAACGCGGACGACGCCGATCCGATCATCGCGACCGGCCGCTGGCGCGGACGCGTGCTGCACGCGCCGCGCGGCGAACGCGGTTTCGGCTACGACCCGGTATTCCTGCCCGACGACGGCGGCGGCCTGGGTTCCGCCGAACTCGAACCGGCGTTGAAGAACCGCATCAGCCATCGCGGACGGGCCTTGGCAGCCTTGCAAAGGGCCTTGGCCAGCGACGCTGCATTGACGCCTGCGCGGGAATGAAAATTTGATTTCCGATGCGCCCCCGTTGTCGCTGTACATCCACATTCCCTGGTGCGTGAGGAAATGCCCGTACTGCGACTTCAACTCGCACGGGCTGCGCGCGGCGATGCCCGGGCGCGAGTACGTCGCGGCGCTGCTTGCCGATCTGGATGGCGATCTCGCGGACTTCGGTGACGCCGTTCGCGGCCGCGACATCATCAGCGTGTTCTTCGGCGGCGGCACGCCCAGCCTGTTCGCGCCGGATTCGATCGCGGTGATCCTCGACGGCGCCGCGGCGCGGCTTCCGTTCGCACGCGATTGCGAGATCACGCTGGAAACCAACCCCGGCACGGTCGAGCACGGACGTTTCGATGGCTACCGATCGGCCGGCGTCAACCGCGTCAGTTTCGGCGTGCAGAGTTTCGATGACGAAAAGCTGCGCGCGCTGGGCCGCATCCATTCCTCCACGGAAGCGGAACACGCGATCAAGCAGGCGCAGGACGCGGGGTACGCCAACATCAATCTCGACCTGATGTACGCGTTG
>DASZTT010000113.1:0-17583 GCA_035547895.1 Rhodanobacteraceae bacterium
AATGTCGAAACCGAGCTGCAGGGTATTGATGTGGTAGTGGTTGTCCGGGAAAGCATTGCCGACGCCGTCGACGAAGGGTTCCTGCGTGATGGGCAGTGCGCCCGACGATGCGAACAGGGAGTCGATCTTGCCGAGCGCGTAGGTGTAGGTGTAACTCAGGTCCGCGCGCACGCGCCCGAAATCATGGCGGAGCGTCAGGCCCGCGTTGTAGTCGCGCTCGTGGTCGAGGCTCTGCCACTGGTTCGCGAGCGGGAACAACGGTCCGCCCAAGGACGGATCGTCGCGGCCTGGTGCGCCGGTGGCGTCCTCGTTGTCGGCGACGTTCGAGAAGTTCAGGCTCGAATCATCGCGTCCGAGGTTGGCGCTCATGCTGGTCGCCGGCGAGGGCTGCCAGTCCCACGACAGGTCGAACCCGCGGTTGCGGGTGGCCTGCCGACCGATGGCCGCACCGTAGTCGTCACGCGTGGCATAGGCGATGGCCGAGAGCGTGGCGGTATCGCCGATCGGATAGATCAGTGTCGCGTGCAACTTGTGTTCGATGCGATTGCTCAGGTCATACTTGCGCATCGCGTCGGTGGTGAACGCGACGTTGCCGAGCGGCGGCGTCACGAAGCCGGGCAGTGCGGTCGAATAGAACGGCGCGTAGGGATCGTAGTTGTAGGGCCCGCCATTGCGGTAGGCAATTTCGTAGTCGAAGCGCAGCGTGCCCTTGCCGAGCGCGCGGTCCACCCATGACAGCTTGATGCGCTGTTCGTTCACCAGCCTGCGTTCGCGGTATTTGGGCTGGTCGCGGTCGAAGCTGTAGGTCACATCGAAAGTGTTGTTCTCGCTGATGCCCCAGTCGATGCCGGTGTCGAACACGGTCTCGGTATAGCCGAACGGAATCGCGCGCACCTGCGTGACGTAGGACGCGTACAGCGGATTGCGCGGATCGAAAATGCCGATCTGGCCGGGAATGATGCTGCCCTGCGAACCGTTCTCGGCGATGTAGCCGTACTGGCCCGTCAGCGGATTGAAGGCGAGATAGTTGGTCTTGTTGTCTTCGCGGTACCAGCGCAGGCCCGCGTGCCAGCCGAGCTTCGTGGAAGGGTGCAGCGTGATCTTCGCGTCGAGCAGGCCGGTGTCGATGCGTGCGTTCGCGGTCTGCTGCGACAACGCCGCCGTGGTGTTCCAGTCGGCACAATTGAAGGTGTAATTCGCCGACGGCGAAATGAAAATGCCGCCGGTGCCCGTGCAGGTGACCGGCGGCAGCAGCGGATCGTTCTGGCGCATCGTGCCCCACGCGGCGGCCAGCGAAAACTGGCCGTTCCATTTCAGGCTGCGCGAGAGTTCCGCGCGCAGGTTGTGGTAGTCGTTGTCGGGTTCCAGCGAAAACTGCCCCTGGTAGATGTCGGCGACCTGCGGCACGCCGGCGACGTTGGTCAGCGCGAACGGGCTCTGGTAGTTCAACTGGTCCTTGTGGTTGCGGAAGAACGAACCGGTGTAGTTCAGCTGGAATTGCCAGACCGTTCCGACATCGCGCACGCCCGCGCTGACGTCGGTGGTGGTGAAGTCGATGGGGCGCACCGTTTCCAGAGCACCGCCGTTGTCCTGGAGGATGTAGTTGAGATACATCGGGCCGCCCCACAAGCGGTCGCCCGTGCGTTTCTCGTTGACGATCGAGACGTAGCCGGTCCAGTCGCGATAGAAGTTGTCTTCGAAGCTGAGCCCTTCGCGCCGGCGTGTCAGGCCAATCGTCTGCCGCGGCCGTGCGTTCGCGACGGCCGCGACTTCGGCGGGCGTGCTGCCGCCGGGAACCAGCGGTGCGGGCAGCGTCAGGTTGGTGCTGCCGACGCCATTCCACAACGGATACGCGCTGGTGGTGACGTCGTGCGGAATGTCGCGGTAGAACGCTTCGATCTTGTAGGCGCCGTATCGCCCGGCGCGCAAGCGGTAGTACTGGTCGTCGCCGCTCAACCGGCTGCCGCGGAACTCGACGTACTGACCGGTCTTCGGATCTTCCGCGTACAACGCGAACAGGCCGAGCGCGATGCCGTCCTTCCAGCCGGCGTACTGGCGGAAGAATTCGGCTTGGGTGTCACCGCCGACGTGCAGGTAGCCGAGTTGCAGAAATCCCGAGTAGATCCAGTCGCTGTTCTTGTAAAGCGGTGAACCCTCGTCGTCGCGTTGTGGCGGATACGGGTACAGCACGCCGCTGGGCGTGCGCATCATGCCGGCGTGCAGCCATGAAAATCCACGTGGATCCGGCCAGGCAAGCGGCGCCCAGCCGGAGGGGTCGAGCGCGTTGCCGTACTGGATGTCGCCCACGCGGGCACTGTCGCTGGAATCGGCCCATGCCCTCGCACCCACGAAGGATGTGGCGATCGCGACGGCCAGCGATGTGACGAACAGTTTGCGCATGCACCATGCCGTTGCGCCGCGGCGGCGCTACTTGTGGAACCGCGAACCGGAGGGATTGTTGGAGCCGTGGATGTTGGCGTGACAGGTCAGGCAGGCCCGGCCGATCAGCCGCTCGTCCGGTGCCGGCCCGGTCGCGAGTCCGGCCGTGGTCAGCACGTCATTGGGATGCCCGGTCATCGTGTGGCACTGCTGGCACAACATCGGCACAGGCAGCGTGAGCAACGCCTGCTGGTTGGAGCCGTGCGGATCGTGGCAGGCCAGGCAGTTCTCGCGCACCGGTGCGTGTTCGAACAGGAACGGTCCGCGCTTTTCGGCGTGGCAGGCGTAGCAGGTTTCGTTGACGGTATCGGTCTTGATCAGGTCCGCCGTCAAGGTGCCGTGCGGATTGTGGCAATCCGCGCAGGACATCTGTCCTTCCGGCAGCGGCATGTGCGAGCGGCGGTTGAACTTGTCGCGGATGTCCTGGTGGCAGCCGGCGCAGACCTCGTTGATCGAATTGTCGGCCAGCACGCCTTCGGCCGAGAGCCTGGCCATCGGATTGTGGCAATCGGTGCAGCCGAGCTGGTGTTGCTGGTGCACCGAACCCATCCAGTCCTGGCGCGCGCCGCCCTTGTGGCACGCGAGGCACACGCCGGCCTGGGTGTCGATCGGTGTCTTGGCATCGCGGGTGAAGGCGATGATCAAACCCGGCGTGGTCGGATTCCTGGCGTGCGCGGAACCCGGTCCATGGCAGGATTCACACGCCGCCGCGGCGCCCGTGCCAGCGGCACCGGCGCGGAACGCCTGCACGTGCAGCGAGTGCGAGGCCTGCACGTTTTCCAGCGCGTGGCAGGCCACGCAGGATTTCGCGCCGATCGCGACCGCATCCGGGGCCAGGGGATTCTTCGCGATCGGTGCGCCGTCGAAGGACGTCGCCGTACCGTTGTCGAGGAAGGCGTGCGCATGCCGATGCGCATTCGCGTCGGCGTCGGTGCGCATGTCGGTGCGCGGCAACATCCGCTCGAAGTCCTGGGTGGTCAATGCGCTCGCCGGCAATGCGTCGGCGTGTGGATTGCCGGCGTTTGCATTTGGCGAGGCTTGCGCCGTCATCGCCGGCAGCATGCGGCTGAAATCCTGTTCCGTCAGCGCGCTCGAAGCGGTGCCGGGATGGACTGCTTGCGCAGCGGCTTGCCGGGCGAGCAGAAGGGCACCTGCCGCGGCAAGCAGGATGAGCAACGCCATGGCCCGACCCAAGCCGCCGTTTCGCATCCTTCGCTCAGAAGAAGCCATGTTGGGAACCCGCGAAATGCCGGCCGACCTGCGCGACCGCGTCGTGCGCATGCAGGCTTTCCTGGTGCTCGACGCGCACGTGGAAGGCGGCAATGCCATCGGCCGCTTCGAGCGCACGGCGAATGCGGCGGACGGCGTCCTCGCAGAACATCGGGTTCTCGGCATTGGCCTGCGCGAAAGCCTGCTCGTCCTCGCGCTTCACCGCCGTCTGCACCGCGGTTCCGAGCGAGCGCTCGACCCGATCGACCAGGGCGATCAGGTTCATCGGTGCAGCCGGGACGAATCGCACGCGCACGTGCGCGATGCTGCGCTGGGCGTGCGGCGTGGCCGCCATCCCGCGTTCGCTGCCCAGCCACGCCAGCACGGCGGCATGGCTCAGCGGTTCCCCCGCATGGAAATCCGCCGCGAACCGCTGCTGGACGACTTGCCGTGACAGCGCGACGGAAGCGGGGCAGGTCGAGGAATACACGACTTGCGTTCCGAGCTGCAGGTGGAACACGTCGCCCACCAAGTCGGCTTCGATGGAAACCGGGTAGGCACGCCAGCCGTGGTACCCGCTGCGCAGCGCCTTCCGGCGCACCAGCTGCTCGAAGCGGATGCCGATTCGGGCGCAATCGGCGAGGTCGTGATGCGACTGCAGGAAGGCGCGCAGCAACGATTCCAGCGTGCCCGCATCGACGGTTTGCTCGCCGAGGCATCGATTCACCAGCAGATACAGCCGCGACATGTGGATGCCGCGCCGGTCGGGACGCACCAGGTTCACGAAGGCATCGATGCTCGCCCGATTGCGCTGCGGATCGCCGTCGCCGGCATCGAACAGGATCGGCATCTCGATTCCCCGCATGCCCACCCAGTCGATCGCATCGTCACCCGCCGGCAATGTCTCCGCGGCGACGTCGGGCTTCGAATGAAAGCGATCGCGAAGTTCTTCCGCGCAGGCCTGCGGCGCTCGTCCGGAAGCATCGATTGCGCGATATTCGTCCAGCGCCGAACCGGGTGCATCGGGCGCGATCGGCGCGTCCGCACTAGTCATGATTCGATGGCGCCCCACGGCGCAGTGCGGCCACCGCGGCGGCGGCGTTCACCTGAAGCACGCCGCCGGCGTCGGTGCTGGTGCGTGTCAGGAGAGCGTGGATGGCGCGCCCGTCCAGATCGGGATCGAGTGACACCAGCAACGCGGCGATGCCGCTGACCTGCGCGGCGGCCATGGACGAACCGGAAGTGAAGTCGTAACCGCCGTCGGGCTGAGTCGTCAGGATGTCGTTGCCGGGCGCGTTGAGCACGCCGGTTGGATCCAGCGCGCTGCCGCTCGAGTTCACCACGATCACGCCCGGAACGCCGGCGGGGAATCCATCGAGTTTGCCGTCCGGCGGCAGCGCCGCGATCACGATGTGCCGCTGCAGCACGCCTTGCAGCAAACGGGACAGGAGAGGATCGGACGGGCCGCCCAGGCTCAGGTTCACGACGCGGGCGTCGGTGTCCATCACGGCGGCCAGCGCCTTGGCGAGGGTGAAGGAATTGCAGCGCGCGCTGGCGTTGGCCTGCGGCGGATACCAGCACGCCTTGTAAATGCTCAGGCGTGCCTTGGGCGCCATGCCAACGATGCCGATGTGGTTGTCGGCGATCGCGCCGATGATGCCGGCGACCTCGGTGCCGTGGTGGTCGCGGTCGAATGCCGCGGCATCGTCATCGACCAGGTTGTGCACGTCGTGGATCTGGCCCTTGAGGTCGGGGTGCGCGACGTCCGCACCGGTATCCACGATGGCGACATCGACGCCCGCACCCTGGGTGGCCGTTTGCGCGCGCGCGGCGGCGGTCGCGACGAAACCGCGCTGGAGATCGACGTAGGGGTCGTTGTACTTGCGGGTATCCTGCTGGCCGCTGGAGTACACCGAAAAATTGCGCAGCGGCTCCGCGAGCTGCACCCGCTTGTCGTGCGCGAGCGCCGCGAGCAACGCGTCGCGGCTGGTGCCGTCGGGTGGTTCCAGCACGATGCAATAAAGGTCCAGGCTCTTGATGGGCCAACCCACCAGCTGGCGCCAGTGGTAGTTCCGCTGCAAGGTGGCGAGAAGGGACACCGCGCGCTGGCCCGCGCCGTAATTTCCCGATGAGGCGTAACCGAGCAGGCTCGATCCCGCGTGCATCGGTGGCGGGTCGACCGGATTGGCGACGGCCAGCACGATGTCGCGATGGCTGTCCATCGAAACCACCGGGTTGCCGGTTTGTGCGTGCGTGCGCGCGCACCAGGCCATGCACGCAAGGACGAGGAGCAGCGCGCCCGCTTTCATGGCGTGTTGTCGACGGGCTCCGCCAGGCGGATGTCACGATCCGCGCGAAGCTTCCGCAGGGCGGACGCCGAAGACGAAGCCGACCCGGCGGGCACCACTGCATAAGCGCCGGCGTCGTTCGGGCCGTCGATCACGCGCAAGTCCAGGTCGTGCAGCAAGCTGTTCCAGTCGGCGAGCTTCATGCCGTTGGCGGGCACCACGCGAAGCGCGCCCGCCGGTTCCATCTGGGCGGGCTGGCTGAGGGTCCGATAATGCGGCGCCTGATCCGACCACAGCCGCACGCCGAGCGCGCCGATCCCGATCGCCTGCAGAACCACCGCGGCGGCCAGCGCCCGCGTCAACCGGCCGGATGACCAGCGGTGGACCGGCGTCGCTTCGGCGTCGGGTGCATCGAGACGTTCCAGCAGGCGTTTCAACCCGCGCTCCGCGTCCACGGGGACATCCGTCGGCAACGATAGCGCGCAACGCAACCGGCTCTGCTGGGCAAACTCCGCGCTGCAGGCTTCGCACTGCGCGAGGTGGTGCATCAGCCACTCGCGTTGTTCGGGGGCGGCGGTCGCCTGCAATACCCACGGCATGGTTTCCCAGGCGCGTGCACAGTCCTTGCCGGAATTCGATTGAATCGTCATGACCTGTTCTCTCGTTGCGCAGGCGCATCGCCTGCCAGGGTCGGAAGCACGTTGCGCAATTTGATGCGCGCATGGAACAGACGTGCCTTCACGGTGCCGACGGGGGCCTGCATGATGGCGGCAACCTCGTGGAGGCTGTTGCCGACGCCGTAAACCAGTTCGACCACGACCCGCTGATCCGCGGACAGATGCTTGAGTCCCTCGCCCAGCCAGTCGCGCAGCTCGCGATCCTCGTCCGGATCATGCGAGGGACCATGTCCTTCGCGCAGCGCGTAATCGTCCACGGGTTCGTCGCCGCGTTGCCGCAGCGCCTTCAATCCGCAGCGATAGGCGATGCCCATGATCCAGGTGGAAACGCGCGAGTCGCCATGAAAGCTGTCCGCCTTGCGCCAGGCGATCCAGAAGCAATCGTTGACGATCTCCTCGATCAGGTCGGCCCGGCGGGTGAGGCGCGACAGGAAGCGGGACAGCCCCCCGTGGTAGGCGCGATAAAGCGTCTCCAGTGCCGCACGGTCGCCCGCTGCCATGCGCTGCAGCAGCATGCGATCGCGGGCGTCGACATCGCTTGTGGGTTCATTCATCGCTGCACGGGAACGACCGATTTGCAGGGTGGGTGCCGTTTCGGCGTGTGAAGGTTGCCTGCCGGGATCGGCGGATTCGCACGGCGGTGCGGCGGCGATGCGGCTTCAGAAGGATCGGGAAAGGATAACCAGCCACGGCGAGGCGGCGTAATGGTGCAGGTAGCGTGAACCTGAATCGATGGCGACGCGGTCGAGCCCGGCCTGCCACGCACCGTGCCGCCAAAGCAGCCCGGCTTCGCCATAACGGTAGTAGCCCATGCGATAGCGCTCATTCGGCGGACCACCGTACGGCACCGCGTAACGGGCAACGCCCAGGCCGCCGGAAAGGGAGAAGTCCCCGGCCAACGGCCAGCGGAAATTCAGGTCGGCGGCCGGGTGCAATGAGTGTTCGTCGGCGCCGACGACATGCACGACCGACACGCCGAAGGTCAGGATGTCGCGGTACACCCAGTAGACACCGGGCTCGTAAACGTTGGCATGCAGGCGTCCGGAGTAGTGGTAGTAGACCATGTCGGCCTGCACCTGCCAGTTCCCGGAAAGTGTCCAGGCATGCGCGACCTGCGCCACGCTTTCGGCGATGTGGCCCGGCGACCGCAGTTCGATCCCGCCGGACAGGCCCAGCGACCAGCCCGACGACGTGGTCCAGGTAAGGCCGCCTTGCAGGACCGGCGTCGGCGAGGTGATCGCGAGGCCGCGATCCACCAACTGCGATGCAAGCGATGCCGAGCCGCCCAGGTCCCCGGCACGGGCGCGGAGCGGGACAAGCAGGCAGGTTGCGAGGAAGGCGAGGACGAGCGCATGTGTCGCGATGCCGGACATCGCGCGCCGGCGCAGGATCCTTCGCCGCGCGCGGGTGTCGCGGTGATGGCGGTGCCGGAACGGGTTTCCAGCTTCGGGCGTCATGTAACCGCACTCCGGCAAGGCGATGTCTGCGAGCGACCGTGGCGCTGAGGCATCCAATCCATCCCGCTGCAAAACGCGATCGACATCCCGATCGTCCTTGATCGTCGGGCGACCACGCGAATCCTGTCAAGCCGGAAGGCGGCGCGTACGTCGCCGCCATTCAACCAAAGCGCGACGCCAGGACACCCACCTCACGACTTCCCTGAACGTTCCGGTACGGCTCTGCGCGCCATGTTCGAACAAAGTACGCCCGCTGTCGAATCGCAACTCCTCGACACACGTGAAGCCTTCGACAGCGTCGCCGCCGACTACGACGGCCCGCGCGGCAACAACGTGCTGATCCAGCGCATGCGGCGGGCGATGTGGAACACCGTGCGCGACGAGGTTCCGCCTGGATCGCGTTTGCTGGACCTCGGATGCGGCACCGGCCTCGACGCGGTCGAGTTCGCGCGGCGCGGCTACCGCGTCACCGCCACCGACTGGTCGCCGCGCATGGTGGAGCGCACGCGCGCGCTCGCCGCGCAGGTTGCGGTGCAGGCACGGGTCGATGCACGGAATGTCGGCATCCACCAACTCGAACGGATCGAAGGCGAATTCGACGGCATCTATTCGGACCTCGGACCGCTCAACTGCGTGCCCGATCTCCGTGCTGCCGCGGCCGAGTGCGCGCGCCTGCTGCGGCCCGGCGGCAAGCTGGTGTGTTCGGTGATCGGACGGGTCTGTCCGTGGGAAATCGGTCATTACGTCTTGCGCGGCCATTTCAGCCGCGCGGCGGTGCGCGCCGCGCGCGGCATGACCTCGGTCGGCATGAACCGCCACACCATCTGGACGCGGTATTACCTGCCGCGGGAGTTCTACCGGGCCTTTGCCGAGCACTTCTCGCTGTGTGGCTACCGCGCGCTCGGCCTGTTCATGCCGCCGCCATACCTGCTGGATTACTACCGCCGTCATCAACGGTGGTGCGATGGGCTGGGCCGGCTCGATGATCGCCTGGGCGGGCTGCCGCTGCTGCGGGGAATGGGCGATCATTTCCTGATCGTGATGAGCGCACGGTCGCGGTCATGACGACTGCCGCCGTCATTCTGTCCGGCGCCCGGACGATCACCGCGAACGGTGAATCGCGCGCGCCGCTGTCGATCGCGGGCGGCAGGATTGCCGCTTCGCCGTCCGCGCGTGCTTACCGGGTCGACCTGCGCAACCACGTGGTCGCGCCGGGCCTGATCAACGCGCACGAACACCTGCACCTCAACGCGGTGCCGCCGCTGCCGGCCGGTGCGCCTTTCGCGAACAGCTATGCATGGATCGCAGCATTCCAGGCGCATTTCCAGAATCCGCTTGTCGTCGCCGCACTTGCCATACCGAAGACCTTGCGGCTGCGGCACGGCGCATTGAAGAACCTGCTCGCGGGCACCACCTGCGTGGCGCACCACGATCCGTGGCATCCGGCACTGGATGCAGCGGATTTTCCGGTCGCGCTGCTGCGCGATTACGGTTGGGCATACGCCCTGGGCTGGCCCGATTACGGTCCGCCGGTGTGGCGGAGTTTCGACGCCACGCCGATCGATCGGCCATGGATGATTCATCTGGCCGAAGGCACCGACGCCACCGCGCGGGCGGAACTGGCGCGGCTGGATGCGTTGGGTTGTGTTGCATCGAACAGCGTGCTGGTGCACGGCGTCGGATTGCGCGAACGCGACATCGATCGCGTGATCGAAAAGGGCGCCGCGGTGGTGTGGTGCCCCACCAGCAACCGCAACCTGCTCGGCCGCACGCTCGATCCGCGCCGCCTGCAAGCGGCCGGACGGCTGGCATTGGGCAGCGATTCAAGGCTCAGCGGCGCGCGCGACCTGCTCGCTGAATTGCGCAGCATCATCGATACCGGTGCGCTCGATGCGCGGTCAGCGCTGGCGCTGGCGACAGTGGACGCAGCGCACATCCTGCGCCTGCCGCAGCGCGGCCATCTCGCGGCGGGCGTGCATGCGGACCTGCTGGTGGTCGCCGACCGTGGCGGCGACGCGGTGCGCAGCGTCACCGGAATCGAGCGCAGCCGAATCCGCGCGGTGGTGCGTGATGGCGTGCCGCGCATCGCCGATCCCGACTTCGCCGGATGGTTCGATGCGGCCGGCGTTGAAACGGTGCCGGTGGTGCTGGACGGAAAGCCGAAACTGCTCGCGAAGACACTGGCCGATCCGGCGCTCGTGGAGATGGAACCCGGGCTCGAGTTCGCTCCGCGCATCGATGAACCGGCGCGCGAACCGGCAATGGCGGAAGGGTGTTGCTGATGTCCCGCGTCGAGATGCTCGAACCCCGCGCCGCCTACGCGTTGTGGGCAGCCAGCTATCCGCCTCGCGCGCACAACCCGGTGATGCAGGCGGAAGAGCGCGCAATGCTTGCCTTGATGCCGAAACGTTTGCACGGGCAAGCGGTGTTTGATGCGGGTTGCGGCAGCGGGCGCTACATGCTGCATGCGCTGGATCGGGGCGCGGCGCACGTGACCGGCGTCGACCTTTCGGTGGAAATGCTGGAACGCGCGGGTGCGGAACTGGCTGCGCACGATCGCGGCGCCCTGATCGAACTGTTACAGGGCGATCTGGAAGCACTGCCGGGGCCGGATGCTTCCGCCGACCTGACGATCTGCGGCCTGACGATCGGGCATCTGGAGCGACTGCAACCTGCACTGGCGGAGCTGCGCCGCGTGACGCGGCCGGGCGGCAGCATCCTGTGCAGCGACGTGCATCCGGTGGGTCACGCGCTGGGCTGGCTGCGCGATTTCAAGTCCGGCGGCGGGCACTACGCCGTGCGGCACACGCCGCATTTCTACAGCCACTGGCATGCGGCCTGCGCAGCGCTGGGTCTGGAAATCGCACAGGTGCTGGAACCCATGCTGGCTGCCGCCGACATCCCGGCCGGTGCGCATTTCGATCCGCTGGCGCTCGAAGTTCCGGTGGCGCTGGTGTTCGAGTTGCGCCGTCCGTCCTGATCGCGCACATGGCCGCCATGACACATCCGCCCAACACGCTGCTGATCAACCCGACCGTCACCACGCGCCCGCGCTTCCCGCTGTCGCTGCTGAACCTGGCCGCGGCGCTGGATCGTTTCGGCGACAGCCACATCGTGGACGGCAACATCGATCGGGACCTGGTGGGCGCGACCCTGGCCGCTGCCGGGCAACGACATCACGACGCCATCGGCATCGGCATCATGGGTGGCCCGCAGGTGGCGCCGGCGATCGCGGTGTCGAAGGCGATCCGCGAACACCATCCTTCGATGCCGATCATCTGGGGCGGTTACTTCCCCACGCTGTACACCGACACCACGCTGGCCGCGCCCTACGTGGATTACGTGATCCGCGGGCAGGGCGAGGAAAGCCTGGTCGAGCTGGTGTCGGCGCTGGCGCGTGGCGGTGGCGACGAATCGCTGGCCAGGATCGGGGGGCTTTCGTGGCGTCGCGACGGCGGGATCGTCCACAACCCCAACCGGAAATTCCACCACGGCGACATCGCGCCTGCGCTCTTGCCGTACGGCAAGCTGGGCGACCTCGAAAGATATCTGACCAGCACGTTCCTGGGGCGCCGCACGGCGGTGCACCAGGCGTCGATCGGCTGCCGCTTCCGCTGCACCTTCTGCGGCGTGGCGGCGATGTTCGGCGGCGCCACCGCGCTGCCGCCGACCGCGCGGCTGGAACGCGAGCTGGGTTATCTCAAGCACGAACTCGGTGCCGATTCGGTTCTCTTCTACGACCACAACTTCTTCGATCGCGAGCAGGACATGATTCCGCTGCTCGAAATCATGGCGCGCTTCGAAATGCCGTGGTGGTGCTTCGCGCGCGCCGACGCGTTGCTCAATCTTTCCGAAAGTACCTGGAGGCTGGTGCGCAAGAGTCGCCTGCGGATGGCCTACATCGGCGCCGAATCGCCCAGCGGCGCGATGCTGAAGGAAATCCGCAAGGGCACGCGGCCGGACCAGACGCTGGCGGTGGCGGAGCTGTGCGCACGCCACGGCGTGATTCCCGAGTTCTCCTTCATGCTGGCGCCGCCGGTGGATACCGAACAGGAAACCGAGCAGGCGTTCGAGTTCATCCGCGAACTGAAGCGCATCAACCCCGCGTCGGAAATCATCACCTACATCTATACGCCGCTGCCCGAAAGCGCCAGGCACGAGAAGGATCGCGGCAAGCGCAGGTCGGCGCCGCTGCTCGACGTGCATGGCGAACCGGTGGTGTTCCCCGCGACGCCGGACGAATGGGCCGAGCGCCGCTGGGTCGACTATGCCTGCCACGCCGATGCGCCGTGGCTGACCGAAAAGCTGCGCCGGCGCATCTACGATTTCGTCACCGTGCTGCGTTGCCGGTTTCCCACCGTGCAGGACCAGCGTGCACCGCACTGGGCCAAGCGCGGCATGAGCGCGATGGCGGCGTGGCGCTATCGCCACCGGCGTTACAGCCATCCGTGGGAACTCAACATCGCCAACCGTTTCGTGCAGTTGCGCAAGCCGCAGATCACGGGCGCCTAGCGATGGCGGCCCTGCACGTCGCGCAGCTCAACTTCCCGCCCGCGCCGGCAGGCCTCGGCATCGATGCGTTGCTCGAACGCTGGCCTTCGCTGAAGGACATCGCGGAGCTGGTGGCGGGCGCCGGCGTACGGGTCTCGGTGCTGCAGGCGGCGTCGCATCCGGAACGCCTGACGCGCAACGGCATCGACTACTGGTTCGTCGACATCGGCGGCGCGCGCTCGGCGGAAGAAAAGGCCCACCGTTTCGCCAGCGTGCTGGCGGGCATGGATGTCGGTCTGCTGCACGCGCACGGGCTGGGCTTCGTCGAAGAGGCCACCGCAATTGCCGCTCGCATCTCGCCGGCGGCGCCGATCGTGTTCCAGGATCATGCCGGCCGGCCGCCGCGCTGGTGGCGGCGCGCGCGTCACCGGCGCGGCTTCGCGAGGGCTTCCGGCATTGCCTTCACGTCGCTCGACCAGGCGCGGCCGTTCGCGGCGGCGAACCTGTTCGCGCCGTCCACGCGGCTTTTCGCGATTCCCGAATCCAGCAGCCGCTTCCGCCCAGGCGATCGTGTCCGTGCGCGTGCCGACAGCGGCCTGTACGGCGATCCCTGCGCGGTGTGGGTCGGACGCCTGAACCGTGGCAAGGATCCCCTGACGGTGCTCGAAGGGATCGCGCTCGCCGCGGCACGCCTGCCGAACCTGCAACTGTGGTGCGCCTTCGGCGCGGCGCCGATGCTCGCCGAAGTGCGGGCGCGGATCGCCGATGATCCGCGCTTGTCGGGACGCGTGCACCTTCTGGGCGAAGTGCCGCACGCGCGCGTCGAAACGCTGCTGCGCGCGGCCGACCTGTTCGTTTCCGGCAGCCGTGCCGAGGGCAGCGGTTACGCCGCGATGGAGGCGCTCGCCTGCGGCGTCACGCCGGTGTTGACGGACATACCCGCATTCCGTGCGTTGACGGATCACGGGCGCATCAGCCATTTGTGGCCGTGCGGCGACGCGACGCGCCTGGCCGACGAGCTGTTCCTCGCGGCCACCGGGCGAGCGTCCCCGCAACAGGTGCGCGCGCATTTCGACGCCGCGCTTTCGTTCGAAGCGGTGGGGCGCTTGTGGGCAACCGCCTATTCGCAGGTGCTCGATGGCTGGCGCAGGAGGGCTGCGTGAAGCTCGCGCTGGTCGTGCCGGGTGGCGTGGATCGCGGCGGCGAAGTGCGCGTGATCCCGGCGCTGCTGGCCCTGATCGAGCGGCTGTCGCGTGCGCACGAGGTGCACGTTTTCGCGTTGCACCAGGAAGCCGCCGCGGATCGCTGGAAACTCGCAGGCGCCACCATCCACAACCTCGGCGCCGGCGCGATTTACCTGCGCGGCATCGCAGCGATCCGGGCGGAACATCGGCATGCGCCGTTCGGCCTGGTGCAAGCCATCTTTTCGGGTCCGTGCGGACTGATCGCCGTCGCGGCGGCGAAGCTGCTGCGGGTGCCCAGCGCGGTGCATGTCACCGGCGGCGAACTCGTGGCCATGCGCGACATCGGTTACGGCGGACGGCTGACCTGGAAGGGCCGTTTGCGCGAGCGCCTCGCGCTGCGCGGCGCCGATGCCGTCACGGCAACCAGTGCGCCGGTCATCGAGCTGCTGCACGCCCTGGATGTCCGGGCACAGCGCGTACCGCTCGGCGTGGATCTCAGGAGATGGCCGCCGCTGGCTCCGCGTCCACGCCGCGACGGCCCGGCACGCCTGGTCCACGTCGCCAGCCTCAATCGCGTCAAGGACCAAACCACGCTCCTGCTCGCGCTCGCGAGGCTGGCGAAGACGGGCGTGGCATTCGAAATGGATGTCGTCGGAGTCGACACGCTGCAGGGCGAGATCATCACACTCGTTCGCGAACTGGGGCTGGAACGCCGCGTGCGGTTTCTCGGCTTCAAGACGCAGCGCGAGTTGCGCCCGATCGTGGAGTCCGCCGACCTGCTGGTGATGGCGTCGCGGCACGAAGCGGGACCGTTCGTCCTGCTCGAAGCGGCCGTCGCCGGTGTCCCGACCGTCGGCACCACGGTAGGGCACATCGCCGAGTGGGCGCCCTCGGCGGCGCTGGCCGTGCCCGTCAACAATCCGGAACGGCTGGCGGATGCGATCCATACACTGCTCGCCGACGAAGCCCTCAGGCTTCGGGTGGCGCGCGCGGCGCAATGCAGGGCCTTGTCGGAAGACGCCGATTACACGGCGCGAACGTTCGAAGCCTTGTACCAGCGCCTGACCCGCGGCCTCTGCGGATGAGCGGCGCCGTGCAACCGCGCGCACGCGAGGGCGGTTGGCTCGGCGACACTCCGCAGCGTGACTACGCGCAGAAGCTGCGGCTGTTCAACGCCTTCGCGCGGCCGGAGTTGCGCGAAGCCATCGACGCACTGTCCATTCCGGCAGGCTCGCGCGTGCTCGATGCCGGTTGCGGCACCGGCGAAGCGCTGGGCTGGTGGCAGGCGTCTTTGCGCGGTCGCGGCACGGTGGTCGGGATGGACCTGGCCGCGGCGCACGTCCGCGCTGCCCACGCCATTGCACCCGTGGACACGCCGGTCGTGCAGGGCGACCTGCTGGAACCGCCCTTCGCGGAGGGTTCTTTCGATCTTGTGTGGTCCGTCAACGTCGTCAATCATCTGCACGATGCCGTCGCCGGCGTGCGCACGCTGGCGAGGCTGTTGCGGGCGGGCGGGCGAGTGGTGCTGGGACAAAGCTCGCTGGTGCCGGACATGTACTTCGCGTGGGACGCCCGCCTCGAAGCGCGGGTGAACGACGCGGTGCGCGCGTACTACCGCGAACGCTACGGCCGCAGCGAATGCGATTTCGCCGCGGTGCGTTCGCTCGCCGGCTGGTTGCATGCGGCCGGGTTGCGGGACGTGAGCGCGCGAACCCGGATGATCGAACGGACGTATCCGGTAACCGTTGCGGACGAGCGTTACCTGCTGGACTGCATCTTCCGCGGCACCTGGGGCGAGCGCCTGCGGAACTACCTGGAGCCGGACGACTTCGCTGAACTGGCGCGCCTGTGCGATCCGGACGATCGAGCCTATGCGCTGCGCCGCCGGGATTTCCATTTCCTGCAAAGCCTCACCATCGTGGCGGGGACGGCGTAAGCAGGGCGCACCTGCAACCGAAGGCGCGCGGCAGGGAACACACAGGCCATGACGACCTCCGCCTATCGGCTGACGGACCCGGTTTCGCCCTACCTCGCGTTGACGCGCCATTTTGCGCTGGTGGTGCAGATGGCGAGGCGGGACGTGGCGGGGCGTTACCGCGGCTCGTTCGCCGGGCTGCTGTGGTCGTTCTTCAATCCGTTGCTGATGCTCGCGATCTACACCTTCGTATTCGGCGTGGTGTTCAAGTCGCGCTGGAACGCGCAGGCGAACAATCCGTTCCAGTACGCGATGGTGTTGTTCGCCGGACTGAACATCAATGCGCTGTTCTCGGAATGCGCCAATCGCGCCACCACGCTGATCGTCGAAAACACCAACTTCGTCAAGCGCGTGGTGTTTCCGCTGGAGACGCTGACCTGGAGCACGCTCGGCTCCGGGCTGTTCCACCTGTGCGTATCCACGCTGGCATTGCTGGCGATCTCGCCCTGGGTGATGGGTCAGCTTCCCTGGACGGCGATTTTCTTTCCGGACGTCGTCGTGTGCTTCCTGCCGTTCGTCGCCGGGACGGTCTGGCTGCTGGCGGCGCTGGGCGTGTACCTGCGCGACCTGAAGCAGGCGGTGGGCATCGCCACCACGGCGCTGATGTTCCTCGCGCCCATCCTTTATCCCGCCACGTCGATTCCGGAACGCTTTCGTTTTGCGCTTTATTTCAATCCCCTGACCGTCGTCGCGGAAGCTTCGCAGGACGTGCTGATCTGGGGCAGGCCGCCGCGCTGGGACCATCTCGCCGCGTACGCCCTCGTTGCATCGCTGTTCGCGTGGTTCGCGTTCGCCTGGTTCGAACGGACGCGCAAGGGTTTCGCCGATGTCGTCTGACGATTTCAGCATTCGCGTCGAGGGCCTGTCCAAGCGCTACGAGGTGTACGCGCAACCCGCGGACCGGCTGAAGCAGATGATCCTGCCGCGCGTGCAGCGCGCGGTGCGCCGGCCCGCACGGAATTACTTCAGCGAGTTCTGGGCCGTGCGGGGCGTGAGCTTCGATGTCCGCAAGGGCGAGACCGTGGGCATCGTGGGCCGCAACGGCTCGGGCAAGTCGACGCTGCTGCAGATGATCTGCGGAACCCTCAATCCCACGCTCGGCACGATCGCCGTGAACGGCCGCGTCGCGGCGCTGCTGGAGCTGGGCGCCGGGTTCAACCCGGAATTCACGGGCCGGGAAAGCGTGCGCCTCAGCGCGCTGCTGTACGGGATGACGGAGCAGGAGTTGGACGCCCGCTTCGACGCGATCCTCGATTTTGCCGGGATCGGCGATTTCATCGACCAGCCGATCAAGACCTATTCCAGCGGCATGCACGTGCGGCTGGCGTTTTCGGTTGCGATCAACGTGTCGCCGGATGTGCTGGTGGTGGACGAGGCGCTTTCGGTGGGCGACGAGGCTTTCCAGCGGAAATGCTTTGCGCGCATCGATGCGATCCGCGACGCAGGCGCAACCGTCCTGTTCGTGTCGCACGCGACAGGCACCGTCACCGAACTGTGCGACCGGGCGATCCTGCTGGACGAAGGCGAGATGATTGCCGACGGCACACCGAAGTTCGTGGTGTCGCGCTACCACAAGTTGCTGTATGCGCCGGCGGACAAGGCGGCCGCGGTACGGGAAGCGATCAGGCAGGAATCCATTGCCGTGAATGCCGGCGGGGCGTTGCCGGCAATTCGGCCAAAGGCGCGATGCGGGTCGTCGAGCGAAATGCCCGCAGCGGTGAACGACGTCGAGATCAGGAATGTCGGGGAATCGGCGTATTTCGACGAGGCCATGACGCCCCAAAGCACGGTGCATTACCCTTCCCGTGGCGCATTGATTTCCGCCCCGCGGATCGAAACCCGCATGGGGCGGCAGGTGAACGT
>DASZTT010000114.1:0-7954 GCA_035547895.1 Rhodanobacteraceae bacterium
TCGCCCGCGCCGGACTCCACGCGCCCGAGCAACAGAGCGACCTCCATCGCCAGATGGAATGCGGCCTCGAACTCGGCCATCCAGCCCGCGAGCGCATCGGCGAACAGCGGCTGCCCGATCAGCGGTCGGCCGAACACTCCACGCCGGCTTGCGTAGTCGCGCGCCAGTGCCAGACAGCGTGCCATCGTCGACAGCGAACCGAACGCGTTCCACAGGCGCGTGACCTGAAGCACCGGCGCGATCGCGCGCACACCATGTGCCGTGTCGCCGACCAGTTCCGCACGCGTGTCGTGCAGATGGATTTCCGCGGTGGGCAGCTCGCGCGTGCCGAGCTTGTCCTTCAGGCGATCGATGGTGATGCCGTTCCACGAACCGTCGCCGTTGCGCGTCTGCACGCCGAACAACGCCAGTCCATCCGCGCCGGCGGGATTGCCTTCCGGCCGCGCCAGCGCCAGCGCGAATTGCGCGTTGATGGCGGACGTGAACCACTTGCGCCCGTGCAGACGCCACGTGCCGTCGACATCGCGGCGCGCCGTGGTTTCGCTGTTGCCGACGTCCGAGCCGCCCGCGTTTTCGGTCATCCACTGCCCGCTGATCCAGAACGTCGCGGGATCGCGGCTCAGGAGATGCGGCAGCACGCGGTCGCGCAAGGCCGCATTCGGGGCATCCCGCAATGCGGTCGCGACGCCGTCGGTCATCGCGAGCGGGCACGAATAGAACGCGCTGGCGGCGTGGTACAGGTAAACCTTGGCGAATTGCTGGACGCGCGCGAATTCGCCCAGCGACCTGTCGTGCCCATCCGCGACCAGGCCATGTTCGGCCGCGATCGCGGGACCCTCGCGCCAGGTTTCGGTGAGCTCGATGCGATCGGCGCGGTTGCCCCAGACATCGAAGCGGGTGAGCACGGGTTCGACTGGCGTGGTCGTGAGCTGCCGCGCATACGTCCGCTGGGCGTACCCGGCCAGAGCGATGAAGTCCGCCTCCGCAGCGCGCCGTTGCGACTCGGACAACACGCGCGCCAGCCACGACTGCAGTACGCGGTCGTCGCGATAGGGATCGGCAAGCTGCGGCGCGGGCTGCACGAAACTCATGTGGGCAGCTTACCGCGCCGCTTCGGCATGCGCGCGCACGCGAGGATCACGATGACGGCCAGCACGATTTCGGTGCCGGCGAACACGCGCTCGGCCGGCGCCGCGTACGCTTCCGCGACGCCGTGGCAGAAATAGAACAGGCAAACCATGCCGGCCAGCAACAGCGCGCGTGGGGGCGTGCGCCAGTACAGCAGCGGGATCGCGAGCGGCAGCAGCGCGATCAGCAATGCGGCGCCAACCGGCATCCGCGCGGGCGGCAGCAGCCACGCATGCCAGGCGACTTGCAGCAGCGCCAGGGCCGCCCACGCCGCAAACCCGACACGTCGTTGCAGCACGGCGTTCACGGCTTCGTCGCCAGGCGTTTTGCGATATCCGCGACGCGCCTCCCGAGCGCGCGCGCCAGTGTTCGCTCGTCGTCGCTGAGCGGGCGATCGCGGCCGCCGCCCGACACGTGGCTGGCCCCGTAAGGCGTGCCGCCGGTCGTGGTGGCGTTGAGCGCCGGTTCGGTGAACGGAAGGCCGACGATCAGCATCCCGTGGTGCAGCAGCGGGATCATCATCGACAACAAGGTCGATTCCTGTCCGCCGTGCATGGTCGAGGTCGAGGTAAAGACCGCGCCGGGCTTGCCGGCCAGCGCGCCCGATGCCCATTCCGCCGGGGTCGAGTCGATGAACTGCTTCAGCGGCGCGGCCATGTTGCCGAAGCGCGTCGGACTGCCCATGATCAGGCCGGCGCATTCGTGCAGGTCGTGCAATTCGACGTACGGTGCGCCTTCCTCGGGGACCGGAGGTTGCGCGGTTTCGGTGACCGACGCCACCGGCGGCACCTGGCGGACACGCGCGCGCACGCCTTCGACTTCCTCGACGCCGCGCGCGACCAGGCGCGCGAGCTGCGCGACCTTGCCGTGGCGGCTGTAGTACAGGACCAGGATTTCCATGAGCCTCGGGTTTCCTTTTGCAGCAAAATTGCGCGGAACCGCCGAGTCCGGTACATGCCCGGACCCGGCTTCGTCGGATCAGGCACTGCAGCGCTTGATCCGCGGCGGGCCATTCGCGGCCCGCACTAACAGCGTGTTGTCCAACATCCTGTTAGCCTCACGGCATGCGAGCCACGCCCGCCAACCAGCAGGGTACGCGCCGCGACCGCCTGCAGGCGTTCGCGCGATTCCTGTGGCAACGGTTCCTCGACGACAAGTGCTTCGAAACCGCGGGCGCGCTGTCATACACCACGCTGTTCGCGATCGTGCCGATGCTGGCGGCGGTGATCGCGATCGTGTCGGTGTTTCCGGCGTTCGCCGGGCTGCGCGACAGCGTGACCCGTTTCATCTTCCGCAGCTTCGTTCCGGCGGCCGGCGAAACCGTGCAAGGATACCTGCTCCAGTTCGCCGACAACGCCAGCAAGCTGACGCTGTTCGGCGTGCTGTTCCTGCTGGCCAGCGCGCTGATGATGATGGCCAGCATCGAGGACCGCTTCAATCGCATCTGGCGCGTGGCGTCGCGGCGCAAGGGCACCGCGAGACTGCTGTTGTACTGGGCGGCGTTGACGCTCGGGCCGATCCTGGTCACGGCCGGCGTGGGCGTGAGTTCGTGGGTGTACGCGCAGCCGTTGTGGCGCGGCGTCGCGGGACACGGCGTCGCGGGGTTCCGGTTGTGGCTGCTGGCGCCGTTCCTGATCACCTGGGTCGGCCTGACGGTGCTGTACCAGGCCGTGCCCAATTGCAGGGTGCGCTGGCGCGACGCGATCATCGGCGCGCTGGTGGCGGCCGTGCTGTTCGAGTTCGCGCGCAAGGGTTTCGCGGCGTACGTGCGGGGCGTCGCGAACTACAAGGAGGTTTACGGCGCGCTGGCGGCGATCCCGATCTTCCTGATCTGGGTTTATCTGTCGTGGGTGATCGTGCTGCTCGGCGCGATCCTTGCCGCGGCGCTGCACGCTTTCGAATATCGCCACCGCGACGAAATGCTCCCGCCGGGTTGCGAATTCGTCGGCCTGCTGCGCGTGGTGCAGCGTTTCGCCGAAGCGCAGCGCACTGGCGCGGCGCTGGACGACGCGGGATTGCGCGCGCGAGAGCGTTTCCTCACGGCCGATCTGTTGCAACGTTACCTGGACGACCTGCAACGCGCCGGCCTGATCCGCCGCGCCGAGGGCGGCGGCTGGCTGGTGGCGCGCGACCTGGACAGCGTGTGTGCCGACGATCTTTTCCACGCCGGCGGCTACCGGCTCCCGCAGGACGCGGTGGCCCTGCAGCGTGCCGCCACGGGACTGGCGCCGGAGGCCAGGGTGACCCTGCAACGCGCCGAAGCCGCGCTGAAAAAAAACCTCGCGGTGCCGCTGCGGGAGTTATTCTGTCCGGCATCGCCCGTGGAAGCGGTGCAGTCGGAGGATCGATCGTCGTGATGCGTGCCTTGTTGTCTCGTGGTTCGCTGGTCGCGCTGCTGGCATGCGCGGCCGTGTTCGGCAATGCGCAGGCCCAAGCCGCGAGCGCACCACCGCGACTGACCGTCCACACGCTGGACGGAAAAACCTTCGACCTCTCCGCCGAACGCGGCAAATGGGTCATCGTCAATTTCTGGGCAACGTGGTGTTCGCCGTGCATCGCCGAAATGCCGGCGATCTCGAAATACGTCGCGGCGCACCGGAACGTCGCGGCGGTCGGGCTGGCCTACCAGCCCGAGCCGCTCAAGGACGTGTTGAAGTTCGCGCACGAACATCCGGTCGACTATCCGCTGGCGCGCATCGACATGGCGCATCCGCCGGCCGGGTGGGAGATGCCCGCGGGGTTGCCGACGACGGATCTGATTGCGCCGGACGGACATCTGGCCAAACGTTTCATCGGCCCCGTCAATGCCAAACTGCTGGATGCCGCGATCGCCGCCAACACCACGGCGGCAAAGCACTGACGCGATGGCCTGCGCGCGTTTCATCGTGACCGGCAGGGTGCAGGGCGTGTTCTTCCGAGCCTCGACCCGCGACTTCGCGTTGCAACTGGGCCTGGCCGGTTACGCCAGGAACCGCGACGACGGCAGCGTCGAAGTCGTTGCATCAGGCGGCACCGAAGCGCTGGCGGCATTGTTCGCGTGGCTGCACCATGGCCCGCCCGCGGCACGGGTGGCGCACGTGCAGCGCGAGGAAATGTCTCCCCGCACCCTGAGCGGGTTCACGACCGCCTGAGCTCTTGCTCAGGCCGGCGGGCGCTCCGGGTGTTGCGGTGCGCCGCCTGGAATGTCGTACCACTCGGCCCTGTAGGCGGTGAAGATGTGCATGCCTGGCTTGCCTTCGACGGGTGTGTCCAGCGTGCCGAGTCGCAACCGCAATGTTTCCGGTGTCGCGTCGCGCCGGCTGTACAACTGCGCGCCGCAGCCCTTGCAGAACACGCGGTGCACGCCCGGCGAGGATTCGAATTCCGCCAGCGCATCCTGTCCGGACAGGAGCTTCAGGTGCTTGCGTGCGACGGGCGCAACCCCGCTGAACGCCGAGCCGTTCGCCTTGCGGCACTTGCGGCAATGGCACACCACGATCGAACCGAGTTCGCCGTGTATTTCGTAACGCACGGCACCGCAAAGGCAACTACCCACGTGCATCATCGATCTCCTTCCTGTTCGACATCACTGATTGATCCGATTCCCGTCTTCCTTCGCCTGGTCGGGTGACGCGGAACCTCCTTGGCCGACCTTCCGCCAGACCGAGATCGGGACATCGCCATTGGGACGCGCGGTCACGCGGTAGCTGAGGATGCCACCTTTGAGCTCGTACTGCCGACGCTGTTCCTGGCCCTCCCAGTTGGGAAATGATGCCCCGATGATGTGGAAGACGAGCACACCGCGATCCGGTTCGACGCGGAGCGTGCCGTAGTGCGTGCTCGAACCCATCACGGCCGCCTTGTACTCGGCAGGTGTTCCCTTCGCCTTGTCGCCGGCGCGGAAGGGCGGCCGTTCGGCCTTGAAGATCTGCAGTGAATAGTTGCCCTGCCTGTCGATCAGCAGCAGCCCTTTGGGGTGGGCGCCGTAGTCGGATTCACGCGAGCCGTCGGGATGCTGGACATCGGCAGCCACCAGCGTCCAGGTGCCGGCGAGCGAAGCGGCCGTGCCGGGTGAAGCGGCGAAGGCAGTGGAGCTGCAGAGCGCGCATACCAACAGGAGCGCGGCCATGACGCGGGTGGTGTTTGCTGTACGAATGTTCATGCGACAAGTCCCGAAGCCGAAGGGTGTGCCGGCGAATCGCCTGCGGTGCACCGGATGTTAGGCGCGGGACATGCTCAAGAAAATCTGATAATTTGAAATCAATTGATCGGAAATTCGAAAGTGATGTCCCTGCCGAACCTCGACATGGCCGCCATGCGAACGCTGGTCACGATCCTGCGATCGGGCAGTCTGGGTCGCGCAGCGGAGAGGATCGGCCGCTCGCAATCGGCGGCGAGCCAGCAGATCAGGAAACTGGAAAGCCAACTGGGCCAGCCCCTGTTCCGCAAACAGGGGCGCAGGATGGTGCTGACGGAAACCGGGGAACTGGTGCATTCCCACGCGCGCCGGATCCTGGAACTCAACGACGAAACCGTCCGCAGCGTGGCCGGGATGTCGGTGGAAGGCGTCGTGCGCTTCGGCTTGCCAGGCGATTTCGCAGAGACCTGGCTGCCCGCCGCGCTGGGCCAGTTCAAGCGCGCCCATCCGGCGGTACGGGTGGATGTCGAAGTGGAACGCAACGGGCGCCTGCTGGAACGACTGGACCAGGGTGAATTCGACCTCGTGCTCGCGATGGGCCACGGCAGCCGCGCGGATGCCAGGCGCCTGGCCACGCTGCCCATGACATGGATAGGGCCGACGGAACTGGAGGTCGGCGTGCGAGCCGGCGTCCCGCTCGATCTCGCGCTGTTCAATCCACCCTGCTTCTTTCGCCGTGCGGGCATCGAGGCGCTCGACAAGGCGTCGATCTCGTGGCGGACGGCCTACGTCGCATCGAGCTTGCAGAGTTTGTGGGCGGGGGTAAAGGCCGGCCTCGGCATCACGCTGCGAACGAGCGCCGGCATTCCGCCGTCTCTCATGCGGCTCGGCGAGAGCCACGGCCTGCCGCCGCTTCCCGAGGTTGAACTGTGCCTGCATTCGAAGCAGGGCACGGCGAATCCGGCGTTGGACAGGCTCGAGCGCGTGGTCATCGACACCGCCCTCGGCAATTTGGGAGTGCAGGAGGGCGCGGGGCGCGGTTATTCGCCGCTGCCCAGCCGCGGCAGCAATCCCACCAGGTTGCACGGCCGCGTGCGCGCGTCGAGCTGAGCGCGCAACAGTTTTTCCCACGCGGTCCTGCACGCCGACGTCGAACCCGGCAGCGCGAACACGAACGTCTGGTTCGACAAGCCCGCGAACGCGCGCGATTGCAGGCTCGAGGTTCCGATCTCCTCGAAGCTCACCGCGCGGAACAGTTCGCCGAAACCCGGCATCTCCTTGTCCAGCAGCGGCAACACCGCTTCCGGCGTCGAATCGCGGCCGGTGAAACCGGTGCCTCCGGTGATCAACACGCCATGCACTGCATCGTCGGCGATCCACGCCGCCACCTGCGCGCGGATCGCGTAACGGTCATCGCGCAGCAATTTGCGCTCGTGCAGGTGGTGTCCGGCTTCCGTCAACGCATCGACGAGGAACTGGCCGGAGGTGTCGTTCTCCAGCGTTCGCGAGTCCGACACCGTCAGCACGCACAGGCTCAGGGGGACGAATTTGTCTTTGGCGCTCATTCGAAAATTCCAGTGAAAGATTAGCGAAAGGTTATGAGCGTACCGTGCAAGCGGCTTTGGGGGTTGAACATCCGGGTTTTGGGGCGGACGAACTCGATAGGGGCGGCGCATGGATGAGCCACGAGGGTGCTTGCGACATCCGTTGCGGGGTGCATCAAGTAGCGGGGAAATTCGGGCGGTCCATCAGGCGGGGGATCTTGTGATGAACAGACTGGGTTCTACAGTGGACCTTAGCGCGAAGTCGTGTTTGGTTGTTGTTTTGATGATGTTCTTTTCGTTGGCAGTCCTTCTACCTGGAAGGGCTCGCGCTGCCGATGGTCAATGCGGCGGCAAACCTTGCATTGCGCAGAAGAACGGTCCGGCACCAGTGACGTTGCCAGTGATTCCGGTCTATGGGTACGCACCCATTGACTGGTCTTTGGAGCGGGATCTCGACTATGTTTTGACGCTCCCCAGTATCAAGCAATAAGCGGTTTCAACGGCGGCATCTATAGTCCTAACAACCACACTGCGTCGACCGTTAAATCGAAAAACAAGGTCAAATGTAAAGGCTACGCCAGCGATCCTGTGGAGGTCGATGACGGCGCCAAGCTTCTGAGCATCCCATTGTTTTCTACGCCTGGCGAGATGGGTCTGAAGTACACCCTCTACTACCAATCAGTCACCGGTTCTTCAATCTGGAACTACAACCCTTGGAGGACCAGTCTTGACTATGACTTGGACCTCTATTGCGGGTTCACGAACCCCAATGTTCCGTGCGACCAAGTCACTTTGTATCGACCCGACGGGTCGAGTGTTTCGTTTTCGGGTAACCACGCTGCCTATGGCAATTTCCCGGAAATTGGCGGTGGTGGCCTCGCGACTCTGGTGCACAACTCCAACGGCACATGGACACTGCATGACGAAGATTCGACCGTTCAGGCCTACAGCGAATACGGCTACTTGACATCGATCAAAGACGTTTCAGGCGTCGGCTGGACAATCAGCACGTCGCAGACGACGACGGCGGCCATACCCAATACGGCTCCTCCGGTTGAGCCGTGCCTGGCACCGGCTGGCGGAGCCCATACACTGTGTACCGATCCACCGCCACCGCCACCCCCACCCCCACCCACAAATACTACGACAACGGTTGTCACACACT